>NZ_CAJPHE010000004.1:0-447180 GCF_905339875.1 Burkholderia sp. BCC1998
TTTCTGATCCGAGGATCAGCTCGCTACCATCAAGCGCCCACACTTATCGGCTGTTAATTTTTAAAGAGCATGTCTGCGAGAAACTTCGTGTTTCTCAGCAGCGCCGCGTTTTCAGCAGCAGAGAAGCGAGATTATGAACCGTCTTTTTCAGTTCGTCAACAACTTTTTAACTGCTTCGTTGTGACGGCTGGGGTTCAACTTCCTGCACCGCCGAGGCCGCTACGACCAGCCCGACAGCACCGCTTCCCTTCTTCCCCCGCGCCGCGTTTCCGTTAGCGCGAAAGAGGCGTGATTCTAAGCACCTGCCGGCAATCGCGCAAGGGGTTCGATGGATTTTTCTTTCATCCCCGCCGATTCGGCCTTCCGGCCATGCCGGAGCACGAGACCGCTTATGGCGCAAAGAACGGACTAGAATGTGAGGTTCTTCGCCTCTTTCTATACGTAATATGCGCCAGCGAATCGCCAAACGCCTCCCCCCCGACGCCGACAAACTGGTCGGCCTGTCGCTTGCGCTCTTCGCCTCGGGCAGTCGCATCGAGGATCGCTTCTGGGAAGCGAAGCTCGATGCGCTGCTTGCCAAGATTGTTCGCAACGGCAACCAGACCACGCTCGACGCAGCACTCGACCATCTGCAGCAGAACCACCCCGACGCCTATGGCGCGCTCGCCGACATGGCCGAGACGCATAGCGAATCGATGGTGATCGAACACGACGGCCAGCCGTACGATGCGCTGCTGGTCGCCGTTCCCGTTCTCGCCTGGACGCGCTACATGATTCCGTCGGGCCCGCTGAAAGGCGACGTCGCCGACGCACTGCGCACGCACCTGCAGGCGCACGTGCTCGCCACCGGCACGCTCGTCGGGCTGGCCCCGTTCCTGTACAGCATCGACCAGTTGCCGCGCCACCACGTCGAGACCTATCGGCTCGCCCAGCAGCTCGCGCACGCGGCGCTCGGCCAGCACGCCGCCAAGCTCAGCTTCGGCGACCTGCCCGAAACCTCACCGATCCTGGCCGACCCGCGCTTCCTGCTCGCCGTCGTCGCCGCGCCGGCCGGCGCACCGCTGTTTCGCTGGCAGGAGGAAGAACACGGCAACCGGATCGAACGCGGCCAGTGTCTCGAGCAATGGACTGCCCAGGGCGGCCCGAACCTGTCGGCTGCCCTGCCAGGCTGCGAGTTCGAATGCCTGCTTCCGGACGCGTACTACTCGGCCTGCCGCGATGCGGACGAGCGCATCCGTCCGCACACGGTCCGAACGGCCATCCGTTATCTTTTCGACACACTTGGTGCGGCACCGCAAGAGCTGCGCGCGGTGGTCGCGGGCTTTGGCGAGCGCCGGATCGACGAGTATCGCGTCGGCTTCACGCGACGTGCCAGCAACGACGTGATCTATGGCGTCGTGTGGCCGCTGTACGGTCGCGAGAACGGCGACGTGTCGATCGACAGCGCGACGCTCGAAGGCGAAGCACCGATCGAAGGGCCGCTCGAGGAGATCGTGAGTCTGTTGAAGGAATGCGGCGTAACCGACGTCCGCCGGCACGCAGGCCGCTTCGAGCCCGAGTACTGCGACGACTGCGGCGTGCCGCTCTATGCGGATCCGCTCGGCGAGATCGTCCACGCGGAAATGCCGGAAGACGCATCGCCCGCCCAGCCGCACTTTCACTGATCGTGCACGGCAGGCCCGCTGAGCCTGCCCAACGAAGCCGTTCCCGGTTCCTGCCGGAGCGGCTTTTTTTTCGTCCGCATTTCCCTCACGAGAAATTTCAGACTTTTCCTAATCCTTTCAGCCAAGCAGACATCGTGTAAGGTTTTTGTCATTATCGGAGCCACCCCATGCCGACGGCAGCTCAATGACTCACCTTACGGAGGTTGAATATGCGGTTCCTGGTGCTTAACTCAGACGCCGAACGGCGTGACGGACTGAAAGCCCTGCTGCGGCAGATCGACCGTCACGCCCGCATCAACGATGCGCCCGATGGTTTCCAGGCGCGCCGGCTGCTGCGCACCCAGCGTTTCGACCTCGTTGCCATCGACTGGCTGGACGTCGGGCGGCACAGCGAACTCCAGGCGCTCTGCAGCGCCTGCTCGCCGACGCCCGCCGCGGTGCTGATCGACGAATCCACGCCGGAGGCCATCCAGCGCTTCTACAACTACGGTGTCGCGGGCGTGATCCCGCACTCCACACGGCCGCACCTGATCGTGCGGGCGCTCGAAATGGTTCTGCTGGGCGGCCATTACATCCCGCCGATCGCGCTCAGCCTGCTGCCTTCCGCCGCCGCGGCGCGTCACGATGCCCATTTCCAGACGCTCGCCGGATCGCTGCCGCGCCGCCCGCCAAGCAGCCTCCTGTCGCCTAGACAGGCGCAGATCATGCGCTTCGTCCATATGGGCAGCACCAACAAGATGATCGCCCGCACGCTCGGCATCAGCGAAGGCACCGTGAAGATCCACCTCGCCAGCATCTTCCAGCAGCTGGGCGCGGCAAACCGCGCTGCCGCAGTCGCGATCTACAACGGCTGGCTGTCGCCCCATCTCGAGGTGCTGCTGGCGAACCGCGATCGTGCAAGCAAGCCCGTCATCGGCGAACGCGGCCCGGTCCCCCTGCGCAAGCAACGGAACGACCGTCCATACCCGCTGCCTGCCGCGGACACCAGCACTCGCGACCTGCCGCTCGCGGCCGAACCGCGGGCGCGGTTTCGGCGCGACCGCTGATCGGACAGTCTCGATATTGCGACGGTCGACATGTCCGGATTCCCACCTTTGATGCTCAACGAGTAATATGGACCCATGGGTTTTCTTTTCACACCGCTTCCGCTCTGGGTTGGCATCGGTGGCTGGATCGCCGCCGTGGCGCTGCTCGTGCTCGCGCTCTGGAATCGTCCCTTCGTCCGGCTGCAGGACGCAACGCTCCAGCACGTGTGGCTCGCGCTCGTCACTGCGATCACGGTGCTGTGGGCCTCGAATGCGTGGCTCGAAGATGGCATCGTCATGCACCTGCTCGGCGCGACGCTGCTCGTCACGCTGTTCGACTGGACGCTTGCGCTGATCGCGATGGGTGCCGTCACGGCCGTCGCCGCGATCGTCTTCGATGCGCCGTGGCAAGGCATCGGTCTCACCTATCTGATCTACGGTGCGCTACCGGTCGCCGTGTCCGCGTTGCTGCAACGCGCCGCGATCGCGTGGCTCCCGCACAACCTCGCATCGTTCATCATCGGCCAGGGGTTCCTGTCACCGGCCATCGCGATCGTCTCGGTCGCCGCGGCCGCGGCCGGTGTCCAGCTCGCGCTCGCGGACGGCGTGCCCGTCGTGATTCCCGCCGGCTATCTGCTGAACACCGCGCTGCTCGCGCTCGGCGAAGCGTGGTTCACCGGCATGGCCACCGCGCTCATCGCTGTCTATCGTCCGGCGTGGGTCACGACGTTCGACGTTCGGCGCTATCGCCTCGGCGGCCCGCGCGCCTGAACGCGGCGGCCCCGATGCGAGCGGTGCGCGCGGCGATCCGTTTGCGCAGCGCGGGAGAGTGCAACGCCTACTGCCGCACAACTTTTTTACGCTAAGATTGAACTCCTGATCTTCATCGGGCATCTATACGTGCCCGATGCCTCATTTGCTCCTCACCAATAACCAGATGGACAGCTCACCTGCCTCGCTCCGGATTTTCCGGGCGCTCGGCAAGCTGGCGGCCTGTGTCGCGGGCCTGTCGCTTGCGCTTCCGGCACCGGTATTCGCCGACCTCCTCGACCAGCGCTCCGAACTGATCAACAAATTCGTCAACGAGATGCACGCCGATCCGATCGTCGCCGATTGTGCGGCGCACGGCAGCTTCATCGCCAGCACGTCGTCGGCCTTCGATCGCGTCGACTTCGCGCCGAACGCGTTCGAAAGCGGCAAGGCGACGATCACGCCGTGGAACGATTCGTTCGATCAGGGCAAGCAGCGCGTGAAGGTCGACAACATCGTTACCGTGGATGGCCTCGGCGTCCACAGCGACGGCAGCGACCCGACACCGCTGAAATTCCGCTGCGGCTACGTCGGTCAGCAAATGCTTGCGTTCAGCTGGAACGATCCCGTGCCGCCGCTGAAGCCGCGCGTCGAGCGGCCGTCGTCGTCGACGAAGAAGTTCAACGGCAAGTCACACCGCGGCAAGGTGAAGGCCAAGGCATCCGGCCGCACCGGCAAGAAAGCCGTCGCAACGAAAAAATCCAGCGGCCAGAAGAGTGCCGTGAAGAAGAAAACCGCGAAGAAGTCCTGATACGACGGAGCGGCAACGACAGAAACCGAAAAGCCGGCACATCATGCGATGCGCCGGCTTTTTTCATATCGACGACGATGCGCTTACGCGAACGTCTCGACGTGCGCCAGGATTGCCGCCAGCATCGCAGCGCCAAGCGCCGCGCTCCGCTCACCATTCCAGCCGACCCGCTCGTCGGGCAGGTTCGCGTTGTCCTTGAACGGCATCTCGAGCGTCAGCGACAGGCAGCCGAACTGATGGCCGATGTACTTCGACGCGAGCTTGAGCGCGTCTTCCTTGTACTTGCTCGCCGCATAGCCGTGCTCGGTCTGGAAATCCGGGCTCGCGACCTTGAACGCCTCGATGAACGCGGTCTGCTCCCTGCCCTGCTGCTCGGTAAAGCTCGGCAGCATCTCCGAACCCGCAACGAACACGTACGGCAGATCCTCGTCGCCGTGAATGTCGAAGAACATGTCGCAGCCGATCGCATGGATCGCATCGCGCACGGCCAGCACTTCGGGGCTGCGCTCGGCATCGGGCTCCATCCACTCGCGATTCAGGTTCGCGCCCGCCGCGTTGGTGCGCAAGTTGCCGTGCACGCTGCCGTCCGGATTCATGTTCGGGACGATGTAGAACGTCGCGCGGTCGTACAGCTTGCGCGCCACCGGATCGCCCGCCCAGTCGCCCCATCCGGCGAGCCGCTTGACGAGCCCTTCGACGAACCACTCGGCCATCGTCTCGCCCGGGTGCTGGCGCGCGATGATCCATACCTTCTTCTTCGGTGCCCCGTCGACTTCCGGCGTACCGAGCGTCAGCAGCGACATCGGACGGCCTTCGACCGTGCGGCCGAGCTCGACGACGCTCGCCTGCGGCAATTGCTGAACCGCGCCGAGGAACGCCGCATGGCGCTCTTCCGAGTACGGCTCGAAATACGCGTAGTAGATGCTGTCGAACTCGGGCGTATGGTCGATGGTCATCGTCTTGCCGTCGAATGTCGTCGGCACGCGGAACCAGTCGACCCGGTCGTAGCTCGCGACTGCACTGTAGTTGCGCCATCCCGACGGATACGCGCATTCGGCTGCATTCTCGAACGACATCACGCACCGCTCGCCGCGCGCGCCCGTCAGGCGAAAGTAGAACCATTGCGCGAATTCCGAGCGGTTGTCGCCGCGTATGCGCAGCCGGATCGCGTCCGGGCTGTCGCACGACACGACGTCGACGGCGCCTGCGTCGAAATTGCTGGTGATCGAAAGGGTCATCTGTCTCTCCAATTGCGACCGGAGCGGGCGGTCTGCCACGTGTCCGGCCTCATGCATGCACCGGCCGTCTCGTGAACGGCCGGCTCGGTCACTCGCCGATTCGCCGGCGATATACGTAAGTCGAATCGTTCGACGCAGCGGCATCGAACGCGTAGTCTTCCACCGCGAAATCCTTCAGCGCGGCCGGCTCGGCGATGCGGTTCTCGACGATATAGCGCGCCATCAGGCCACGGGCGCGCTTCGCATGGAAGCTGATGATCTTGTAGCGGCCGCCCTTCCAGTCCTCGAACACCGGCGTGACGATCGGCGCGGCCAGCAGTTTCGGCTTGACCGACTTGAAGTACTCGGTCGACGCGCAGTTGACCAGCACACGTGCCGCGCCGCTGCGCGTCTCGAGCTGCTCGTTCAGTGCCCGCGTGATGCGGTCGCCCCAGAACGCATACAGATCCTTGCCGCGCGCGTTCGCGAAACGGGTGCCCATCTCGAGCCGGTACGGCTGCAGCAGGTCGAGCGGGCGCAGCAGCCCGTACAGGCCCGACAGCACGCGCACGTGCTGCTGCGCATAGTCGAGATCGGCGGCCGACAGCGATCTGGCATCGAACCCTTCGTACACGTCGCCGTTGAACGCGAGCACCGCCTGCTTCGCATTGGCCGTCGTGAAGGTCGGCGACCAGTCCGCGTAGCGCTGGAAGTTCAGCCGCGCGAGCGGATCGGAGATGTCCATCAGCGTCGAGATGTCCTGCGGCGACAGCTTGCGCAGGCCGTCGATCAGTTCCGACGCATCGTCGACGAATGCAGGCTTCGTGTAAGACGGGACGTGGGCGGGCGTATCGTAGTCGAGGGATTTGGCTGGGGAGAGAACGATTATCATAGAGGCTCGCTGGCACGCCGTGCCTTGCGGTCAGACGAAAACCACCGATTGTAACGAATGACCCGCTCCCTCGCCCCGCATGCCGCACATCGCGTCGTGCTCGACTCGAACGTCTGGATCGACATACTCGTATTCGACGACCCCGCCACCCGCCCGATCCGGGCGGCGCTCGAACGCGGCACGCTGGCCGCCGTGATCGACGGCCGCTGCCTGAACGAACTCGAGCTCGTGCTCGACTATCC
The DNA here is from genome assembly GCF_905339875.1 of Burkholderia sp. BCC1998. NCBI lineage: Bacteria > Pseudomonadati > Pseudomonadota > Betaproteobacteria > Burkholderiales > Burkholderiaceae > Burkholderia > Burkholderia sp. BCC1998. The sequence goes on from NZ_CAJPHE010000004.1 coordinate 6,602, forward strand.
GCAGTTCCAGGCGCGCGGAATCGACAAGGCCGAAGCGCTCGCGACCGTCGCCCGCCTGACGCGCCTCGTCGAGCCGCCGCCCGTCGACGCCGACGCGCCGCCGCTGCCGAAGTGCAAGGACCGCGACGATCAGAAGTTTCTCGAGCTCGCGCGCGCCGCGCAGGCCGACTGGCTCGTGTCGAAGGACCGTGCGCTGCTCAAGCTCGCGAAGCGCACCGCACGCGACTTCGGCTTCCGGATCGCGCAGCCCGCGCCATTTACCGAAGCCTGCGCGCTCGATGCCGCGTCGGCCACCCCCACCACGCCGGCCTGACGAGCCCGGCGCCACCCGCTTGCGACCGTATCGATGAACGCTCCTACCGACATGCCTACGACTCCCGTTTTCCCCTCGCGCCTGCCGAACGTCGGCACGACGATCTTCACGGTGATGAGCGCGCTCGCCGCCGAGAAAGGCGCCGTGAACCTCGGCCAGGGCTTCCCGGATTTCGACTGCGACCCGCGCATCGTCGACGCGGTCGCGGCCGCGATGCGCAACGGTCACAACCAGTATCCGCCGATGGCCGGCGTCGCGCCGTTGCGCGATGCGATCGCCGACAAGATCGCGCAGGTCTACGGCCGGCGCTACGATCCGGCCACCGAGATCACGGTCACGGCCGGCGCGACGCAGGCCCTGCTGACGGCGATCCTGTGCGCGGTGCATCCCGGCGACGAAGTGATCGTCGTCGAACCGACCTACGACAGCTATCTGCCTTCGATCGAACTGGCCGGCGGCAAACCCGTGTTCGTCACGCTGGAAGCGCCCGACTATGCGATCCCGTTCGATCGCCTGGCCGCCGCGATCACGCCGAAGACGCGGATGATCATGATCAACACGCCGCACAACCCGACCGGCACCGTGTGGCGCGAGGCCGACATGCGCAGGCTCGAGGAGATCGTGCGCGGCACCAACGTGCTGATCCTGTCGGACGAAGTGTACGAACACATGGTCTACGACGGCGCGCGGCACGAGAGCGTCGCACGCTACCCGGACCTGGCCGCGCGCAGCTTCATCGTGTCGAGCTTCGGGAAGACCTACCACGTGACGGGCTGGAAGGTCGGCTACGTCGCGGCGCCTGCCGCGCTGACCGCGGAGTTCCGCAAGGTCCATCAGTTCAACGTGTTCACGGTGAACACGCCGATGCAGATCGGGCTCGCCGACTACCTGCGCGATCCGGCGCCGTACCTGACGCTGGCCGGCTTCTACCAGAACAAGCGCGACTTCTTCCGCGCCGGCCTCGAGCGCACGCGCTTCAAACTGCTGCCGTGCACCGGCACGTACTTCCAGTGCGTCGACTATTCGGCGATCAGCGATCTGCCCGAAGCGGAATTCTCGAAGTGGCTCACGTCGGAGATCGGCGTGGCGGCGATTCCGGTGTCGGCGTTCTACCACGAGCCGCACGAGTCGGGCGTCGTGCGCTTCTGCTTTGCAAAGCAGGAAAGCACGCTCGCATCCGCACTCGAACGGCTCGCGCGCCTGTAAGGCTTGCCTCGGCGGCCGGGCGCGGCATGACACCGCGCCCGCACCGCGCTTACGAACGCGCGGCGCTCGCCGCCTCGACGTAGGCTTTGCGATCGGCCGCCACGCGCTGCGCGGCCGGCCGCTCGCCGACCAGCTTCACGTGCGCCTTCCAGTCGATGCCGGCGTCGAGCAGGAAATCGCGGCCGAAGACGGCCTTCGTCGCCATCCCGATCACCGGCAGATGGATCGCTGCCGCAATGTCCGCAAGACCGAACGTGTCACCGAGCACGTACGGCGAGAACTGCGTCATCCGCTTGAACGCATCGATCGCGCGCGGCAGGCGCTTCTCGACGTGCGCCTTCATCCCGTCGCTGACCTTGCCGCCGAAAAACGCTTCCGTATAGACCTCGCGCGCGGTCCATTCGAGATACAGCTCGAGCGTCTCGACGAGTTCGCGCACCTTCGCGGCCGCGAACGGCCCGGCCGGGAAAATGGCCTTGTCGGGATAACGCGCCGCCAGATACTCGATGATCACCTGCGACTCGAACAGCGCGCCCTCTTCCGTCTTCAGGAACGGAATCTTGCCGAGCGGCGAATCGGCAAGCAGTGCCGGATCGTTGATCGGCAGACCGCATGCCGATTCCTCGAACGGGATGCCATGCTCGAGCAGGACAAACTTCACCTTGTTGTAATAGTTGGACAACGGAATACCGCACAGCTGTAGCATCGGAGTCTCCTTCGTTGCTGAGGCGCGGCCGCAGTGATGCCGGCCGCATCGGGATGCGTCGCGCTGAAAAGCACGTTCGTGCTAGTCTAAAGCAGTTTCGCGTCCGTCAAGACAACGATACATCCGCTGCGGCATCATCCTCACGGGTAGGCGCGCAAGCCCGCACAACATGCGACGCCGCAACCCCGCCATTCGATGGAGACACACTCGCATGAGTGCTGAACTGCTGGCCTCGCGTCCGCCCGAAAGCGAATCGACGCTCGTCCTCACGCTGTCCAATCCCGGCGCGCGCAACGCGCTGCATCCCGACATGTATGCGGCCGGCGTCGAAGCGCTCGCCACCGCCGAGCGCGATCCCGCGATTCGCGCGGTCGTGCTCACGGGGGCCGATCGCTTCTTTTGCGCGGGCGGCAACCTGAACCGGCTGCTCGACAACCGCTCGAAGGATCCGTCCTACCAGGCCGACAGCATCGATCAGCTCGGCGCGTGGATCACGGCGCTGCGCGCAACGACGAAGCCCGTGATCGCGGCCGTCGAAGGCGCCGCGGCCGGCGCGGGCTTCTCGCTCGCGCTCGCGTGCGACCTGATCGTTGCCGCGCACGATGCGAAGTTCGTGATGTCGTACGCACGCGTCGGCCTCACGCCCGACGGCGGCGGCTCGTGGTTCCTCGCACGTGCGCTGCCGCGTGCGCTCGCCGCCGAAATCCTGTTCGAGGGCAAGCCTGTCGCGGCCGAACGCCTGCATGCGCTCGGCGTCGTCAACCGGCTCGCCGCGCCCGGTGCCGTGCTGTCCGACGCGCTCGCGTGGGCCGACTCGCTTGCCGGCATCTCGCCGAACGCGCTGACACGCATCAAGTCATTGCTCGACGATGCGACCGCGCAGCCGCTCGATGCGCACCTCGGCACCGAGCGCGATCACTTCGTCGCGTCACTGCATCACGCGGACGCGTTCGAAGGCATTACCGCATTCCTCGAGAAACGCCAGCCGCGCTACAAGCGCTGATCCGGCGCGCGGCCACCGCTCGAACGCCGGTTCCGCTGCCTCGGCGACACGCGCGCGCAGGCGCGTGGCCGCACGTTGCCGTCGCCTGCAGCCCGCATCGATCCATGCTCTAATGACCGCCTGTCGCGGCGCCCTGTCGGCGCCGTTTTCGCGCATGCAATAAAGGAGTTGACGATGATCGACGTCTACAGCTGGGCGACCCCGAACGGCCACAAGGTACACATCATGCTCGAGGAAACAGGCCTCGCGTATCGTGCGCATCCGGTCGATATCGGTGCGGGCGACCAGTTCGAGCCCGAATTCCTGAAGATCAGCCCGAACAACAAGATCCCCGCGATCGTCGACGCGGACGGCCCCGGCGGCAAGCCGATCTCGCTGTTCGAATCCGGCGCGATCCTCGTTTACCTGGCGGAAAAGACCGGCAAGTTCCTGCCGACCGAGCCGGCCGCGCGCTACGCGACGCTCGAATGGCTGATGTTCCAGATGGGCGGCGTCGGCCCGATGCTCGGCCAGGCGCATCACTTCCGGCTGTATGCGCCGGAGAAGATCGAGTACGCGGTCAATCGCTACACGAACGAAGCGAAGCGCCTGTACAACGTGATGGAAAAGCGCCTCGGCGAATCCGCCTATCTCGCGGGCGACACGTACACGATCGCGGACATTGCGACGTTCCCGTGGACGCGTTCGTGGCAAAACCAGGGCATCGTGCTCGACGAACTGCCGAACGTGAAGCGCTGGCATGAAGCCATTGCCGCGCGTGCCGCCGTGCAGCGCGGCGTCGAAGTACTCGCGTCGCTGCGCAAGCCGCTGCAGGACGACAAGGCACGCGAGATGCTGTTCGGCGCGACGCAATACGCGAAGCACTGAAGCACCGCGCGCCGTGCGACGCAGCGGCATCCGTCGCTGCCGCCGCGCGCATCAGAAGTAGTGCAGCGTAATGAATTCCGCCGAACAAACGGGCAACGGCGCATCCGGACGCTCGACCTGCATCGACACCGACCACGTCACCTGCACGCCGCCCCGCGCGGCCTGCGCGGCTTCCTTCACCGCGAACAGCGCGCGCACGCGTGCGCCGACCGGCACCGGCTTCAGGAACCGCACGCGGTTCAGTCCGTAGTTCACGCCCATCTTCTGCTCGAAGCGCATCGCATCGGTCATCAGCGCGGGAATCAGCGACAGCGTCAGGAAGCCGTGCGCGATCGGGCCGCCGAACGGCGACTCGCGCCGCGCACGCTCGGGATCGACGTGAATCCACTGGTGATCGCCGGTCGCGTCGGCGAACCCGTCGACCCGGCGCTGGTCGATCTCGACCCAGCCGCTCGCGAGCGGTTCCGCGCCGACTCGCTCGAGCAACGCTTGCGTCGACGCGATCAGCGGCAATGTCACGTCCGTCATGCACGCGCTCCTTGCGGATGGCGCAGCCCGAAGATCACCTTGGTATGCACGGTGATCACCGTGTCGCCGGCACCGTTGAGGCCGATCCACTCCGTCGACACGATGCCGCGATCGGGCTTGCTCGCCGACACGCGCTTGTCGTGGACCTTCTGGTACATCGTGATCGTGTCGCCGGCACGCACGGGCTTGAGCCAGCGGATCGAATCGATGCCGGGCGAGCCCATGCTGGTCGAATCCGGCCCGAGCTTCTTGATGAGCAGGCTCATGAACACCGAACACGTATGCCAGCCGCTCGCGACCAGTCCACCGAACGGCGAGGCCTTGCCGGCTTCCTCGTCGAGGTGGAACGGCTGCGGATCGTAGCGTTGCGCGAACGCCTTGATGTCGTCCGGTTCGAACGTATAGCGGCCGATTTCGGTCGTACTGCCGACTTCCAGATCTTCGTAACTGATACCCACTGTCTATCTCCTGTAGCGCGCTCGCACGTCGCCGTCATGCCGCGTCGGTCTGCGCGAAATCCGGCAGGGCCGCGATGCGCGCAAGGTGATGATCGGTGTCGCCGAGGGTCGTCTCGATGATCGACAGCCGCTTGAACAGGTGTGCGGCGGCGACCTCGTTGGTCACGCCCATGCCGCCGTGCAGTTGCACGGCCTGCTGGCCGACGAAGCGCGCGGCCGCGCCGACCCGCGCCTTCGCGGCCGACACCGCCTTGCGCCGCGCGTCGGCGTCGCCGCCCGCGTAACGAACGGCGGCCAGGTAGGTCAGCGAGCGCGCCTGCTCCGCGTGAATCAGCATGTCGACCATCCGGTGCTGCAGCGCCTGGAAGCGCGCGATCGGCACGCCGAACTGTTCGCGCGTCTTCGTGTATTCGACCGTCGCGCGGTTCAGTTCGTCGAGTGCGCCGACCGCTTCCGCGCAGAGCAGGAAGGTCGCGTAATCGGCAATCTGCTCGAGTGCGGCCGCATCGCGTGCGCCGCCCGTCAACTGCCGCGCGGGCGTTTCCTTGAACTCGATCGTCGCGGCGCGCTGGCCGTCGATCGTCCGGTAGTCGACGAGCTTCACGCCCGCGGCATCGCGATCGACGACGAACAGGCCGATGCCGCCGCCGTCGACGCGCGCGGGCACGATCCACACATGGGCCTGTGCGCCGTGCTGAACGATCGACTTGATGCCGGTCAGCCGGTACGTGCCGCCCTGCTCGCGCGCATGCGTTTCGAGTTCGTACAGGTCGTAGCGCGCCCGCGGTTCGTGGAATGCAACGGCAACGCGCTTCTGCCCTTGTGCGATCGCTTCCAGCAGCGCGGCATCGTCGCCCGTGCCGGACCCGGCGATGCGCAGCGCCTCGATACCGACCGCCGTCGCCCAATACGGCTCGACCACGAGTGCGCGGCCGAGCTCCTGCATCGCGACCAGCATGTCGACCGGGCCGCCGCCGAATCCGCCCTGTGCGTCCGGCACGGGCAGCGCGGTCAGGCCCAACTCCGCGAATGCGCTCCATTGTGCGTCCGACACGCCCGCCTCGCTGCGCACGATGGCCTGGCGCGCGTCGAAACCGTATTGCTCGCCGAGATAACGGCGCAGCGCGTCGGCGAACTGTTGCTGCTCATCGGTAAAGCTGAAATCCATGGTTGTCTCCGTTCCCTGATCACAGCCCCAGGATCATCTGCGCGATGATGTTCTTCTGAATCTCGTTCGAACCACCGTAGATCGACGTCTTCCGGTAATTGAAGTAGTACGCGGCGAGCGGCGCCGCATCGTCGTCGCCCGCGCTGCTGTGTTCGCGCTCGCCCTCGAGGAACGGGACATCGAACGGCGCGGCGAGCGGCCCGATCGCCTCGAACATCAGCTCGGTGAGCGCCTGCTGCACCTCGGTGCCCTTGATCTTCAGCATCGATGCCTCGGGGCCCGGCCCCTTGCCGCTCGTCTCGCGGCTCACGACGCGCAGCACCGTCACCTCGAGCGCCATCAGCTCGACCTCGAGCGCCGCGACCTTCGCGGCGAACACGGGATCGGCGAGCAACGGCTTGCCGTTCTTGCGCTGGTTCGATGCCACGCGCTTCAGGAATGCGAGCTCGCGCTTCGACGCGCCGACGCGTGCAATGCCGGTGCGCTCGTGGCCCAACAGGTATTTCGCGTAGGTCCAGCCGCGGTTTTCATCGCCGACGAGATTCTCGACGGGCACCTTCACGTCCTCGAAGAACACTTCGTTGACTTCGTGATCCTCGTCGAGCGTGATGATCGGACGCACGGTGATGCCGGGCGTCTTCATGTCGATCAGCAGGAACGAGATGCCCTCCTGCTTCTTCGCCGCCGGATCGGTGCGCACGAGACAGAACATCATGTCCGCATACTGGCCGAGTGTCGTCCAGGTCTTCTGGCCGTTGACGACGTAGTGATCGCCGTGGCGTTCGGCGCGCGTGCGCAGCGATGCGAGGTCCGACCCGGAGCCCGGCTCCGAATAGCCCTGGCACCACCAGTCGGTGCCGTCGAGAATGCGCGGCAGATAATGGCGCTTCTGCGCTTCGCTGCCGTATTTCATCAGCACCGGCGCGACCATCGACACGCCGAACGGCAGTACGGTCGGCGCGCCGATGCGTGCGCACTCCTCATCCCAGATGTGCCGCTGCGTCGCGTTCCAGTCCGGGCCGCCGTATTCGGCCGGCCATGCGGGCGCGGACCAGCCGCGCTGGCCGAGAATCCGGTGCCAGCTCGCGAAATCCTCGCGGTCGAGTCGTTTGTGATCGAGTACCTTGGCGCGCAGTGCGTGAGGCAGATTGGCCTCGAGCCAGGCGCGGACGTCGACGCGGAACGCGTCGTCGGCGGGGGAATAATCCAGATCCATGCGCAGTGTCTCCTGGCCGCGGCCGTCCGGGCCGCCAAGGACACACTGCATACGTCATTGCAGCGGTTCTTTCAGCGCGGCAGGAATCGGCAGCGGCATCACGTCGATGCCTTCTTCGGCCAAGGATTGCGCATCCTCCGGCGTCGTGACGCCACGAATGCTGCGTGCCGGCGCCTCGTTGTAATGGATGCGCCGCGCTTCCTCGGCGAAGCGCTCGCCCACGTTCTCGGTCTTCTCCAGCACCTCGCGCAGCGCGCGCATCACCTGCGCCTGCAGCGCACGCGGATCGGCCGGCTGGGCCTGCGTCGCGCCCGACAGGTTCAGGCGAGGCGCCGACGGCATCCGGTTGATCTCGGTCGTCCCGCACACCGGACATTCGACCAGCTTGCGGGACAACTGCGCTTCGAACTCATCGGCGGAAGCGAACCAGCCTTCGAACCGATGGCCGTGCGGGCACTGTAAATCGAGGACCTTCATGCTGAATCAGGGCGTGTGACGAGTGTAGCGCAAAACGCGCTTTTGTGAACGATCGTGCTAAACCAGGATCGCGCGGCCGGCCAGCAACCGCGTCACCCGATTGTAACGCGGCGCCCCACCCGCCGCTGACGCGTCGTCAGGGCTGCTCGACCGGACCCAGCGGCCAGGCGCCGGACAGCACCTTGTCGAGCCACATCGTGCCGATGATCGTCTTCACGTCGGTGATCTGGCCCGTGCGCACCCACTCCTGCAGGTCGGGCAGCGTCGCCGTGAAGGTTTCGAGGAATTCGCCTTCGTCGAGCTTGCGCTCGCCGGCCGTCAGGCCGCGCGCGAGATACAGGTCGATGAATTCGGTCGAATAGGAAATGATCGGGTGAATCCGGGCCAGGAACACGTATTCGCGTGCCGTGTAGCCGGTTTCCTCGCGCAGTTCGCGCACCGCGCAGGCGAGCGCGCCTTCGTTCGGATCCAGCTTGCCGGCCGGGAATTCGGCCATGACCTTGCCGATCGGATAGCGGTACTGGCTTTCCATCAGCACGCGGCCGTCGTCGAACAGCGGGATCACCATCACCGCGCCCGGGTGCTGGACGTATTCGCGCGTGGCCTGCTTGCCGTCCGGCAGACGGACGGTATCGCGCTTCAGCTTGAGGAACGAGCCTTCGAAAATCGCCTCGCTCTCGAGACAGGTTTCGGTCAGTGCGGCGTCGTGATTGGGTAGTTCGGCCATCGGCGGCTCCAAGAATGAGCGCGACGGCCGAAGCCGTCAGCGTCGTTTGACGAGATACTGGAACGTGAAGCCGGGGAACGCGAACACGACAAAGAGACTGAACGTGATCGCGTAAAACTGCCAGCCCTGTTCGAAGCGGTTGCCGGCGCGCGACTCGAGCCAGAAGCCGAGCGCGCCGACGACGAAATACAGCACGATCAGCTCGCCGATCCGAACCCACGCGTTCTTCTTCGTCGCACCGATCGGCACGACGGCGAAGAGGCGTTGGTTCAGGAACGGCAGGTTGGCGCAGACGAGCGCCAACAGCACGATGAACCAGCCGGCTGCCGACATTACAGCGGCAGCGTGTGACGAATCGCCTGCAGGCAGGCCGTCAGCAGCGGGCTCGGGATCAGGCCGAGCACGACGACCGCGAGGCCGTTCAGCACGAGGATCGTGCGCTTGCAGAAATCGCCGGTGACCGGAGCCGTATCCTGCGGTGCATCGAAGTACATCAGCTTGACGATGCGCAGGTAGTAGAACGCGCCGAACAGCGACGTGATCACGGCCAGCACGGCCAGCCACGTAAGACCCGCATTGACGGTCGCCTCGAGCACCGCGAGCTTCGCGTAGAAGCCGACGGTCGGCGGGATACCTGCCAGCGAGAACATCATGACCATCATCACGAACGCGAACACCGGGCTGCGCTTGTTGAGGCCCTTGAAGTCGTCGATCGTTTCCGCTTCGAAATCGCGGCGTGCGAGCAGCATCACCACGCCGAACGAGCCGAGCGTCGTGATCAGGTAGACGATCGCGTAGAACATCGCCGAGCTGTACGCGTTTGCCGGTGCGGCCGCGTCGCCCTTCACGATGCCGGCGAGCAGGCCGAGCAGCACGAAGCCCATGTTCGAGATCGCCGAATACGCGAGCATCCGCTTGATGTTGCGCTGGACGATACCGGTGATGTTACCGACGATCAGCGACAGCGCGGCGAGGATCACGAGCGCGGTCTGCCAGTTCTGTGCGAGCGGCAGCAGGCCCATCACCAGGAAACGCAGGCCCCACGCGAACGCGGCAACCTTCGGGCCGCCGCCGACGAACAGCGTCATCGCGGTCGGTGCGCCCTGGTAGACGTCCGGCACCCACATGTGGAACGGCACGGCGCCGAGCTTGAACGCGATACCGGCGACGATGAAGATCACGCCGAACATCAGCACGGCTGCGTCGGTGTTGCCGCCGACCGCCTTGTACACCTCGCCCAGCTCGAGCGAGCCGGTCGCGCCGTAGAGCATCGAGATGCCGTACAGCACGAAGCCCGACGCGAGCGCGCCCAGCACGTAGTACTTCATCGCGGCTTCGCTCGACTGCGCGGCATCGCGGCGCAGCGCGATGACGGCGTACAGCGACAGCGACATCAGTTCGAGGCCGAGGTACAGCGTCAGGAAGTTGTTGCCCGACACCATCACCAGCTGACCGAGCAGCGAGAACATGCCCAGCAGGAACACGTCGCCGCGGAACATGTCGCGGTCTTCGAGGTACTTGCGCGAATAGACGAGCGAGACCGCGAAGCCGATCGACACGACGGCCTTCATCATGCTCGCGAACGAGTCGACGACGACCATCCGCGAGAAGAAGTAGTACGGCTGCGGGTCGAGCGCCTGCACCGCGAACCACACGCCGGCGACGACCGACGAAACCACCGCGATCAGATAGGTCAGGCGGCGGCCAGCGGCACCGGTAAAGGTGTCGTTCAGCCATGCGACGACGATGGCGACCATCACCAGCGCGTCAGGCAACAGGACATTCATAGGAGCGTTCATGATCTTGAGTTCCTCCGCTCGCGATTACTGGGCCAGCGGCAGCTTCGACTGCGCGACTTGGGAGAGGAGGTTTTCCACGGAAACGTGCATCACGTCGGTGAAAGGCTTCGGATACAGGCCCATCAGCATCGTGAACGCGGCGAGCACGGCCAGCATCACGAATTCGCGACGGCCGATGTCCTTCAGCTTGGCAACGTGATCGTTCGCGACCGCGCCGAAGTACACGCGCTTGTACATCCACAGCGTGTAGGCCGCGCCGAGGATCAGCGTGAATGCCGCGCCGAATGCGATCCAGAAGTTGTACTGGACGGCCGCGAGAATCACCATGAACTCGCCGACGAAACCCGAGGTGCCCGGCAGGCCGCAGTTGGCCATCGAGAACAGCATCGCGAATGCCGCGAACTTCGGCATCACGTTCACGACGCCGCCGTAATCGGCGATCTGGCGCGAGTGTACGCGGTCGTACAGCACGCCGATGCACAGGAACATCGCGCCCGACACGAAGCCGTGCGAGATCATCTGGACGATCGCGCCTTCGACGCCGAGCTGGTTGAAGATGAAGAAGCCGAGCGTGACGAAGCCCATGTGCGCGATCGACGAATACGCGACCAGCTTCTTCATGTCGGCCTGCACCATCGCGACGAGACCGATGTAGATCACCGCGATCAGCGACAGCGTGATCACGACCGGTGCCAGGAAGTGGCTTGCGTCAGGCGTGATCGGCAGCGAGAAGCGCAGGAAACCGTATGCGCCGAGCTTCAGCATGATCGCCGCCAGCACGACCGAACCGCCCGTCGGCGCTTCCACGTGCGCGTCCGGCAGCCAGGTGTGCACCGGCCACATCGGCACCTTCACCGCGAACGCGAGGAAGAAGGCGATGAACAGCAGGATCTGCGGCGTCATCGCGATCTTGGCGCCCTGCCACGTCGCGAGGTCGAACGAATGCGTCTGCGTGTACAGGTAGATCAGCGCGACCAGCATCAGCAGCGAGCCGGCCAGCGTGTACAGGAAGAACTTGAATGCCGCATACACGCGGTTCGGGCCGCCCCACACGCCGATGATGATGTACATCGGGATCAGGGTCGCCTCGAAGAACACGTAGAACAGCAGGCCGTCAGCGGCCGAGAACACGCCGATCATGATCCCGGACAGGATCAGGAAGGCCGCCAGGTACTGCGCGACGTTCTCGGTGATCACTTCCCACGCGGCGATCACGACGATCACCGTGATCAGCGCGGTCAGCACGACGAACCACATCGAGATGCCGTCGACGCCGAGGTGGTACGAGATCTTGAAGCGTTCGATCCAGGTCGACTGCTCGACGAACTGCAGCGCAGCCGTGCTCGAGTCGAAGCCCGTGATCAGCGGGATCGTGACCGCGAGACCGAGCAGCGAGCCGATCAGCGCGACCCAGCGGGCCGTCCCCGGATTTTTGTCGTTACCTACCGCGAGTACCAGGAGGCCGAAAACGATCGGCAACCAGATCGCGGTACTGAGAATCGGAAAAGCGTGCATTGTTCTTGTCCCCTCGCCTTATTTGCCGCCGAGCGTTACAAACAGGGTCAGGAGCCCCAGCATGCCGATGATCATGGCGAACGCGTAGTGATAGATGTAACCGGATTGGAGGAAGCGGATCACGCCGGCGAACCAGCCGATGAACTTGGCGCTGCCGTTGACGAGCCCGTCGATCACGACGACGTCGCCTTCCTTCCACAGGCCGCGGCCGATCGCCACCGAACCACGGGCGAACACCACTTCGTTGATCTTGTCCATGTAGTACTTGTTGTCGAGCAGCGTGTAGATCGGGCCGAACGCGCGGCGGATCACGGCAGGCAGCTCAGGACGCTTCAGGTACAGGAACCACGCGACCACGACGCCGGCAATCGCGAGCCACAACGGCAGCGTCGTCAGCGAGTGCAGGCCCATCGCGGCCCAGCCGTGGAATTCCTTGCCCAGCTCTTCGAGGCCCGGGTGGTTTTCGCCGATGAAGATCACCTTGTCGAAGGCCACGCCATGTTCGAAGAAGCTGCCGTACAGCATCGGGCCGATCGCGATCGCACCGATGATGACCGACGGAATCGCGAGCAGCACGAGCGGCAGCCACACGACCCACGGGGTCTCGTGCGGTTCGTGCGCGTGGTCGTCGTGACCATGGCCGTGGCCGTGATCGTCGTGGCCGTGCGCGGCCGCCATGCCCATCGGCGATTCAGGATGCTTCGGGTTGCGGAAGCGCTCTTCGCCGTGGAACACGAGGAAGTACATGCGGAACGAGTACAGCGCCGTCACGAACACGCTTGCGACCACGGCGAAGTACGCGAAGCCCGAACCCGCGAGATGCGATTCCTTCACGGCCTCGATGATCGAATCCTTCGAGTAGAAGCCGGAGAAGAACGGCGTGCCGATCAGTGCGAGCGAGCCGATCAACGACGTGATCCACGTGATCGGCATGTACTTGCGCAGGCCGCCCATGTTGCGGATGTCCTGGTCGTGGTGCATGCCGATGATCACCGAGCCCGCGCCGAGGAACAGCAGCGCCTTGAAGAACGCGTGCGTCATCAGGTGGAACAGCGCGACCGGGTACGCGGATACGCCGAGCGCGACAGTCATGTAGCCGAGCTGCGACAGCGTCGAATACGCGACCACGCGCTTGATGTCGTTCTGGATGATGCCGAGGAAACCCATGAACAGCGCCGTGATCGCGCCGATCACCGTGATGAACGACAGCGCGGTATCCGACAGTTCGAACAGCGGCGACATGCGCGACACCATGAAGATGCCGGCGGTCACCATCGTCGCCGCGTGAATCAGCGCGGAGATCGGGGTCGGGCCTTCCATCGAGTCGGGCAGCCACACGTGCAGCGGGAACTGTGCCGATTTACCCATCGCGCCGATGAACAGGCAGATACAGGCGACGGTCAGCAGGCCCCAATCGGTGCCCGGGAAGTGCAGGCTGGCGAGCTCGGCACGCTTCGCGAACACTTCGCCGTAGTTCATCGAACCCGCGAACGCGAGCAGCAGGCCGATGCCGAGCAGGAAGCCGAAGTCGCCCACGCGGTTCACGAGGAACGCCTTCATGTTCGCGTAGATCGCGCTCTCACGCGTGAAGTAGAAGCCGATCAGCAGGTACGACACCAGACCCACCGCTTCCCAGCCGAAGAACAGCTGCAGGAAGTTGTTGCTCATCACGAGCATCAGCATCGAGAACGTGAACAGCGAGATGTACGAGAAGAAGCGCTGGTAGCCGTCCTCTTCCTGCATGTAGCCGATCGTGTAGATGTGCACCATCAGCGACACGAAGGTCACGACGACCATCATCATCGCCGTCATCGAATCGACGAGGAAGCCGACTTCGAGCTTCAGCGAGCCGACCCGCATCCATTCGTAGACGGTCGCGTTGAAGCTCGCGCCGCCCATCACGACGTCGGCGAAGACTTTCGCCGACAGGAGGAACGCGATCATTACGCCGAGGATCGTGATCCGGTGTGCGCCCTTGCGCCCGACTGCGTTCCCGAACAGCCCCGCAATCAGCGAGCCGGCCAGCGGAGCGAGCGGAATCGCCAGCAGCAGGTTTTCATTGAGTGTCGTTGACATAACAGCGTTGCCTGAAATTAACCTTTGAGCTGATCGAGATCCTCGACATTGATCGTGTCGAGCTTACGGAACAGGGTCACCAGAATCGCGAGACCGATCGCGGCTTCCGCTGCGGCGACGGTCAGCACGAAGAACACGAAGATCTGGCCGTGCACGTCGCCGAGGTAGTGCGAGAACGCGACGAAGTTGGTGTTCACCGCCAGCAGCATCAGTTCGATCGCCATCAGGATGATGATGATGTTGCGGCGGTTCAGGAAGATCCCGACGATCGCGATCGCAAAGAGGATCGCGCCGAGCACGAGGTAATGAGCAAGAGTCAGCATGGTTTTCCTTTCCTCCGCTTAGCCGTTGGTGCTCGTACCGGCTTCGCTCTGCGCCGTTTCCGGCTGCGGCTTGTCCGCTTCCATCTTCACGAGGCGCACGCGGTCGTCGCGGCGCACCTTGACCTGATCCGACACGCGCTGGCGCTTGCTGTCCTTGCCCTTGCGCTCGGTCAGCCCGATCGCGGCGATGATCGCGACCAGCAGCACCAGGCCGGCGATTTCAAACGCGAAGATGTAGTCGGTGTAGATCACCTTGCCGATCAGACGCGTGTTCGACCAGTCGGCCATCGCGCCCGTCGCCATCGCGTGCACGGTGTGCGTGTCGCCGTAGCCACGCCACAGGATCAGCGCGGTCTCGACCACGATGATCGCGCCGACGACCGTCGCCATCGGCACGAAGCGCTTGAAGTCGCGGCGCAGGTAATCGATGTTGATGTCCAGCATCATCACGACGAACAGGAACAGCACCATCACGGCGCCCACGTACACCAGCACCAGCAGGATCGCGAGGAACTCCGCTTCCAGCAGCATCCAGATCGCGGCGGCGTTGAAGAACGCCAGCACAAGGAAAAGCGCAGACGCCACCGGGTTGCGCGAAGTGATCACCTTCAGCCCTGATACCACCAGGAGCAGCGCGAAGATGTAGAACAGTACGGTCGTGAATTCCATGATTACCGGTTCATCGTTAGGCCATAGTCAGGCGCGGCTTGCGGGACGCTCTCGCGTGCCGCACCCGTCGCGGCGGCTCGGCCCGTTCATGCCGGGCCGGCACTGCAAACACAATCAACGATACGGCGCGTCGGCGGCCTTCGCCGCAGCGATGTCCTTCTCGTAGCGATCGCCCACCGCGAGCAGCATTTCCTTCGTGAAATACAGGTCGCCGCGCTTTTCGCCGTGATATTCGAGAATCTGCGTCTCGACGATCGAATCGACCGGGCAGCTTTCTTCGCAGAAACCGCAGAAGATGCACTTCGTCAGGTCGATGTCGTAGCGCGTCGTGCGGCGCGTGTTGTCCGCGCGCGTTTCCGATTCGATCGTGATCGCCATCGCGGGGCACACGGCCTCGCAGAGCTTGCACGCGATGCAGCGCTCTTCGCCGTTTTCGTAGCGGCGCAG
This sequence comes from Burkholderia sp. BCC1998, assembly GCF_905339875.1. Taxonomy (NCBI): domain Bacteria; kingdom Pseudomonadati; phylum Pseudomonadota; class Betaproteobacteria; order Burkholderiales; family Burkholderiaceae; genus Burkholderia; species Burkholderia sp. BCC1998. The sequence goes on from NZ_CAJPHE010000004.1 coordinate 22,100, forward strand.
CGCATGCAGCCCGCGGAAACGCGGCGAAATCGGGGTCTTCTCTTCCGGGAACTGCACGGTGAACTTGCGCCGGAACGTGTAACGACCGGTCAGCGCGAGCCCCTTCAGCAGCTCCGTCAGGAAGAAGGTCTTAAAGAAGTGTTGGATTGCCGTCATGATTTCGTCCGATCTTTACTTCACCCAGATGTTGAGCGGCGACATCATCCAGAAGCCGACCACGACCACCCAGATCACCGTGACGGGCAGGAACACCTTCCAGCCCAGACGCATGATCTGGTCGTAACGGTAGCGCGGGAACGTCGCGCGCACCCAGATGAACACCGACAGCAGCGCGAATACCTTCAGCACCAGCCAGAAGATGCCCGGAATGAACGACAGGAATTCGAACGGTGCGTCCCAGCCGCCGAGGAACAGCGTCGAGGCCAGTGCCGAGATCACGATCATGTTGATGTACTCGGCGAGGAAGAACAGCGCGAACGCCATGCCCGAGTAATCGATCATGTGACCCGCGACGATCTCCGACTCCCCTTCCACCACGTCGAACGGGTGACGGTTCGTTTCGGCGATGCCGGACACGAAGTAGACGACGAACGCCGGCAGCAGCGGCAGCCAGTTCCACGACAGGAAGTTCACGCCGTGGCCGGCGAAGAAACCGTGCTGCTGCGAGCCGACGATTTCCGACAGGTTCAGGCTGCCGGCCGTCATCAGCACGAGCACCAGCGCGAAGCCCATCGAGATTTCGTACGAGACCATCTGCGCCGCGGCGCGCATCGCGCCGAGGAACGCGTACTTCGAGTTCGATGCCCAGCCGGCGAGAATCACCGCGTACACGCCGATCGACGAGATCGCCATCGCGTACAGCAGGCCCGCGTTCACGTTCGCGAGCACGGCTTCGGCCTGGAACGGGATCACCGCCCACACGGCGAACGCCGGCACGACGGTCATGACCGGTGCGATCAGGTACAGCCAGCGGCTGGCGGCGCTCGGCTGAATCACTTCCTTCAGCAGCAGCTTCAGCACGTCGGCGATCGGCTGCAACAGGCCGGCGGGGCCGACGCGGTTCGGGCCGAGACGCACGTGCATCCAGCCGATCAGCTTGCGTTCCCACAGAATCAGGTACGCGACGCACAGCAGGATGACGACGGAGACGACGAGGATGCGCACGATTGCCCACACCGTCGGCCACGCGACGCCGAGAACCTGGGCGCCGCCCGCGTTGATCGTATCGAACAAGCTCATTTACGCCTTCTCCACCACCAGTTCACCGGACAGGCTGCCGAGCGCTGCGCCGGCAGGCGTAGCCGCCGACACGCGAACGACCGTCTCCGCAAGATTCGCGTCGCGCACGGCCGGCAACTGCACCGCACGCTCGCCCTGGCGCACGCGCACCGCGTCGCCTTCCTTCAAGCCCAGCTTGTCGAACAGCGCGGCCGGCAGGGCTGCGGCGTTCGCTACCTTCGCGGCGGCCGTCAGGTGCAGCGCACCTGCGCGGCGCACGAGTGCGTCGGCATGATAGATCGGCACGTCGGCGAGGCGCTCGAAGCCGCCGTTCGCGGCAGTTGCCGCGACGCGGGCCGGTGCGGCCGACGCCTGGTTCGACAGACGCTTCGCGACACCTGCGTCGCCGAGCGCCGCGAGACGCACTTCTTCCGCCGTTTCGTATTCGAAGTTCGGCAGGCCGAGCAGGCTGCCGAGCACGCGCAGCACCTTCCATGCCGGACGCGTGTCGCCGAGCGGGCGCACGACGCCGTTGAAGCTCTGCACCGAGCCTTCCGCGTTCACGTACGTACCGGCCGTTTCCGTGAACGGCGCGATCGGCAGCAGCACGTCGGCGTAATCGAGGCCGTGCTTGAACGGCGACATCACGACGACCATCTCGGCCTGGTTCAGCGCGGCAAGCGCCTGCGCCGGATCGGCCGTGTCGAATTCCGGTTCGACGTTCAGCAGCACGTAACCCTTGCGCGGCTGCGCGAACGCTTCGCGTGCGTTCAGGCCGCCTTCGCCCGGCAGTGCGCCGACGACGTGCGCGCCGACCGTGTTCGCCGCTTCCGTCAGGAAGCCGAACGTGGCGCCGGTGTTGTCGGCGATCCACTGTGCGACGGCGTGCAGCTTCGCGAATTGCGGATGACGGACGGATGCGTTGCCGAGCAGCACCGCGCGGCGCTCGCCGTTCACGAGCGACTGGGCGACCGCTTGCGCAGCCGGCGATGCGGCGACGCCCGCGAGCGCGTCCGGCAGCGCGACGCCGCGCAGTTGCGCGACGGCTGCGGCCACGCCGGCCAGTTCGTCGAGCCATGCCGACGGCGCGGCGACGATGCGCTTCGCGGTCGGGATCAGCGAGTCGTCGGCGGTCGCGTGCAGGAAGTGCAGCTTCGCGCCGTTCTTCGCGGCCTGTCGCAGGCGTGCGGCGAACAGCGGGTGGTCACGGCGCAGGAACGAACCGACGACGAACGCGGCATCCACGTTCGACAGGTCGGCGATCGGCATGCCAAGCCACGGTGCGCCCTGGACCGGCGCCGAGAAATCCTGCTGACGCAGACGGAAGTCGACGTTCGGCGTCTTCAGTTCGTTGGCGAGCTGCTTCACGAGGAACAGCTCTTCAGCGGTGCTGTGCGCGCTCGCGAGCATCGCCAGCGCATTCGCGCCGTGATCCGCGGCGATGCCCTTCAGGCCCTTCGCGACGTATTCGAGCGCGGTCTGCCAGTCGGTTTCGATCCACTGGCCGCCCTGCTTCAGCATCGGCTTCGTCAGGCGCTCTTCGCTGTTCAGGCCTTCGTACGAGAAACGATCCTTGTCCGAAATCCAGCATTCGTTGATCGCTTCGTTCTCGAACGGCAGCACGCGCATCACGCGGTTGTTCTTCACCTGCACGACGAGGTTCGCGCCGACGGAATCGTGCGGGCTCACCGACTTGCGGCGCGACAGTTCCCACGTACGGGCGCTGTAGCGGAACGGCTTGCTGGTCAGCGCGCCGACCGGGCACAGGTCGATCATGTTGCCCGACAGTTCGGAGTCGACCGTCTTGCCGACGAACGTCGTGATTTCCGAGTGCTCGCCGCGGCCCAGCATGCCGAGCTCCATCACGCCGGCGACTTCCTGGCCGAAGCGGACGCAGCGCGTGCAGTGGATGCAGCGCGACATTTCTTCCATCGAGATCAGCGGGCCCACGTTCTTGTGGAACACCACGCGCTTTTCTTCCGAGTAGCGCGACGACGACTTGCCGTAGCCGACCGCCAGATCCTGCAGCTGGCATTCGCCGCCCTGATCGCAGATCGGGCAGTCGAGCGGATGGTTGATGAGGAGGAATTCCATCACCGACTGCTGCGCCTTCACGGCCTTGTCGGACTGCGTGTGCACGATCATGCCGGCCGACACGGGCGTCGCGCAGGCAGGCACGGCCTTCGGCATCTTCTCGACTTCGACGAGACACATCCGGCAGTTGGCCGCGACCGACAGTTTCTTGTGATAGCAGAAGTGAGGAATGTACGTATCCGCCTTGTGCGCAGCCTGGATCACCATGCTGCCTTCGGGCACCTCGACCTTCTTGCCGTCTATTTCAAGTTCAACCATGATGGTGAATGGTCCTTAACCTATTTCCGCCCGTTCGCGCCTTCGCCCGACCGTGCGCTCAAATTCCGCAACCGGTGCTTCGCTTCAGGCTGCCGCCGCGTGCGCGTGGCCGCCGACCATGCAGTGCTTGTGCTCGACGTGGTACGCGAATTCGTCCCAGTAATGCTTGAGCATCCCGCGAACCGGCATCGCCGCCGCATCGCCGAGCGCGCAGATCGTGCGGCCCATGATGTTCTCGGCAACCGAGTTCAGCAGGTCCAGATCTTCCTGGCGGCCTTCGCCGTGCTCGATACGATTCACGACGCGATACAGCCAGCCGGTGCCTTCACGGCACGGCGTGCACTGGCCGCACGATTCCTCGTAGTAGAAATACGACAGGCGCAGCAGCGAACGCACCATGCAGCGCGTCTCGTCCATCACGATCACCGCGCCGGAGCCGAGCATCGAGCCCGCCTTTGCGATCGAGTCGTAATCGAGATCGGTCTGCATCATGATGTCGCCCGGGATCACCGGCGCCGACGAGCCGCCCGGAATCACGGCCTTGATCTTGCGGCCGCCGCGCATCCCGCCGGCGAGCTCCATCAGCGTCGCGAACGGCGTGCCGAGCGGCACTTCATAGTTGCCCGGACGCTCGACGTCGCCCGACACCGAGAAAATCTTCGTGCCGCCGTTGTTCGGCTTGCCGATCTCGAGGTAATTCTGCGGCCCGATGGACAGCAGGAACGGCACCGCGGCGAACGTCTCGGTGTTGTTGATCGTGGTCGGCTTGCCGTACACGCCGAAGCTCGCCGGGAACGGCGGCTTGAAGCGCGGCTGGCCCTTCTTGCCTTCGAGCGACTCGAGCAGCGCCGTTTCCTCGCCGCAGATGTACGCGCCGTAACCGTGGTGCGCGTGCAGCTGGAACGAGAATTCCGAGCCCATGATGTTGTCGCCGAGGAAACCCGCGGCACGCGCTTCATCGAGCGCGGCCTCGAAGCGTCGATACACTTCGAAGATTTCGCCGTGGATGTAGTTGTAGCCGACGGTGATGCCCATCGCGTACGCGCCGATGGCCATGCCTTCGATCAGCGCATGCGGGTTCCAGCGCAGGATGTCGCGATCCTTGAACGTGCCCGGCTCGCCTTCGTCCGAGTTGCAGACGAGGTACTTCTGTCCCGGGAACTGGCGCGGCATGAAGCTCCACTTCAGGCCGGTCGGGAAGCCCGCACCGCCACGGCCACGCAGGCCCGACGCCTTCACGTCGGCAATCACCTGCTCCGGCGGAATCTTTTCTTCGAGAATGCGGCGCAGCTGCTTGTAGCCGCCGCGTGCAACGTAGTCTTCGAGATGCCAGTTCTCGCCGTTCAGACCAGCGAGGATCAGCGGTTTGATGTGACGGTCGTGGAGGGACGTCATTTCGAGAGCTCCTCAAGCAGCTGGTCGATCTTCTCGCGGCTCATGAAGCTGCACATTCTGTGATTGTTCACCAGCAGCACCGGCGCATCGCCGCACGAGCCCATGCATTCGCCTTCCTTCAGCGTGAACTTGCCGTCGGGCGTGGTCTCGCCGAAGCCGATGCCCAGCTTCTGTTTCAGGTAGTCGGCAGTCGCTTCCGCGCCGCCGTGCGGGCCAAGCTGGCACGGCAGGTTCGTGCAGAGCGTGATCTTGTGCTTGCCGACCGGTTTGAGCTCGTACATCGTGTAGAACGTCGCGACTTCCTGCACGGCGACGGCCGGCATGCCGAGATAGTCCGCGACGAACTGCATCAGTTCGGGCGACAGCCAGCCGTGCTCTTCCTGAGCGACGGCCAACGCCGACATCACGGCGGACTGTTTCTGATCGGCGGGATACTTCGTCAACGCTCGATCGATTTCCTTCAGGCCTTCAGCTGAGATCATTTTCAGACACGACTCTTTCAATTCCTACCGAACGAACAACCTGCCGCACTGCTGTGCATGGACGGCAGACCTGGCGCTCACTGTTGACAGCTTGCGAAGCCGCGCCGGCTCGGCGCATACCGCATGTGACTTCGCGTGTGACTGACTGCTCGCCGCCCGCTCGCGCAGGCGGCGCAACCATTAGCGATCGATTTCGCCGAACACGATGTCCTGCGTACCGATGATCGTGACGGCGTCGGCAATCATGTGACCGCGCGCCATTTCGTCGAGCGACGCGAGGTGCGCGAAGCCCGGTGCGCGGATCTTGAGGCGATACGGCTTGTTGGCACCGTCCGACACGAGGTAGATGCCGAATTCACCCTTCGGATGCTCGACTGCCGCGTACGCTTCGCCTTCCGGCACGTGAAAACCTTCGGTGAAGAGCTTGAAGTGGTGAATCAAGTCTTCCATGTTGGTCTTCATGCCGACGCGCGACGGCGGCGCAACCTTGTGATTGTCGGTCATCACCGGGCCCGGATTCTTGCGGAGCCACTCAATACACTGTTTCGCGATACGGACCGACTGGCGCATTTCTTCCACGCGCACCAGATAGCGGTCGTAGCAATCGCCGTTCACGCCGACCGGCACGTCGAAATCCATGCGGTCGTACACTTCGTACGGCTGCTTCTTGCGCAGGTCCCAGGCGATGCCCGAGCCGCGCAGCATCGGGCCCGTCAGGCCCATCTGCAGCGCACGCTCCGGGCTGACGACGCCGATCCCGACCAGACGCTGTTTCCAGATCCGGTTGTCGGTCAGCAGCGTTTCGTATTCGTCGACGCACTTCGGGAAGCGCGTGAAGAAGTCGTCGATGAAGTCGAGCACCGAGCCGCTGCGCGCTTCGTTCATCTTCGCGAGCGCCTTCTCGTTGCGAATCTTCGACGCCTTGTATTGCGGCATTGCGTCAGGCAGGTCGCGATAGACGCCGCCCGGACGGTAGTACGCCGCGTGCATCCGGGCACCGGACACCGCTTCGTACACGTCCATCAGGTCTTCGCGCTCGCGGAATGCATACAGGAACACGGCCATCGCGCCGACGTCGAGTGCGTGCGCGCCGATCCACATCAGGTGGTTCAGCACGCGGGTGATCTCGTCGAACAGCACGCGGATGTACTGCGCGCGCTCCGGCACGTCGATGCCGAGCAGGCGCTCGATCGCGAGCACGTAGCCGTGCTCGTTGACCATCATCGACACGTAGTCGAGACGATCCATGTACGGCACGGACTGGATGAAGGTCTTGCTTTCCGCGAGCTTTTCGGTCGCGCGGTGCAGCAGACCGATGTGCGGATCGGCACGCTGGATGACTTCGCCGTCGAGCTCGAGCACCAGGCGCAGCACGCCGTGCGCTGCCGGGTGCTGCGGGCCGAAGTTGAGGGTGTAGTTCTTGATTTCTGCCATGACGCCCCCTTAATGTTTCAGACCGCCATAGCGATCCTCGCGGATCACGCGCGGCGTGATTTCGCGCGGCTCGATCGTCACCGGCTGGTAGACGACCCGCTTCTCTTCCGGGTCGTAACGCATTTCGACATAGCCCGACACCGGGAAGTCCTTGCGGAACGGATGGCCGATGAAGCCGTAGTCGGTGAGGATGCGGCGCAGGTCGGGGTGACCCTCGAACACGAGGCCGTACAGGTCGAACGCTTCGCGCTCGTACCAGTTTGCGGAGGTCCAGATGTCGACGAGCGACGCCACGATCGGCAGATCGTCGTCCGGCGCGAACACGCGCAGGCGCAGGCGCCAGTTGTTCGTGACCGACAGCAACTGCGACACGGCCGCGAAACGCGGGCCGTCGTAGGCGCCGTCGCCGTACGTTTGATAGTCGATGCCGCACAGGTCGATCAGCTGCTCGAAACGGAGCTTCGGATCGTCGCGCAGCGTCTTTGCGACTTCGAGGTAATCGCTCGCCTTCACGACGAGCGTCAGTTCACCGATCGCTTCGGTGAGGCTCACCACGCGCGCGCCGAGCGCGGCTTCGAGGTTGGCCTTGAGGGTCTCGATTTTGCTTGCCATATTGAGGGGACGCTCGGGGCTTTATTGACGGGCGATGGTGTTGGTGCGGCGGATCTTCGCCTGAAGCTGGATCACGCCGTAGACCAGCGCCTCGGCCGTGGGCGGACAGCCCGGCACGTAGACGTCGACCGGCACGATCCGGTCGCAACCGCGGACCACCGAGTACGAGTAGTGGTAGTAGCCACCACCGTTCGCGCACGACCCCATCGAGATCACCCAGCGCGGCTCGGCCATCTGGTCGTACACGCGGCGCAGTGCGGGCGCCATCTTGTTGCACAGCGTGCCGGCGACGATCATCACGTCCGACTGACGCGGGCTCGGACGGAACACGACCCCGAACCGGTCCAGGTCGTAACGGGCCGCGCCCGCATGCATCATCTCGACGGCGCAACACGCGAGCCCGAACGTCATCGGCCACAGCGAGCCGGTACGCGTCCAGTTGATCAGCTTGTCAGCCGTCGTGGTGACAAACCCTTCCTTCAAGACCCCTTCGATACTCATTTGCTTTCCACTCCAGACGAGCGGCCCAGCGTGGCCGCCCATGCAAACCGGCGATTAACCCATCACTCCCAGTCGAGGCCGCCTTTCTTCCAGATATAGGCAAAGCCCAGCAGGAATTCGAGCAGAAAAATCATCATTGCGATGAAACCCGGCCAGCCGATGTCCCGGAGCGCGACGCCCCACGGAAACAGGAATGCGGTTTCGAGATCGAAGATGATGAACAGGATGGCGACGAGGTAGTACCGGACGTCGAATTTCATCCGGGCGTCTTCAAAGGCTTCGAAGCCGCACTCGTACGGTGCGTTCTTCTCGACGTCCGGCTTGTTGGGACCAAGGAGCTTGCCGATGCTGACCAGCGCTATACCTAAACCAGTGCCCACGAGGAGGAACAACAAGACGGGGTAATAGGCTGCGAGGTTCAAGGCAATCCTCTATCGGTTGGTTCTGAGCGTCCGGAGAATACCACTTCCGGCGGAAGGAATCATTTCGGAGTGCGTGCAATCACAAGACAATCGCAAGGCACACCCCACAAATGAAAAATGCCAGCCACTAGAAGCGGCTGGCATTGAGTAACTTTGGTGCCGACGGCGAGACTCGAACTCGCACAGCTTTCGCCACTACCCCCTCAAGATAGCGTGTCTACCAATTTCACCACGTCGGCACTGCATGCAACTCGGGTTGTACTGCTTGTTTCCCGCGAATCGCTTCAAGAATTAAATTCTAACCCGAGTTCCAGATTTGTTCAACGCACAACCGCAAAAAATTTAACTTTTTATTTCGGGACGTCCTGGCCCGGCGCGCTTGCGGCCGACCCCGCAACCGCGGCGGACGCCGCGACTGCCGGTGCCGATGCTGCAGGCGCCGATGCCGGCGCGGTCGCTGCCGTGCCGAGCACGCCGGCCGACGGCGTCGACTTGTACGAACCGAGATACGTCAGTGCGAGCGTCGCGACGAAAAAGATCGTCGCGAGAATGCCCGTCGTGCGCGACAGAAAGTTCGCGGAGCCCGTCGCACCGAACAGGCTGCCCGACGCGCCGCTGCCGAATGCAGCGCCCATGTCGGCACCCTTGCCGTGCTGGAGCAGCACCAGCCCGATCACACCCAGTGCAGACAGCACCTGCACGACAATAATCAGCGTCTTGAATAACAGCATCACACCCACCCAATTGGATCAGGCGACCGGACCGACCGGCCGCCATCATGGTTCAATTCGACCCCGGACCGCTCAACGTGCGGCCCGGCAGATCGCCAGGAAATCTTCCGCCTTCAGCGACGCGCCGCCGATCAGGCCGCCGTCGATGTCCGGCTGCGCGAACAGCTCTTCCGCGTTGTCCGGCTTCACGCTGCCGCCGTACAGCACCGATACGTCCGCCGCCCCCTTCGCCGCGAGACGCGCACGCAGGAATGCGTGCACGTCCTGCGCCTGCGCCGACGTCGCGCTCTTGCCCGTGCCGATCGCCCAGACCGGCTCGTACGCGACGACGATGCGCGCCGCCTCCTCGGCCGTCAGCACGCCCAGCACGGCGTCGAGCTGCGCACCGACCACCTGCTCGGTCGCACCGGCTTCGCGCTCGTCGAGCGTTTCACCGACGCACACGACGGGCGTGAGGCCTGCCGCGAGCGCGCGCCGCGTCTTCGCAGCGACGGTTTCGCTGCGCTCGCCGTGATACGCGCGACGCTCCGAGTGACCGACGATCGCATACTGCGCGCCGAACTCCGCCACCATCGCGGCCGCCACTTCACCGGTGAACGCGCCCTGCTCGTGCGCGGACACGTCCTGCGCGCCGAACGCGACACGGCCGCCGGCGAGCTGCGCCTGAACCTGCGCGAGATACGGGAACGGCACGCACACGCCGATCGACGTCTCGGCCGCCACCGCGCCTGCGCCCTGCACCACTTCGTTCAGCAATGCCTGGTTGCCGGCCAGCCGGCCGTGCATCTTCCAGTTGCCGATCACTCGCTTCGTTCGTTGTTTCGACATCGTGTCTGTCTCGTCACTATCTTGTCATTAACGCACCGGAAACCGGCCGTCAGGTTGGATCTGGCGAAGCAAACCCGCGATTTTACTGCGCACGGCTTGAACCGGTCAAACCGCGCATGTCAAGTCCGGCCGCACGGCCGTCAGGCGGTCGTACCCCAATCGAGCACGATCTTGCCGATGTGCTCGCCGCTTTCCATCAGCGCATGCGCCTGCGCGGCCTCGCCGGCCGGCAGCACGCGGTAGATCACGGGCTTGATGCGGCCGTCCGCGAGCAGCGGCCAGACGCGCGCCTTCAGCTGCGCGGCGATGCGCGCCTTGAACTCGACCGGACGCGGACGCAGTGTCGAGCCCGTCACCGTCAGCCGGCGGCGCAGGATCTCGTTCAGATTGACCTCGGCCTTCGCCCCGCCGAGCAGCGCAATCAGCACGAGGCGGCCGCCATCCGCGAGCGCGGACAGTTCGCGCGGCACGTACGAGCCCGCGACCATGTCGAGGATCACGTCGACACCGCGATCGTGCGTCAGCGACTTGACGACCTCGACGAAGTCCTCGGTCTTGTAGTTGATCGCGCGCTCGGCGCCGAGCGCCTCGCATGCCCGGCATTTGTCGGCATTCCCGGCCGTCGCGAACACGCGATAGCCGAGCGCGTGCGCGATCTGGATCGCCGTCACGCCGATCCCGCTCGAGCCGCCTTGCACGAGCAGCGTTTCCTGCTCGCCGCCCTCGCCCGCGCCGAGCAGCGCGCGGTCGAACACGTTGCTCCACACCGTGAAGAACGTTTCGGGCAGCGATGCGGCTTCGATGTCGGTCAGCCCGTCGGGAACCGGCAGGCATTGCGGCAGCGGCGCGACCGCGTACTCGGCGTAGCCGCCGCCCGCGAGCAGCGCGCAGACGCGATCGCCCAGCTTCAGGCCGAACGGGTTCAGCGCCGCATCCGACAGATCGCCGCCGACGATCTCGCCCGCGACCTCGAGGCCCGGCAGATCCGATGCCCCCGGCGGCGGCGCATAGGCGCCCTTGCGCTGGAATACGTCGGGCCGGTTCACGCCGGAAGCCGCCACCTTGATCAGCACTTCGCCGCGCTTCGGTTCGGGGCGCGGACGCTCCGCGAGCTTCAGCACGTCGGGGGCGCCGAATTCGGTGATTTCGATGGCTTGCATGGTGGTCGCTCCAGGATCGGAATCGGGTGGCGCACCCGTGCGCGGCACGGGCGCCTCGCCGGCGCTGCTGCGCCGCACAACGATGCTACAGAAAAAACGGCCGGCACGCTTTCGCACTGCCGGCCGTTCTCACGCCTGTCCGCTTACTGCTGCGGCGGCGTATCCGAATGCGACGCCGCCGCTGCTTCGTTCAGCAGCGCCTTCGCCGACAGACGCACGCGACCCTTCTCGTCCGTCTGGATCACCTTGACCTTCACCTGCTGGCCTTCCTTCAGGTAGTCGTTGATGTCCTTCACGCGCTCGTTGACGATTTCCGAGATGTGCAGCAGGCCGTCCTTGCCCGGCAGCAGGTTCACGATCGCGCCGAAATCGAGCAGCTTGAGCACCGTGCCTTCGTACACCTGGCCGACTTCGATCTCGGCCGTGATTTGCTCGATGCGCTTCTTCGCTTCGGCCATGCCTTCGCTGTTCGTGCTCGCGATCGTCACGACGCCGTCATCGGAGATGTCGATGGTCGTGCCGGTTTCTTCGGTCAGCGCGCGGATCACCGAACCGCCCTTGCCGATCACGTCGCGGATCTTTTCCGGGTTGATCTTGATCGTGATCATGCGCGGCGCGAATTCCGACAGTTGCGTGTTCGCACCCGAGACCGCCGAGGTCATCTTGCCGAGGATGTGCATGCGGCCTTCCTTCGCCTGCGCGAGCGCGACCTGCATGATTTCCTTCGTGATGCCCTGGATCTTGATGTCCATCTGCAGCGCCGTCACGCCTTGCTCCGTGCCGGCCACCTTGAAGTCCATGTCGCCGAGGTGATCTTCGTCGCCGAGGATGTCGGTCAGCACCGCGAACTTGTTGCCTTCGAGGATCAGGCCCATCGCGATGCCCGCGACGTGCGCCTTCATCGGCACGCCGGCGTCCATCAGCGCGAGGCAGCCGCCGCACACCGATGCCATCGACGACGAACCGTTCGATTCGGTGATTTCCGACACGACGCGGATCGAATAGCCGAATTCGTCGGCGCTCGGCAGGCACTTGACCAGCGCGCGCTTCGCGAGACGGCCGTGGCCGATTTCACGACGCTTCGGCGAGCCGACGCGGCCCGTTTCGCCGGTCGCGAACGGGGGCATGTTGTAGTGGAGCATGAAGCGCTCGCGGTATTCGCCTTCGAGCGCGTCGATGATCTGCTCGTCACCCTTCGTGCCGAGCGTCGCGACGACGAGCGCCTGCGTTTCGCCACGCGTGAACAGCGCCGAACCGTGGGTGCGCGGCAGCACGCCGGTGCGGATCTCGATCGGACGCACGGTGCGCGTGTCGCGACCGTCGATGCGCGGCTCGCCGTTCAGGATCTGCGAACGGACGATCTTCGCTTCGATGTCGAACAGGATGTTGCCGACGGTCGCCTTGTCGGCCGCGACCGTGCCGGCCGCCAGCGCGTCTTCCTCGAGCTTCGCCGAGGTTGCCGCGTAGACTTCCTTCAGCTTCGTCGAACGCGCTTGCTTGTCGCGCAGCTGGTAAGCGGCGAGCAGGTCGCCGTGCGCCAGTTCCGTCACGCGCGCGATCAGCGCTTCGTTCTTCGGTGCCGGCTGCCAGTCCCACTCGGGCTTGCCGCCTTCGCGCACGAGTTCGTGGATCGCGTCGATCGCCGTCTGCATCTGCTCGTGGCCGAACACGACCGCGCCCAGCATCACGTCTTCCGGCAGCTGGTCGGCTTCCGATTCGACCATCAGCACCGCGCGCTCCGTACCGGCGACGACGAGGTCGAGGCTCGATGCCTTGATCTGGTCACGCGTCGGGTTCAGCACGTAGGCGTTGTCGATGTACGCGACGCGCGCGGCACCGACCGGACCGTTGAACGGCAGGCCCGACACGGCGAGCGCGGCCGATGCGCCGATCAGCGCGGGGATGTCCGCCGGGATTTCCGGGTTCACGGACAGCACGTGGATCACGACCTGGACTTCGTTGTAGAAGCCTTCCGGGAACAGCGGGCGCAGCGGACGGTCGATCAGGCGCGACGTCAGCGTCTCGTGTTCCGACGGACGGCCTTCGCGACGGAAGAAGCCGCCCGGGATCTTGCCGGCCGAGTAGGTCTTCTCGAGGTAGTCGACGGTCAGCGGGAAGAAGTCCTGACCCGGCTTCGCCGACTTCGCGCCGACGACGGTGGCCAGCACGACGGTGTCTTCCACGTCGACGATCACGGCACCGCTCGCCTGGCGGGCGACTTCACCGGTTTCGAGGCGCACCTTGTGCTGGCCCCACTGGAATTCCTTCACGACCTTGTTGAACATGGACATGGTTGCTCCTTTGAATTCATTCATTTCATTCGCCGTGCGGGCCATCCCGCGCGGCGGCGTCCCGACCGAATCACCCGGAGCAAGGTGTGTTTTTTATGCCATTCCAGCACGCCGCTCGACGAGCGGCGCGCTGGAATGACACAAATCCCGACCCCGGTATCAGCCGTTCCGGCAGCCCGGCACCCACGTGCCGGACGACCTGCGGTGCGCGTGACGCTACGCACCGCGCAAAAACAAAATGCCTGCATCAGCGGACTGACACAGGCATCTTGCTGGCGGCAATCGCCTCGATTACTTACGCAGACCCAGCTTCTCGATCAGCGCGCGGTAACGGTCGGCATCCTTGCCCTTGAGGTAGTCGAGCAGCTTGCGGCGGCGGCTCACCATGCGCAGCAGGCCGCGGCGGCTGTGGTGATCCTTCGCGTGGGTCTTGAAGTGACCCGTCAGTTCGACGATACGTGCGGTCAGCAGTGCGACCTGGACTTCGGGCGAACCCGTGTCGTTGGTACCGCGGGCGAACTGAGCAACGACTTCCGACTTCTTGATATCTGCAACAGACATGAGATTTCCTTTGTTTCCTACTGGCTAACTAACAGGCGGACACGGAAGAATGGCCGTGCCGTGACTTACAACCGGCGGGCATTGTAGCACAACTGCACGCCGTTCCATCGCCTCCTGTCACGGGCGCGTCATCGAGCAGGTCGACGGCATCTGCGTGCGCTGCGCGGGCACCGCGAGGACGGTCCGGAAACCATATCCCGAGCCCTCGTTGTCGAAGCGCACGCCCGGCGTGCCGGCCTTGTCCATTTCCATCACATAAAGGGGCTGGATCAACTGGTGATCCTGCGCCCGCATCGCCGACGCGTGGAAGCCGTCGTCGAGCGACAGCCCTTCCAGCGCGCGCGCCACTGCGACGGGGTCGGACGAGCCGGCGCGATTCATCGCCGCCGCGAGCATCTCGATCATCAGGCTCATCCGTCGCACCGGATAGTCGTCCGGGGCAGCGGGAAAACGGGTCCGGAACGCGCGGTAGAACGCATCCGATTGCGCGCCGCCCGCGTTCGGATGCCAGTCCGCGACGGCGACCACCCGGCCGACGCCCGCATCGCCGAGCGCGGCCGGCGCGCCGAGACTGTTGCCATAGAACGTATAGAACTTCGCGTTCAGCCCCTGCTCGCGCGCCGCCTTCACGAGCAGCGTGAGGTCGTTGCCCCAGTTGCCGGTCACGACGGCGTCCGCGCCGCTCGCGCGGATCTTCGCGATGTACGGCGAGAAATCCTTGATGCGGCCGATCGGGTGGAATTCGTCGCCGGCGATCGTCACGTCGGGGCGCCGCTCGGCCAGCGCCTGCCGCGCCAGCGCGCTGACGTCGTGGCCGAAGCTGTAGTCCTGGTTCAGCAGGTAGACCTTGCGCAGCGGGCGGTCGCGCGCCATCACGTCCGCCAGCGCGGCCATCCGCATCCCCGCGTGCGCGTCGAAGCGGAAATGCCAGAAGCTGCAGCGCGCACCGGTCAGCGCCGGATCGTCGGCCGAATAGTTGAGGAACAGCATCCGGCTGTCCGGATTGCGCGCGTTCAGCTTGTCGAGCGCCGCGACGAGCGCGGCCGCGACCGCCGAGCTGTTGCCCTGCGCGACGAAACCGATGTGCCGGTCCGCCGCTGCGCGCAACTGCACCAGCGCCTCCTCCGGGCTGCCCTTGCTGTCGAGCACGACGAGTTCGAGTGGGTGCGCGCCATCACGCAGCTTCACGCCGCCCGCTGCGTTGACCCGCTCGACGCCGAAGCGCAGGTTGCGCTCGACGGCCGCGCCCGCGTTCGCGAACGGGCCCGACATCCCTTCGATCAGCGCGATCCGCACCGGCTCGCCTGCCGCGAACGCGGACGACGCCAGCATCCACCCGGCGCTCCATGCGAGCGCGTACCGTTTCCACAGCTGCATCGGCTCCCTGCCCTTCAACCTGTCCGAGAAGCGCGGATCATAGGACGCGGGCGGCGCCGGCCGCAAGCCCGGCGCGCAACGATAGCCCGACGACACCCGGCCGGCGATCCGCACCGATTTTTTCGGCACGATGCGCCGGCGCGCGCCGTCCGTGATACAACTGAACGGTTAGAGCGTTCTGGAGGATCCCATGCGCATTCGCATTTCCGCGCGCCTGCCGGTGCTGGTCGCCTGTGCGGCGGCGCTGCTCGCCGGCTGTGCGCAACCGTGGCAGCAATACCAGGCCGGCCAGGACGAGTCGGCGATCGTCGCGCGCATGGGCCCGCCGCGCGAGATCTACGACCTGCCCGGCGGCGGCAAGCGCCTGATGTGGCCGACCCAGCCGATGGGCGAGATCACGGTCGCGGCCGACGTCGACGCGGCCCACCGGATCGTCAACGTGCGCCAGGTGCTGCAGCCGAGCGAGTTCTATCGCGCGGATATCGGCAAGTGGACCAAGACCGACGTGCTCGTCAATTTCGGCCGCCCGGTCGAGACGTCCTACTTCCCGCTGATGAAGCGCGAGGTATGGACCTACCGCTATCTCGAAGACAACGTCTGGTACATGATGTACAGCTTCTACTTCGACCCGCAGGGCATCCTGCGCACCACGCAGAAAACACCGGACCCGCTGCACGATCCCGACCGCCGCAATCTGTTCTGATCGGATCGATTGCGCATTTACGCGAAATTTTCACAATGGCCATTCACGAATCGTTGCGTGAATGGCCATTTCATTTTTTCCGTCATATTCGATTAATTTCGAATTGAAGCAGCAATCCTTTCCGATCGAATATGCGCCCAAAGCATCGCGGTGAGCCCCGCGCCACGCGGCCGCCGGCGAGAAACAGGCATGCACGATACATGTCATGCGTTGCATTGGTGCATTCGGTGCACCTCTCCAGATCGAGTTGAAACAATTTGTATCATTGGCACCGGATGTTAGGGCATACCCCTAATATCGGATGAAATTGAACCTTTCAATTTAGAAAGCATCCTATTGCTCCACTTCGTCCGGTATTTGTTTGTCCTTATCAGAAAGGAGTCCTCATGAATCGCCCCAAGAGCATGCTGGTTGCCAACATCGCCTGGGCCCGCGAGACGCACGAGCACACGCCCGGTTTCTTCGACGCACTCGCGCGCGGCCAGAATCCGCGCGTGCTGTGGATCGGCTGCGCCGACAGCCGGGTGCCAGCCGAAACCATCACGCATTGCGTGCCCGGCGAGCTGTTCGTCCATCGCAACATCGCGAACCTGTTCCATCCCGACGACGACAATTCCGCGAGCGTGCTCGAGTACGCCGTGCGCGTGCTCGAAGTCGACCACGTGATCGTGTGCGGCCACTACGGATGCGGCGGGGTGCGCGCGTCGCTGCTGCCGCCGCCGGCCGACCTGCCGCACGTCGCGCGCCGCATCGCGCCGCTGTGCGCGCTTGCACGGCGCCATCGCGACACGCTCGACGGACTCGACGACACGGCCGCCGCCGACCGTCTGGCGGAACTCAACGTGCTCGAACAGGTGCGGCTGCTGCGCGCTTCGCCGATCGTGCATGGCCGGCAGCGGCCGCCGCTCGTGCACGGCTGGATCTTTTCGCTCGCCGACGGCCGCCTGAAGGAACTCGATTCCGGCTACACGACAGCGCCGGCCGAAGCCGAACCGGAGCATGCCGCCATGGCCGTCGCTCTCGGCTGATCCGCCCCTCCCTACGCCAATGAAATCACCCCAACCATGAAACTGAACGACCGCCTGTCCACCCTGCCGCGCGACATCGTCGCCGGCATCGTCGTGTTCCTCGTCGCGCTGCCGTTATGTCTCGGCATCGCCAATGCGTCCGGCGTCGAGCCGTTCGCCGGGCTCGTGTCCGGCATCGTCGGCGGGATCATCGTCGCGCTGTTGAGCGGCTCGTCACTGTCGGTCAGCGGGCCGGCCGCCGGCCTCGTCGTGATCGTCGTCGAAGGAATCGCGCAACTCGGCAGCTTTTCCGCGTTCCTGCTCGCGGTGCTGCTGTCCGGCGTGCTGCAGTTCGGCTTCGGCATGCTGCGCGCCGGCCGCTTCGCCGCGTACGTACCGTCGCCCGTCATCAAGGGCATGCTCGCGGCGATCGGCCTGCTGCTGGTCGTGAAGCAGATTCCGTTCGCATTCGGCATCGGCGGGCCGGCCGCGCAATCGTTTGCATCGTGGCCCGGCCTGCCGACCGCCTGGGCCGCAACGGCCATCGCGCTCGTCTCGCTCGCGCTGCTGGTCGCGTGGGACACGCCCGCGCTCAAGCGCTTCGGCTGGGTACGCGCGGTGCCTGCGCCGCTCGCGGTCGTCGTGTTCGGCATCGGTGCGACGCTGGTGCTCGGCGTCGTTGCACCGTCGGTCGCGCCGGGCGCCGCGCATCGCGTCACGCTGCCGGAGCTCGAATCGTTCGCGGCGCTCGCGGCATCGCTGAAGCATGCCGAGCTCGGCCCGAACTTCGCGCAACTCGTCAATCCGGACGTGTGGCGCGTCGCGATCACGCTCGCGGTCGTCGCGAGCCTCGAGACGCTGCTGAGCCTGGAGGCGGTCGAACAGATCGATCCGAAGCGCCGGCCGACCCAGCCGGACCGCGAACTCAAGGCCCAGGGCGTCGGCAATCTCGTCGCGGGCGCGGTCGGCGGGCTGCCGATCACGTCGGTGATCGTGCGCAGTTCGGTCAACGTGAACGCGGGTGCCCAAAGCCGGATGTCGGCGATCGTGCACGGGATCCTGCTGCTCGCCAGCGTGTTCGCGCTCACCGGGCTGATCAACCTGATCCCGCTCGCGAGCCTCGCGGCGATCCTGATCCACACCGGCTTCAAGCTCGCGAAACCGGCGCTGTTCCGCTCGGTGCTGAAGCAGGGCCCGGCCGCGTTCGTGCCGTTCGCCGCGACGATCGCGGGCGTGCTGGCGGTCGACCTGCTGTTCGGCATCGCGCTCGGCCTCGCCTGCAGCGTGCTGGCGGTCGCAGTGGCGAACCTGAAGAGCCCCGTCACGCTCGCGCAGCACGACGACCACTTCCTGCTGTCGTTCCGCAAGGACGTGTCGTTCCTCGGCAAGGTGCAGGTCAAGCATCACCTGCGGCACATTCCGGACCGCGCGGCCGTGATCATCGACGCGACGCGCGCCGACTACATCGACCACGACGTGCTCGAACTGCTCGACGCGTTCATCGCCGATGCGCCGCGGCGCGGGATCGCGGTCGAATTCCGCCGCCGCAGCCCGGCGCCCCGCCCGGCCGCTCGCCGCTGGTCGTTCCGCGCGCCGGCCGCCGAATGAGCGGCGCATGAAAAACGCCCCGCGCGGCGCGAGGCCGCACGGGGCGTTTCGTCTACTTCGGGCGCTCGACGCGCAGCGCTTACGCGCGCTGCGGGTTGACCTTGTCGTCCTTCGAATGCAGCTTGTTCAGCGCCGAGATGTACGCCTTCGCGGACGCGGCGACGATGTCCGGATCGGTGCCGACACCGTTGACGATCCGCCCGCTCTTCGACAGCCGGACCGTCACTTCGCCCTGCGCCTGCGTGCCGGTCGTGATCGCGTTCACCGAGTACAGCAGCAGTTCGGAACCGCTGCCGACTTCACCCTCGATCGCGTTGAACGTCGCGTCGACCGGCCCGTTGCCGCGTGCCTCGCCGGTCACTTCCTTGCCTTCGACCGCGAACACGATCTTCGCCTGCGGCTGCTCGCCCGTCTCCGAACGCTGCGACAGCGACACGAACTTGAAGTGCTCCTGCTCGTGCGCGAGCGCCGATTCTTCCGAGACGATCGCGATGATGTCTTCGTCGAAGATCTCGGCCTTGCGGTCGGCGAGGTCCTTGAAGCGCATGAACGCGGCGTTCAGTTCGGCTTCGCTGTCGAGCGACACGCCAAGCTCCTGCAGGCGCTGCTTGAACGCGTTGCGACCCGACAGCTTGCCGAGCACGATCTTGTTCGCGGTCCAGCCCACGTCTTCCGCGCGCATGATTTCGTAGGTGTCGCGCGCCTTCAGCACGCCGTCCTGGTGGATGCCCGACGCGTGCGCGAACGCGTTCGCGCCGACCACCGCCTTGTTCGGCTGCACGACGAAACCGGTGATCTGCGACACGAGCTTCGAGGTCGGCACGATCTGCGTCGTGTCGATGCCGACGTCGAGGCCGAAGTAGTCCTTGCGGGTCTTCACGGCCATCACGATTTCCTCGAGCGACGTGTTGCCCGCGCGCTCGCCGAGACCATTGATCGTGCACTCGACCTGGCGCGCGCCGCCGATCTTCACGCCGGCGAGCGAGTTCGCCACCGCCATCCCGAGATCGTTGTGGCAATGCACGGAGAAGATCGCCTTGTCCGAGTTCGGAATGCGTTCGCGCAGCGTCTTCACGAGGTTGCCGTAGAGCTCCGGCACGCCGTAGCCGACCGTGTCGGCGATGTTGATCGTCGTCGCCCCCTCGGCGATCACCGCTTCCAGCACGCGGCACAGGAAGTCGAGATCCGAACGGCTGCCGTCTTCCGGCGAGAATTCGACGTTGTCGGTGAACTTGCGCGCGAAGCGCACCGCGAGGCGCGCCTGCTCGAACACCTGGTCCGGCGTCATGCGCAGCTTCTTTTCCATGTGCAGCGGCGACGTCGCGATGAACGTGTGGATCCGCGAACTGTTGGCCGGCTTCAGCGCGTCGGCCGCACGCTGGATGTCCTTGTCGTTGGCGCGCGCCAGCGAGCAGATCGTGCTGTCCTTCACGAGACCGGCGATCGTGTGGATCGCGTCGAAGTCGCCGTTCGAGCTGGCCGCGAAACCGGCCTCGATCACGTCGACCTTCATCCGCTCGAGATGCTTCGCGATGCGGATTTTCTCTTCCTTCGTCATCGACGCGCCGGGCGATTGTTCACCGTCACGCAACGTCGTATCGAAAATGATCAGCTTGTCTGTCATGGGGGGCTCCAGGGCTCTTTATACGGGAATCGAACGTAATGAGATCGCGCCACCGCTGGCGACGCTCAACAACAGACGAGGCTTGACGGAGGGCGAGAACGGTCAGCGCGGCAGGCGCGCCAAAGCTAGCGCGCGTAGCGGCGCACCGGCTAGAAGGAGGGAGAGGCGGGGAAATGCAGTCATGCCAAAGACTATAGCGACATTCCGCCGGGTGCGCAATCGGACGGCACCCGGGATACCGGGCTCCGACGCACGAAAAAGGGGCAAATGAAAACGGCGACCCGGAATCATCTCCGAGGCCGCCGTTTCCGGACAGGTTGCGCGTCAGTGGTCGCGTTGCGACGAGCGTGCGGGATTCGCCCGCCCGCGCACGGCCATGTAGGCCCAGAACACGTAGCCGGACAGCCCGTACAGCACGAACAGGCAGAACAGCATCAGCGGCGGATCGGACGACACGAGCACGAACGCGACGACGACCAGCAGGATCGCCGCGAACGGCACGCGGTGCCGCACGTCGAGCGCCTTGCCGCTGTAGAACGGCGCGTTCGACACCATCGTCACGCCCGCATAGATCGTCAGTGCGAACGCGACCCACGGCAGCCAGCCGAGCTTCATCGGCACGCGGTTGTCGGTCGCGAGCCAGACAAAGCCGGCGATCAGCGCGGCGGCGGCCGGGCTCGGCAGCCCCTGGAAGAAGCGCTTGTCGACGCTGCCGATGTTCGTGTTGAAGCGCGCGAGACGCAGCGCGGCGCCCGAGCAATAGACGAACGCGGCAAGCCAGCCCCAGCGGCCGAGATCCTTCAGCACCCACTCGTACATCACGAGCGCGGGCGCGACGCCGAACGACACCATGTCCGACAGGCTGTCGAACTGTTCGCCGAACGCGCTTTGCGTATGCGTCATGCGCGCGACGCGCCCGTCCATCCCGTCGAGCACCATCGCGACGAAGATCGCGATCGCGGCGATCTCGAAGCGCACGTTCATCGCCTGCACGACCGCGAAGAAGCCGCAGAACAGCGCGGCGGTCGTGAATGCGTTCGGCAGCAGATAGATGCCACGTGTCTTCAGGAACCGCTGGCGCGCGGCGCGGCGGCTCTCGAGCGGCGCGGGATCGGGCGCCATTCCCTTGTTGCGGCGGAACGGACGTGGCGTCTGGCCGGAGCCGTTACGCGGCCGACGCGGTTTGAATGCGGCCATCGTGCGCCCCGCCGCTTACTGTTCGAGCTCGGCGAGGATCGTCGACGACGCGTAGACCTTCTCGCCGATCGACACCTTCGCGCGGCTGCCGAGCGGCAGATACACGTCGACGCGCGAACCGAAGCGGATGAAACCGTAGCGCTGGCCGCGCGACAGCGGCTCGCCGGCGCGCACGTAGCAGAGGATCCGGCGGGCGACGAGGCCGGCGATCTGCACGGCGGTGACGGTCTTGCCGCTCGCCGTCTGGATCACGACCGCATTGCGCTCGTTCTCGGTCGACGCCTTGTCGATCGCCGCGTTCAGGAACGCGCCCGGGAAGTACTCGACCTTGGAGATCGCGCCGTCGACCGGCGAACGCTGCGAATGGACGTTGAAGACATTCATGAACACGCTGATCTTCAGCGCTTCGCGGTTCGCGTACGGATCCTGCGTGGTCTCGACCGCGACGATGCGGCCGTCGGCCGGGCACAGCACCGCATTCGGCTGCGCCGGGATCGGGCGCTGCGGATCGCGGAAGAACTGGACGACGAAGACGAGCAGCAGCCAGAACGGCCACGCGAAGCCGAAGCCCCCGACGGCGTGGATCAACAACGCGATGACGGCTGCAATCGCGATGAACGGCCAGCCTTCGCGCGCGATGATCGGATGAGGATAGTTCATGGGTTCGTTCGGTGTTCGGTGAATTGCAAAGCCCGTAGGATAGCAAAAGCCGCCCGGGGCACTGCTGCCTTCGGACGGCTTTTTGAAACCGACCCTCCACTCGAAGGGCCGGAGCAGCACGCGGTGCTTAGTTCTTCGTCTGGTCGACGAGCTTGTTCTTCGCGATCCACGGCATCATCGCGCGCAGCTTCGCACCGACCTGCTCGATCTGGTGCTCGGCCGTCAGGCGGCGGCGCGACTGCAGCGTCGGGGCGCCTGCCTTGTTCTCGAGGATGAAGCTCTTGGCGTACTCGCCCGTCTGGATGTCGGTCAGGCACTGCTTCATCGCCTTCTTCGTCTCTTCCGTGACGACGCGCGGGCCCGTCACGTACTCGCCGTACTCGGCGTTGTTCGAGATCGAGTAGTTCATGTTCGCGATGCCGCCTTCGTAGATCAGGTCGACGATCAGCTTCAGTTCGTGCAGGCACTCGAAGTACGCCATTTCCGGCGCGTAGCCGGCTTCGACCAGCGTCTCGAAACCTGCCTTGATCAGCTCGACGGTACCGCCGCACAGCACGGCCTGCTCGCCGAACAGGTCGGTTTCGGTCTCTTCACGGAAGTTCGTCTCGATGATGCCGGCACGGCCGCCGCCGTTCGCTGCCGCGTACGACAGCGCGATGTCGCGTGCCGCGCCCGACTTGTTCTGCGCAACCGCGATCAGGTGCGGCACGCCGCCACCTTGCGAGTACGTGCCGCGCACGGTGTGGCCCGGCGCCTTCGGCGCGATCATGATCACGTCGAGGTCGGCGCGCGGGATCACCTGGCCGTAGTGGACGTTGAAGCCGTGCGCGAATGCCAGTGCGGCGCCCTGCTTGATGTTCGCGTGCACTTCCTTCGCGTACACGTCGGCGATCTGCTCGTCCGGCAGCAGCATCATGACGACGTCCGCGCCCTTCACCGCTTCCGCGACTTCCTTGACCGCGAGGCCTGCGTTTTCAGCCTTGCTCCACGACGCGCCGTCCTTGCGAAGGCCGACCGTCACGTTCACGCCGCTGTCCTTCAGGTTCAGTGCGTGTGCATGGCCTTGCGAGCCGTAGCCGATGATCGTGACTTGCTTGCCCTTGATGAGGGAGAGGTCAGCGTCTTTGTCGTAGAAAACGTTCATGATGGTTCCTTCGCTAATTCAAAAATTCAACAATTCGTTCAGATGGAGTACTGCGGGCCGGGACATGACGGCGCACCCGGCGTGCCTCTTTGGCAATTTCGGCATCACACCTTCAGGATGCGCTCGCCGCGTCCGATGCCGGAGCTGCCGGTACGCACGGTCTCTAGGATCGCGGTGGCGTCCAGCCCCTGGATGAATGCGTCGAGCTTGTCGCTCGCGCCCGTCAATTCGATCGTGTAGGTCTTTTCGGTCACGTCGATGATGCGGCCGCGGAAAATGTCCGACATCCGCTTCATTTCTTCGCGCTCCTTGCCCACTGCACGTACCTTGATCAGCATCAGCTCGCGTTCGATGTGTGCACCGTCGGTCAGGTCCACCACTTTCACCACCTCGATCAGGCGGTTCAGATGCTTCGTGATCTGTTCGATCACGTCGTCGGAGCCAATGGAAACAATGGTGAGCCGCGACAGCGATTGGTCTTCGGTCGGCGCCACCGTCAAGGTTTCGATGTTGTAGCCGCGTGCGGAAAACAGACCGACCACGCGCGACAGCGCGCCCGGTTCGTTTTCCAGCAGGACGGAAATGATGTGTCTCATGTTCGCTTCTTCCAGAATGTGTCCGTGTCGATTCACTCGCGCCGCGCGCCGCCCGGTGCCGCACCGCCCTTCGTGAAGGCGGCCGCTCCCGGCCTGGACGCGCGTCGCGCCGTTACAGATCTTCCGATCCGAGCAGCATCTCGGTGATGCCCTTGCCGGCCTGTACCATCGGCCAGACGTTTTCGGTCGGATCGGTCTGGAAGTCGAGAAACACGGTGCGGTCCTTCAGGCGCAGCGCTTCCTTCAGCGCCGGCTCCACATCCGAGGTCTTTTCGATCCGCATGCCGACATGGCCGTACGCTTCGGCGAGCTTCACGAAATCGGGCAGCGCATCCATGTACGAATGCGAATAGCGCTTGCTGTATTCGATCTGCTGCCACTGGCGGACCATGCCGAGATAGCGGTTGTTCAGCGAAATGATCTTCACGGGCGTGTCGTACTGCAGGCAGGTCGACAGTTCCTGGATGCACATCTGGATCGAGCCTTCGCCCGTGATGCACAGCACGTCGTCGTCCGGATGCGCCATCTTGACGCCCATCGCTGCCGGCAGGCCGAAGCCCATCGTGCCGAGGCCGCCGGAGTTGATCCAGCGACGCGGCTTGTTGAAACGGTAGAACTGCGCAGCCCACATCTGGTGCTGGCCGACGTCCGAGCACACGAACGCGTTGCCGTCCGTCAGCTCCCACGCCTTCTCGACCACGTACTGCGGCTTGATGATCTCGCTGTCGCGGTCGAACTTCAGGCAGTCCTTCGCGCGCCAGCTTTCGATGTCCTTCCACCATTGCGCGAGCGCGTCGGTGTCGGGGCCATGCTCGGCCGTCTGCAGCTGCTCGATCAGTTCCTTCAGCACTTCCTTCACGTCGCCGACGATCGGGATGTCGACCTTCACGCGCTTCGAGATCGACGACGGGTCGATGTCGATGTGGATGATCTTGCGCGGACGCGACGCGAAGTGCGCCGGGTCGCCGATCACGCGGTCGTCGAAGCGCGCGCCGATCGCGATCAGCACGTCACAGTGCTGCATCGCCATGTTCGCTTCGTAGGTGCCGTGCATGCCGAGCATGCCGAGGAATTTCTTGTCCGACGCGCGATAGCCGCCGAGGCCCATCAGCGTGTTCGTGACCGGGTAGCCGAGCAGGTCGGCGAACTGGTTCAGTTCGCGTGCCGCATCGGCGAGGATGATGCCGCCGCCCGTGTAGATATAGGGACGCTTCGCCGACAGCAGCAGCGACACGGCCTTGCGGATCTGACCCGAATGGCCCTTCGTGACGGGGTTGTACGAACGCAGCGACACGCTCTTGACCGGCTCGTACTGGCACGGCGTCTTCGAGATGTCCTTCGGGATGTCGATCAGCACCGGGCCCGGACGGCCGGTGCGGGCGATGTAGAACGCCTTCTTGACGGTTTCCGCGAGGTCGCGCACGTCCTTCACGAGGAAGTTGTGCTTCACGCACGGACGCGTGATACCGACCGTATCGCATTCCTGGAACGCGTCCTGGCCGATCGCGGCAGTCGGCACCTGGCCGCTGATCACGACCATCGGGATCGAATCCATGTAGGCCGTCGCGATGCCGGTCACCGCATTGGTGACACCGGGGCCGGACGTCACGAGACAGACGCCGACATTGCCGGTGGAACGCGCATACGCATCGGCTGCGTGCACGGCCGCCTGTTCGTGGCGCACCAGCACGTGCTGAATCTTGTCCTGCTTGTAAAGCTCGTCGTAGATGTAGAGTACCGAGCCGCCGGGGTAGCCCCAGATGAATTCGACGTTCTCGTCGGCCAGTGCCTTCATGAGCACGGTGGCGCCGATGGAGTCGCTATCGGGAGGGGAAAGGGGTTCCGACGTGGAGAATTCCGCGCTGGGCATGTTCATTTTGACCTTTCGAATTTTCGGCAAAAAATTGATCGGGTGCTCTCTGCCGGGCTTGTGGCTCGGGTTCAAGCGGCGCGTCCAGTTTGAAGGGCGGGCTTCTTGGGCCAGCCTCAAATGAGACCATCACTTCATGTTGCGAATCGCTGACGATAGCTGGTCATGATTGGGTCGTCAAGCAAAATATCCCGCAGCGCATCATGGGCCCCGCCCGGCGCGCCGCGGACGCGGCTCGCAAGCAACGGAGCGAGCCGCAACCGGTGCCAAGTCGCGCGAAAATTTGTTAGCATCCGCGGGTTTTACGAAATTTTTCGACCTTTCACACGCCGCAGTCCGCAGCGCATACCTTTACGGAATGGCATCAGACAAGGAACTCGCCGACTTTCTGGCGGGCGTCGAAAGGCGCGCGTTCAAGCAGGCTGCGTACGCCGTGCGTGACGACGATGCGTCGCTCGACATCGTGCAGGACGCGATGATCAAGCTGGCGGAGAAATACGGCGACCGGCCGGCGGCCGAACTGCCGCTGCTGTTCCAGCGGATCCTGCAGAACGCGATCCACGACTGGTTCCGCCGGCAGAAGGTCCGCAACACCTGGGTCACGCTGTTCTCGTCGCTCAACAATACGGACGACGAGGACTTCGATCCGCTGGAAACGCTCGAGTCCGCGGACGACAATGCAGGTGTCGAAAGCACCGAGCACCGCCTCGAGCGGGAGCAGGTTCTGGCCCTGATCGACGAAGAAATCCAGAAACTTCCGACGCGTCAACGGGAAGCGTTCCTGATGCGTTATTGGGAAGATATGGATGTCGCCGAGACTGCTGCCGCAATGGGGTGCTCCGAAGGCAGCGTCAAGACGCACTGCTCGCGAGCCACCCATGCCCTGGCGCAAGCGCTCAAGGCCAAAGGAATCACGCTATGAGCTCCGCTCCCGTAAATCGAGAACACGAATTCGCGCTGAAGGTCCGCCGCGCACTGGACGAACGTGCCGCGGCGCTGCCTGCCGCGACCACCGATCGTCTGGCCGTCGCGCGCCGGGCCGCGCTCGCGCGCAAGAAGCCGGAAGCCGCCACCGCGCCGGTGTTCGTGCCCGCCTTCGCCGGTGCCGCCGCCGCATACGGCACGCCGCCCGCGAGCCGTCCGCAGACGTCGTTTGCGCGCCGCCTGCTGCGCGCGTGGCCGCTCGCGCTGCTGCTCGCGGGGCTCGTCGGCATCGCGTACTGGGAAGACATGCAGCGCACCGCCGAACTCGCCGACATCGACGCGGCGATGCTCAGCGACGACCTGCCGCTCAACGCGTATCTCGATCACGGGTTCAACGCGTATCTTTCGCACACACGCTAACAAACAGACAATAACGAGGGGATCGCACGGGTGAGTCAGAAACGCGGCCTGGCCGTATTTTTCGGATGCGTGATCGCGATCGCCATTTCCTACGTCGCCACCTATTCCCGATTCAACCCGCCCCCCGCGACGGTCTCCGCCGCGGCCAGCAGCGCGCCCGCGCCGACCTCGGCCGCAGCCGGCCTGACCACCGAACTCGCCCCGCTGCCCCTGCCGCTGCCGGCCGCCAACGGCCCGCTCTCGTGGGCGCGCCTGACGCCCGCGCAACGCGAGGCACTCGCGCCGTTCGCCGATCAGTGGGATGGCTTCAGCGACGCGCGCAAGCGCAAATGGCTGAAGATCGCGTCCCGTTTCGCGAAATTGACGCCCGATGAGCAGAAGCACCTGCAGGACAGGATGTCCGAGTGGGCGCGGATGACGCCCGAGCAGCGCCGCGTCGCGCGCGAGAATTACCAGAGCGCGAAGGAGCTTTCCGCGCAGGCGCGCGAGCGCGCATGGAAGGCCTACCAGCAACTGCCCGAAGAACAGAAGCAGCGCCTCGCCGCGACCGAGCGCCGGCGCCGGCCGAGCGTCGTCAGTGCACCGCCGACCGTCGCCGACCGCGACGTGCGCCGTCTCGTCAATTCGCACGAACATCCGGCGAGCAACCCTGTTGCGGCACCGGCGCCCGCATCGGCCGGCGCCGGCGCGCCGCCGGTGACCGCATCGGCCACGTCCGGCACCGCGCCCGCACCCGCGACCGTCACGCCCGTGTCGCCGGCCGACGCGCCGTCGATGTTCAAGGGCTCCTGACCCGCCGTGGCAAGCGCCCCCGCACCCGAGGCCCCGGCCGTCGCCGCCGCGCCGTCCGTGCGGCGGCGCCTCGCGGCGATGCTGTACGAAGCCGTGCTGCTGTTCGGCGTCGTATTCTTCGCCGCCCTCGCCTTCAGCCTCGCGACGCAGCAGCGCAACGGCCTCGTCCATCACAACCTGCTCGCCGCGTGGATCGCACTCGTCGTCGGCGCGTACTTCGTCTGGTTCTGGACCCATGGCGGCCAGACGCTGCCGATGAAGACCTGGCGGCTGCGGCTCGAATCGTCGAGCGGCCGGCCGCTGAACGCCGGCCACGCGCTCGTCCGCTACGCGCTCGGCTGGCTGTGGTTCCTGCCGCCGCTCGCACTGCATCCGCTCCTCGGCCTGTCGGTGCCCGTCACGCTCGCGCTCGCCGCCGCGTGGATCATCGTATGGGCCGGCGCCGCCCGCCTGCATAGCGATCGCCAGTTTCCGCACGACCGCATCGCCCGCACGCGCGTCGTCGCGATTCCGCGCTGACCCGCGCGGTTCGCGTGATCGCGGGACGGCTTCGTGCATTCGTGCTTCCGTCAGACAAAACCCCTCGAAACCGCCCACACGCCCGCCCCGCGCGGCTTGCACGGGAACCGCAGGCCGGTCGGTTCGGCAGGTTACGCAACACCGCCACATTCACTGCTAAACACGCCGCGACGACAGTAATAAGAACGTCTCGTGACTGTCACGGCATGGTCACGCCCGCATGGCGCAATGCCGGTAATGTCAACCGGCGCGAGTCATGCATGGGCCAGAAAACGTCCGCGACCTCCCTGTTCCGTCAACCCCTCGGCGCCCGCGCCGTCACCGCCTTCCTGTCCGGCTCGGCCGCAACCGATGCCCTTTCGCCGCACGAACCGGCGGCCGCACACGTCACGCAGCGCGACGACCCCGAGCCGTCCACGCATCGCTACCGCACGATCTGGCTGTCCGACATCCATCTCGGCTCGAGCGGCTGCCAGGCGCCGTACCTGCTCGATTTCCTGCGCCACAACGATTCGGAATACCTGTACCTCGTCGGCGACATCATCGACGGCTGGCAGCTGAAGAAAGGCTGGTACTGGCCGCAGGCGCACAACGACGTCGTGCAGAAGGTGCTGCGCAAGGCGCGCAAGGGCACGCAGGTCGTCTACATCCCGGGCAACCACGACGAAGGCGCGCGGCAGTTCTGCGACCTCGCGTTCGGCGACATCCAGGTGCGCGGCGAGGCGTTCCACACGACGCTCGCCGGCAAACGTTTGTGGATCGTGCACGGCGACCTGTTCGACGGCGTGATCCAGCACGCGAAATGGCTCGCGTATCTCGGCGACACGCTCTACACGCTGATCCTCGTGCTGAACCGCTGGTTCAACCGGATCCGCAGCCGGCTGGGCTTCCAGTACTGGTCGCTGTCGCAGTACCTGAAGCATCAGGTGAAGAACGCGGTGAACTTCATCTCGCAGTTCGAGACCGTGATGACCGACGAGGCGCGCCGCCGCGGCTGCGACGGCGTCGTGTGCGGGCACATCCACAAGGCGGAGATCCGCGACATCGACGGCGTGCTGTACTGCAACGACGGCGACTGGGTCGAGAGCCTGTCCGCGCTCGTCGAGACGATGGAAGGCGAACTGAAGGTCGTCTACTGGACGGCGATGCGCACCGCGCCGTCCGCTGCCCCGTCGCGCAAGGCCAAGGCCACTGCCTGACACAACTCCACTTACAGGACACATGCCGCGATGAAGATCATGATCGTCACCGACGCGTGGGAACCGCAGGTCAACGGCGTCGTGCGCACGCTGAAGAGCACCACCCGTGAACTCACCGCGCTCGGCCACCGGGTCGAAATGCTGACGCCGCTGGAATTCCGCACGGTGCCCTGCCCGACCTATCCCGAGATCCGCCTGTCGATCCTGCCGTACCGCAAGCTGCGCGCGCGGATCGATGCGTTCGCCCCCGACGCGCTGCACATCGCGACCGAAGGCCCGCTCGGCCTCGCCGCGCGACGCTATGCACGCGCGCGCAAGCTGCCGTACACGACCGCGTATCACACGCGCTTTCCGGAATACGTGCAGGCGCGCTTCGGGATTCCGCTGTCGGCGACCTACAAGTTCCTGCACTGGTTCCACGGGCCGTCGCTCGCGGTGATGGCGCCGACCCCGGTCGTGAAGCAGGACCTCGAGAAGTTCGGCTTCACGAACGTCGTGCTGTGGACGCGCGGCGTCGATCTCGACATCTTCCGGCCGATGGAGTCGAAGGTGCTCAACACCGCCCGGCCGATCTTCCTGTACGTGGGCCGCGTCGCGATCGAGAAGAACGTCGAGGCGTTCCTGCGCCTCGACCTGCCCGGCTCGAAGTGGGTCGCGGGCGAAGGTCCGGCGCTCGCCGAGCTGAAGTCGCGCTACCCGGAAGCGAACTATCTTGGCGTACTGTCGCAAGCCGAGCTCGCCAAGGTGTATGCTGCGGCCGACGTGTTCGTGTTCCCGAGTCGCACCGACACGTTCGGCCTCGTGCTGCTGGAAGCGCTCGCGTGCGGCACGCCGGTCGCCGCCTACCCCGTCACGGGCCCGATCGACGTGCTCGGCGGGGGCGCTGCCGGCGCGATGCACGAAGACCTGCAGGAAGCCTGCCTGGAGGCGCTGAAGATCGAACGCGAGACGGCCCGCGCGTGGGCCGAACGCTTCTCGTGGCGCGCGGCGTCCGAGCAGTTCGCGTCGCATCTGAAGCCGCTGCCGAAGACTGCGTACTCGCCCGCCGAAGGTGCCGCCGTTTGAAACGAGACCTGAACGACAAGACCCCGTCCCCTGCCATCACGGCGCCACTGCATCGTCCGTTCGACGAAGAAGAGCCGCACGCCGACGCGGACGTGCACCCGCACGAACCGCTCGGCCCCGACGATCGCCTGGCGCCGCTGCCGCCGAACCCGTACAAGCGCCACCGCGGCATCACGCGCGCGTGGTACGCGCTCAAGCATTCGCTGAACGGGTTTCGCGTCGCGATCCGCGAGGAGAGCGCGTTTCGCCAGGAGCTCACGCTCGCCGCGCTGATGCTGCCGATCGGTGCGTTCTCACCGGTCCCCGCCGCATCGCGCGCGCTGCTGATCGCGTCGGTGCTGCTCGTGCTGATCGTCGAGCTGCTGAACTCGAGCGTCGAGGCCGCGATCGACCGCATCTCGCTCGAGCGCCACGAATTGTCGAAGCGCGCGAAGGACCTCGGCAGCGCGGCGGTCACGGTCGCGCTGTTCGCGTGCGTGACGACGTGGGGCTTCGTGCTCGGGCCGGTGATCGCCCGCTGGCTCGGCTTCTAGCAACCCCCGCGCCGCCGCCCGCGTGCGGCGGCGCACCATGCGCGGAACGCATCGCGATCACGAAATGCGCCCGATGCAAGGAAACCGCGGTTTATAATCGTCCGCCAGACTTAGAACAGCAACCCGCGCCGGACGAATCCCGCAGCATCGATTGCAGCGCCCGCCAGTCCGGCACACACAGGGCCGGACGACATGGAAGCGAAACCTCCCCGCCGCACCCGCGAACGGATTCTCGAGTTGTCGTTGAAACTCTTCAACGAGATCGGCGAGCCGAACGTCACGACCACGACGATCGCCGAGGAAATGGAAATCAGTCCAGGCAACCTGTACTACCATTTCCGCAACAAGGACGACATCATCAACAGCATCTTCGCGCAGTTCGAGCAGCAGATCGAACGGCGGCTGCGCTTCCCCGAAGATCACCGTCCGACGATCGACGAAACCTGGTCGTACCTGCAGTACATGGCCGATTTCATGTGGACCTACCGGTTCCTGTATCGCGACCTCAACGACCTGCTCGCGCGCAACCGCACGCTCGAGACGCACTTCAAGCAGATCATCAGCCACAAGGTGCGCTTCGCGCACGAGATGTGCGAACTGCTCGTGTCGGACGCCGAAATGGTCGCGACGCCCGCCGAGATCGAAGTCATCGCCACCAACATGGCGGTGATCTCGACGTACTGGCTGTCGTATCAGTACGTGATGCATCCGCGCAAGTACAACGACCAGGACGCGATCCGCGAAGAGCTGCACCAGGTGAGCATGCACGTGATCTCGATCATGGCCCCGTACCTGCGCGGCCGTTCGCGCCAGCTGTTCGACGATCTCGTCTCCGGCAAGCTGCCCAAGCGGCAGTTCACCGACTACCTGCCGCCTCGCGACGGTTCGCCGCGCCCCGCGGGCAGCCCGGTCGCCGCCAAGCCCGCCGCGAAGGATACGAAACAATGAAGGCAGTCTGTGTTTACTGCGGCTCGTCGTCCGGCGTGCGGCCCGTCTATGCGGACGCTGCGCGCGCATTCGGCCGTGCGCTCGTCGATGCGGGCCTCGCGCTCGTCTACGGCGGCGGCCGCGTCGGTTTGATGGGCGTGATCGCCGACGAAGTGATGGCGGCCGGCGGCCGTGCGGTCGGCGTGATCCCCGAGTTGCTCGTCGACAAGGAAGTGGGCCATACGGGGCTGTCCGAGCTGCACGTCGTACCCGACATGCACCACCGCAAGAAGATGATGGCCGACCTGTCCGACGCGTTCGTCGCGATGCCCGGCGGCGCCGGCACGCTCGAGGAATTATTCGAGGTCTATACGTGGGCGCAACTCGGTTATCACCGCAAGCCCGTCGCGCTGTACAACATCGATTCGTTCTACGATCCGTTGATCGCGCTGCTGCGCCATACGGTCGACGAAGGCTTCATGCGCCCGGCCTACTTCGACGCACTGTGCATCGACGCCGAACCGGTCGCGCTGATCGAACAGCTGCGCCGCTACCAGCCGCTCGCCCAGGACAAATGGGCAACCGACGCGGCCAAGTAACGTTCATCAGGAGCCGCACGCGATGCCCGCACCGTCCGAGCGCAAGGCCGTCCTCATCACCGGCGCGAGCCGCGGCATCGGCCGCGCGACCGCCGTGCTCGCGGCCGGGCGCGGCTGGGACGTCGGCATCAACTACGCGCGCGACGCGGCGGCAGCCGAACTGACCGCGCAAGCCGTTCGCGACGCCGGCGCCCGCGCCTGCGTCGTCGCCGGCGACGTCGCGAACGAAGCGGACGTCATCGCGATGTTCGATACGGTCGCGACCGCGTTCGGTCGCCTCGACGCGCTCGTCAACAATGCGGGGATCGTCGCGCCGTCGCTGCCGCTCGCCGACATGCCGGTCGAACGGCTGCGGCGGATGTTCGACACCAACGTGCTCGGCGCCTACCTGTGCGCGCGCGAAGCCGCGCGCCGGCTGTCCACCGATCGCGGCGGGCGCGGCGGCGCGATCGTCAACGTGTCGTCGATCGCGTCCCGGCTCGGCTCGCCGAACGAGTACGTCGACTACGCGGGCTCGAAGGGTGCGGTCGATTCGCTGACGATCGGCCTCGCGAAGGAACTCGGCCCGCACGGCGTACGCGTCAACGCGGTGCGCCCCGGCCTGATCGAGACGGAAATCCACGCGAGCGGCGGCCAGCCGGGCCGCGCGGCACGCCTCGGCGCGCAGACGCCGCTCGGCCGCGCCGGCGAAGCGCAGGAGATCGCGGAAGCGATCGTCTGGCTGCTCGGCGACGCGGCGTCTTACACGACGGGCGCCCTGCTCGACGTCGGCGGCGGCCGGTAATCCCGCCCCAAAAGGCGGAAAAACGGCCGACCGCGGCCGACCGTGGTCACGACACCACAAATCTCCACAATATCGCGGCTGTTTCAGTAAACATCCGTAACGGTTCCGTGTTCTACTAGCGCCAAGCCAAAAACGGCCGGTCATCCGGCTGTCATTTCGCCTCGATGCGACCCTTATTGGTCCCGGCCCATGTCGCCGGACCGGCTTGACCCGACCGAGATCTTTTCCATGCCAGGAACCGCAGCGCCCGGCCGGCGACGCACGGCCGTGCCCGCTTCGGCCGCGCACGCACGCTCAGCCGCCGATCCCAACCTCAGCGCGACACTCGATGGCGCCGGCACGCCTGCCGTGGCCGGCGCCACCGCGCCTAACGCCACCCGCGATCGCGTCCTCCGGCTCGGCTGGCGCGTCTGGCTGCTGGTTGCCGCGCTGGTGTGCGCGTATACGCTGCCGGGCGTGCTCGGCCACGATCCGTGGAAGCAGGACGAAACCTATACGTTCGGCATCATCCAGCACATGCTCGAGACGGGCGACTTCGTCGTGCCGACCAGCGCCGGCCAGCCGTTCATGGAAAAGCCGCCGCTCTACGCATGGGTCGCGACGAGCCTCGCGTGGCTGCTGCAGCGGGTGATGCCGCTGCACGACGCGGCACGGCTCGCGAGCGCGCTGTTCGCGGCGCTCGCGTTCGGCTTCATCGCTCGCGCGGCCCGCAGTGCCAGCCGGGCCGACAGCTGGCTCGACCTGCGCGTGATCGGCCCCGTCGTGCTGAGCGCGGGCACGCTCGTCGTCATCAAGCACGTGCACGACATGATGACGGACGTCGCGCTGTTCGCCGGCACCGCAATGGGCTTCTGCGGCCTGCTCGAGCTCGTGATGCGGCACGTCGCGCAGGCGCGGCAGATGCGGCACGGGCTGCCGGTGCGGCCGTCCGGCCGCTGGGCCGCGCCGCTCTTCGGCGCGGGTGTCGGCATCGCGCTGATGGCGAAGGGGCTGTTCGTGCCGCTCGTGTTCGCGGCCACGCTCACGGGCGCGCTGGTGCTCTACCCCGCCTGCCGTACGCGCGCGTTCGCACGCTCGCTCGGCGTCGCCGCGCTGGTGTTCGCACCGTTCGCGCTCATCTGGCCGACCGCGCTGTTCCTGCGTTCCGAGACGCTGTTCATGACTTGGTTCTGGGACAACAACGTCGGCCGCTTCTTCGGTTTCTCGGTGCCGGAACTCGGCGCGGAAAACGACAAGCCGTTCTTCATCCTGCGTGCGTTCCTGCTGCTCGGCTTCCCGGTCGCGCCGCTCGCGATCGTCGCGCTGGCGCGCGGCGCATGGCGCGACTGGCGCACGCCGCGCATCGCGCTGCCCGTGCTGTTCGCCGGGATCGGCCTCGCGGTGCTGCAAGTGTCCGCGACCTCGCGCCAGCTCTACATCCTGCCGTTCTTCGCGCCGCTCGCGCTGGTCGCCGCGCAGGCGATCGACCGCCTGCCGCGCGGGCTGCATCTCGCATGGGACTACCTGAGCCGCCTGCTGTTCGGCACCGTCGTCGCGCTCGCGTGGATGATCTGGGCGGTCATGGCCGATCCCGGTGCATCGCGTGCGAACCTCGCGGTGCTCGGCCGCTGGCTGCCGCTCGACTGGACCATGCCGATCGTGCCCGGGCTCGTGATCGGTGCGCTCGCGCTGACGGTCGGCTGGCTGTCGCTGCTGCCGAAGCTGCGCACGACCGGCCTGTGGCGCGGCGCGCTGTCGTGGGGCGCAGGCGCGCTGGTCGCGTGGGGTCTCGTTTATACGCTGCTGCTGCCGTGGCTCGACGTCGCGAAGAGCTACCGATCGGTGTTCGACGACCTGAACGCGCATCTCGCGCTCGAGTGGAGCGACGGCGACTGCATGGCGAGCCTGCACGGGCTCGGCGAATCGGAAGCGCCGATGATGTACTACTTCTCCGGTATCCAGCACACGCCGATCGACGACGCGAAGACGACGCGCTGCACGTGGATGATCGTCCAGGGCGTGCGGGCCGTCGATCCGGCACCGGGCAGCGAATGGAAACTGTTCTGGACCGGCGCCCGCCCGGGCGACGACGAGGAGCTGCTGCGCGTCTACGTGCGCACGCCCGAAGCGCACGAAACGAAGTAATGCAAGGCGGCGCCGCGAAACGGCGCCGTCGTCATTTCCGCAAAACCAGGCAAGCGGCGCGCGAGCGCGGCTTCATGCCCGCCATCCCGCCACCCTGCCCGTCAAAACGACGAGCCGGGCTCGCGCAGGAATGCCGCCTCCGCATCGGTCGATGCACGGCCGAGAATCGCGTTCCGGTGCGGAAAACGGCCGAAACGCCCGATCACGGCCGCATGACGCAACGCGAAGTCGTGATAGCTCGCACACCCGGCCTCGCCGCGAATGCCAGCGCACAGGCGCACGGCCTCGCGCTGGCTCGCGTCCGACTCGTCATGTTCGAACGGCAGGTACGCAAACGCGCGGTGATGGCCGCTCGGCAACTGCGCGTCCCACCCGGCCGCGACGACGCGCCGCGCGAGCGCCAGCGCTCTCTGATCGGCGGCGAACGCGCGCGGCGTGCCGCGATGAATGTTGCGCGAGAACTGGTCGAGGACCACGATCAGCGCGAGTGCGCCGAGCGGCGTGTCGGCCCAGTGATCGCACGCGCCGTCGCACGCGGCGTCGAGCAACGCACCGTAGCGCGTACGAAGCACGTCGTCGAACGCCGCGCCGCCGTTGAACCACACCTTGCGCGCGTGGCCGAACGCCGCCGAATCCGGTTCGCCGAACCAGAAATCGAGAATCTCGCGCGCTTGCGGATCGAGCGCCGCGGCGCTGTCCGTCAGGTTGTCGATCGTCATGCAAACTCCAGCACGAGGCGCCGTGTCCGCGCACTCTTCTTTTCAAGTCTGGCGACCCGCAGGTCGCCGATTTCCGACGTATTGCGCACATGCGTGCCGCCGCACGGCTGCAGATCGACACCTTCGATGCGCAGCAGCCGCACGCGGCCCAGCCCCAGCGGCGGCTTCACGCTCATCGTGCGCACGAGTTCGGGGCGCTCGGCCATCTCCGCGTCGGTGATCCATTCGGTCGTGACCGCATGCGCGCCGTGGACCAGTTCCGCGAGACGGCGCTCGACGTCGACGCGGTCGATCGTGTCCGACGTCGCGAAATCGAGCCGCACGTAGTCGGCCGTCACGCTGCAGCCGTCGACCGGGTAAGGCAGCACCGCGCACATCAGGTGCGCGGCCGTATGCAGCCGCATGTGCCGGTAGCGGCGCAGCCAGTCGATGTCCGCGACCACGCGCGCGCCGGGTGCGAGCGCCGCGACGCGCGCTTCCTGGCCCGCCTCGGGCACGTGCACGGCATCGTCGGGGGTTGCGCCTTCGAACTTCGCCTTGCGCGTGTCGACGATCGCGATCGTGCTGCCGTCGGGCAGCGTCAGCGTGCCGCTGTCGCCGGCCTGCCCGCCGCCGAGCGGATAGAACACGGTGCGGTCGAGTCGGATGCCGTCTTCGCCGACGGCCGCGACGACGGCCTCGCACTGCGTCAGATAGGCATCGTCGCGAAACAGGGCCTGGGTCATCATCGGGCGAACCTCGTATCGATGGGGAAACGACCAGTGTCGCGCCGCACCGCGCCGGCCGCCCAGACGCAGTTCGCCCGGCGTCCGGACAGCAGCGTACCGGTCGATCAACCGGGCCGGTTGCGCATCCAGTCGGCCGTGTCGTAGAACGAATGCATGAGCCGTTCGCGCAGCGGCTCGGGCAACCCGACGTCCTCCATCGCCCACGCCATGCAGCGCAGCCACTGATCGCGCTCGACCGACGCGATCGGGAACGGCAGGTGCCGGGCGCGCAGCCGCGGATGGCCGAACCGGCTGATGTAGTGATCGGGGCCGCCGAGCCAGCCGCACAGGAACCAGAACAGCTTGTCGCGCGAGCCGTCGAGCGACGCCGGATGCAGCGCGCGAATCTCCGCGAACTCGGGCTCGAGGTCCATCAGGTCGTAAAAACGGTCCACCATCTCGCGCACGCGGGCTTCGCCGCCCACGAGCTCGAACGCCGTCGGCTGCGACGGCGCTTCATCATTCACATCGGTCATACGGATAATCGGAAACGGGATAGTCGGGGCCGCCGGCGACGCTCAGGCGTCGCGCAGCGACTGCAGCGCCGGGCGCCGCAACACATTATGCAGGCTCAGCCAGCCGGCCGCACCGGCGCACGCGACGCCGGCCGCGATGCCGGCCGGCACGAGCCACGGATCGACGGCGAGCCGGAACTCGAACACGCGCGACGCGAGCACCCAGCCGACCGCGATCGCCCCCGCCGCAGCCAGTGCGCCGGCCAGCGCGCCGACGACGATGAATTCCGCGCGCTGCACCGCATTGACCTGCGCGCGCGACGCGCCGAGCGCGCGCAGCAGCGCGGCCTCGCGCACGCGCTCGTCGCGCGAGCCGGCCAGCGCCGTGTACAGCACCAGCACGCCCGCCGCGAGCGTGAACGCAAACAGGAACTGCACCGCGCCGACGACCTGCAGCATCATCCGTTGCAGCTGCGCGAGGATCGGCGCGATGTCGATCGCGGTCAGGTTCGGGTAGCGCGCGATCAGCGGATCGAGCAGCGCCGCCTGCTCGGCCGGCAGGTGGAAGCTCGTCAGGTAGACGGCCGGGAAATCCTTCAGCACCGGCGGCGGCATCAGCACGAAGAAGTTGACGCGGAACGTGCCCCAGTCGAGCTTGCGCACGCTGGTGATCGGCGCATCGACCGTCAGCCCCGTCACGTCGAAGCGCAGCGTGTCGCCCGGCTTCACGTTCAGCGTCTGCGCCAGCCCGGCCTCGATCGAGATCTGCGGGCTGGCCGAATTGCCGAACCAGTCGCCTGCGACGATCCGGTTGTCGGGCGGCAGCTCGGTCGTATACGACAGGTTGAACTCGCGGTCGACGAGCCGGCGCGCCTCGTCGGACGGATACGCGTCCGGGTTCACCGGCTTGCCGTTGATCGCGACGAGCCGGCCGCGCACCGTCGGCGCGGGCACCGCATCGCGCACGCCGTGCGCGGCGAGCCACGCCGCGACGTCGTCGCGCTGGTCGGGCTGGATGTCGATCAGGAACTGGTTCGGTGCATCGGGCGGCATCGACTGCCGCCAGCCGGCGACGAGATCGTTGCGCGTGATCGCGATCAGCAGCAGGCACATCAGGCCCAGCGCGAGCGCGGTGATCTGCAGCGCGCTCGCCGTGCCGCGCCGGTGCAGCGACGCGAGCGCATAGCGCCAGCCGATGCCCGCCGCCACGCGCGCATCGCGCACCGCGCGCGCCGCCGCGTACAGCACGAGCCGCGCGATCA
The DNA here is from genome assembly GCF_905339875.1 of Burkholderia sp. BCC1998. Taxonomy (NCBI): domain Bacteria; kingdom Pseudomonadati; phylum Pseudomonadota; class Betaproteobacteria; order Burkholderiales; family Burkholderiaceae; genus Burkholderia; species Burkholderia sp. BCC1998. Next base: position 60,962 of record NZ_CAJPHE010000004.1, read on the forward strand.
GCGAGAAACCGACCAGGGCGCCGGCGAACCCGCCCGTGACGATCAGCCCGAGCTTCAGGTTGCCCGCCGCGACGATCAGCAGCCCCGCGAACAGCACGACACCGAGCGCATACGCGGCCCACGCGGTGCGCGACGCGTCGCCCCAGTCGCGCCGCAGCACGCGCACCGGCGGCACGCGCGTGAGCGGCGCGAGCGGCGGCAACGCGAAGCCGAGCAGCAGCACGAGCGCGGTGCCGATACCGACGAGCGCGGGCCAAAGCGTCGGCGGCGGCAGCGCGACGTCGATCAGGCCGCCGAGCGCCGCCAGGAGCGCCCAGTGGCCGCCGTAGCCGAGCGCCGCGCCGGCGACGCCCGAGACGACGCCGAGGCCGGCGAATTCGAGCGCGAACAGCGCGCCGAGCGTGCGCCGGCTCACGCCGAGGCAGCGCATCGTCGCGCAGCCGTCCAGATGGCGCCGCATGTAGCGCTGCGCGGCCATCGCGATCGCGACCGCCGCGAGCAATGCGGTCAGGAGCGCGACGAGCGTCAGGAAATGGCGCGCGCGATCGAGCGTCTGGCGCACTTGCGGCTGGCCTTCCTGCAGCGATTCGAGACCGACGCCGCGCAGCTTGCCGCCGTCGACGCGCCCGTGCGCATAGGCCTCGAAGCGCGCGACGGCCGCCGGGTCGCCGGCGACCAGCAGCCGGTACGTGACGCGGCTGCCGTAGCCGGTGAGCCCGGTCGCGGCGAGCTCGTCCGCGCGCATCATCAGCCGCGGCGAGAAATTGACGAACGAGAAGCCGCGATCGAGTTCGCGGGAGATCGACGCGGCGACCGTGAACGTGCGCAACCCGACACGCACGGTATCCCCCGCCTTCAGATGCAAAGCATCGAGCAGCGCGGGATCGGCCCACACGGTGCCGGGCGCGGGAATCGCGGCCGCCTTGTGCGCGGCGGCGGCGCCCGCCGGCACGATCTCGACCGCGCCGCGCAGCGGATAGCCGGGCGACACGGCCTTCACGGCCGCGAGGCGCGCGGGCGCCGCGTCGCTCGCCTGCCCGCCGGCGGCCGACGCGATCATGCTCGGGAAGATCGCGGTCGTCGCGGTGCGCAGGCCGAGTGCGCGCGCCTCGCGATCGAACGACGGATCGACGGGATGGTCGGCACGCACGACGAAATCGGCGCCGAGCATCTGGCGCGCGTCGCGCTCGAGCCCCTGGCGCAACCGGTCGGCGAGGAAACCGACGCTCGTCAGCGCGGCGACCGCGAGCACCAGCGCGAGCACCAGCAGCGTCAGTTCGCCGGCACGCCAGTCGCGTGCGGTCATCCGTGCGGCCTGGCGGATCAGGTCGTGCCAGCCGAAGCGGCCGGCATGGCCGGGCCGCCCGGCCGGCGAAGGGTCAGGATGCTGCCGCTCGGCGGTTGATGGCGCCTTCAATCGCGCTTGCCCCCGATCGAGTTGAGCCGCGACACCATGTGGTTCGCCATCCCGCGGAAGCCGCCCGACACGCCGCGCCACAGACGCGGCAGCGCCCAGGCCGACGCCGCGATGAACGCCGCGAGCAGCACGAGGAATGCGAGCGGAACGAAGAACGCGAGTGCGAGGCCGCCGAACACGAGGCCGTCTTCGGTGGACGATGCGACCCAGTTCGAGATCGGCTCGGGAGACAGGTTGATCAGCGCGCGCGTGCCGGCCTTCGCGACGTGCGCGGCACCGGCGAGCGTGCCGCCGGCCAGCCCGGCGACCGCAAGCACGGTCGGGTCGGCATGGCCGAGCGCACCGGCGGCCAGCACCGCGCCGGCCGGAATGCGGATGAAGGTGTGGACCGCGTCCCACAGCGAGTCGAACGCGGGAATCTTGTCGGCAAGGAATTCGGTGACGGCGAGCACGGCGGCGGCGCCGATGACCCACGGCGACGTCAGCACCGCCAGCGTGTCGGGCAAATGGAGCCAGCCGACCCGCGCGAGCACGCCGGCGATCAGCACCGTCAGGTAAAGGCGCAGCCCGCTCGCCCACGCGAGCCCCGCGCCGAGCGAAATGGCTTCGATCATGGCCCTCTCCTTGCACTTTCCGTGCGCTTTGCCGATTGATCGGATCGAGTCGGTATGACCGGCCGCGCGGCGCGTGGCAACCGGTGCCGCCTGCCGGGAACAGCGCAGCGGCATTCAGGCCCGAATGCGTTCCATTATAGACAGGCTGGCAGGCGGGCCGCCGCAATTCCGCAGTGCGTCACGGCCGGGCGCGGGCGCCGGCCGGCGCGGCGGCGTCACGCAGCCGACGACAGCTTCAGGCCGATCAGCCCGAGCACGATCAGCGACGCGCTCGCGACGCGGGCGGCGGTGAGCGCCTCGCCCATCATCACGATCCCGAACACGAACGCGCCGACCGCGCCGATGCCCGTCCATACCGCGTACGCGGTGCCGAGCGGCAACTGGCGCATCGCGACCGCGAGCAGCCCGAAGCTGGCGAGCGCCGCCACGATCGTCACCACCGACGGTCCGAGCTTCGTGAAACCCTCGGACGATTTCATGCCGGCCGCCCAGGCCACTTCCAGCAAACCGGCGATCAACAACCATACCCACGCCATCTCGACGTACTCCGGATCGGATGGGGCCGTCCCCGTTGAAGCGAATGGCCCGGGGTCGTCCCCGGGCGGCGCCGAGTATAACAACACGCTTACGGGCATGCCGGATGCGCCGGCCGGGGGCAAACGGGGGATCGCTGCGACGCATGGCCCGCGCGCCGCCGCCCGGCCTGCCCGGTCTCAGTTCGACACGCGTTTGGCGCCGCCGCCGCCGACGCAACGGTCGTCGCGGTACAGCGCCCATTCGTCGCACACCCGGCCGTCCTTGAACACGCACATGCCGACCTGCCCGCTCGACAGGTTGCGGATCACATGGCGGCCGCCGAGCTTCTCGCAGTTGACCGACGCGGGATTGGCGAGCGCCTGTTGCGGCGCCGAAGGCTGCTGCCCGGGCGGCAGCGGCTGGGCAAACGCGCCGGGCGCAGCGAGCGCCAGCGCACAGATGACGACCAGACGGACGGACATTGCACGCTCCTCGATTTCGTTCGCGGAACGGTCAGCATAGCGGGGAATCCGTGGCCGGTGTGCGCGGCCCGCGCATGCGGCGGCAATGTCGCGCCGAAGCAACTTCACCGGCGTGCGGCCTTGCATTCCGGCCGCATCGCGCGGCATGCCGCGGACGTCACGCAGCGCCGACGAGCCGGTAGCCGACGCCCGTTTCGGTGACGATATGCTCGGGCTGCGCGGGATCGCGCTCGAGCTTCTGGCGCAGGTGCGCCATGTAGATGCGCAGATAGTGATGGCTCTCGACGTGCGACGGCCCCCACACGTCGCGCAGCAGCTGGCGATGCGTGAGCACGCGCCCCGCGTGCCGCACGAGCGTCGCGAGCAGCCGGTACTCGAGCGGCGTCAGGTGCACGATCTCGCCGTCGCGCCACACCTGGCGCAGCGCGAGATCGACGCTCACCGTGCCGAAGCTCACCTTCGGCGACTCGTTCGCGCCGCCCTGGTTGCGCCGGCGCAGTTGCGCGCGGATCCGCGCGCGCAGCTCGGACACGCCGAACGGCTTGGTCAGGTAGTCGTCGGCGCCGGCATCGAGCGCGGCGACCTTCTCCTCTTCCTGGGTGCGCGCGGACAGCACGATCACCGGCACCTCGGACCAGCCGCGCAGCTCGCGGATCACGTCGAGGCCATCGGTGTCGGGCAGGCCGAGATCGACGATCACGAGATCGGGCTTGCGGGTCGCCGCGTCGATCAATCCCTGCTTGCCCGTCTCCGCCTCGAACACGGCGATGTCCTCCTCTTCGAGCGCGGCGCGCACGAAGCGGCGGATCTGTTTTTCGTCCTCGATCAGGACGACGGTCAGGCTCGGTTCACTCATGATCTGGCAATGGCTCGGAGGGAGACGACGCGCCGGGCACGTCGATTTCGTCGTCGGGTACGGCAGGCACGGCCGGCGGCGTGTCGACCGGCAGCGTGAACCAGAAGCGCGCGCCCGTCACGCGGCCGTCGGGCGCGGTACGGTTGAGCGCGCCGATTCTACCGCCATGCGCCTCGACGATCGCGCGGCAGATCGCGAGGCCGAGCCCGATGCCAGGCGTCGCCGATTCCTTCTCGCCGCGCGTGAACTTGTCGAAGATCCGCGTTTCCATCCCGGCCGGCAGGCCCGGGCCGTGATCGTCGACGTGCACGCGCACGAAGGGCTGGCCGTCGTCGGTCACGCGTTCGGCGCCGATGTCGATCGGCGCATCGGGCGGCGTGTATTTCGCCGCGTTCTCGAACAGGTTGGTGAACAGCCGCTCCATCAGCACCGCGTCCATCTGCAGGAGCGGCAGGTCGGCCGGCAGCGACACGCGCGCCGGATGCCGCGCGAGCACGCGCTTGCACGCGGCGAGCGCGGCGCCGACGGTTTCCTCGAGCAGCGACCACTGGCGCTTGAGCTGCAGGCTGCCGGCCTGCAGCCGCGCCATGTCGAGCAGGTTGGTGACGATGCCCGTCATCCGCAGCGCCTCGTCGTGGATCGCGTCGACCAGCTCGCCCTCGCGCTGCGCGAAGCGTTCGGCCGCCGCGGCGTCGCCGTCCTGCGCGGCCGCGCGACCGTTCGCGAGCATCGACGAAAAGCCGACGATCGTCGTGAGCGGCGTGCGCAGGTCGTGCGAGATCGCCGACAGCAGCGAGTTGCGCAGCCGCTCGGATTCCATGTTGACGAGCGCGTCGCGCGCGATCTCGACGTAGTGCACGCGCTCGAGCGCAAGCGCGATCTGCGCGGCGAACGCGTCGAGCATCCGCTGCTGCTCGGGCACCTCGAGCTCGCGCGGCTCGCGCGACGCGACCGCGAGCACGCCGCGCGTACGCATCGGCGCCTTCAGCGGCAGGTACAGCGCGGCGGCGGCGGGCAGCGTGTCGGTGCCGCGGCCGGCCGGCTTCTGCTGGTCGTACACCCACTGGCCGACGTCGCTGTCGAGATCCGCGCCCGTCAGCGTGACGGCCGCGTCGGGTTCCTCGATCTTCTGCCGCACCTGGTCCGCGCTGTCGGGCAGCAGGAACGCGACGCGCGCGCGGAACACCTCGCCCACGTGGCGGCTGCCGATCTCGACGATCTGCTCGGTCGTCAGCGCCGCGCCGAGCTCGCGCGCCATCGCGTAGATCGCGCCGGTGCGGCGCTCGCGGCGCTGCGCGATGCTCGCCTGGCGCGTCAGCGTCGACGTCAGGTGACTGATCACGAGCGACGTCAGCAGCATCCCGAAGAAGGTCAGCAGGTACTGCGTGTCGCTGACCGAGAACGACATGCGCGGCGGCACGAAGAAGAAATCGAACGCGGCGACCGACAGGAACGACTGCAGCACGCCCGGGCCGCGCCCGAGCCGCACGGCCGAGAACACGACGCCGAGCAGGTACAGCATCACGAGGTTCGTGAGGTCGAGCCGCTCGGACACGACGCTCGCGACACCGGTGATCGCCGCGCAGATCGCGGCGGCGTACAGGTAGTGGCGCGGCGGCGAACGCCGCAACCCGAATTGCGCGAACGCGTCGCGCCAGTCGCGTGCGCGCGCGTCGAGCGGCGCCGCGCGCACTTCGTCGCTCGCCGACGCGCGGATCAGCATCAGGTCGACGTCGCCCGCGCGTTCGGCGAGCTGTTCGCCGAACGGCCGCGCGAAGCGGCGCGCGAGCCCGACTTTCGGCGAGCCGCCCGCGACGAGCTTCGACACGTTGCGCACCTTCGCATAGCCGATCAGCGCGGCGACCGCGTCGTCGCCCGCGAGCGTGGCCGTCTCCGCGCCGAGCTCGGCCGCGAGTTTCAACGCGTCGAGCGTGCGCTGCCGTCGCGCGTCGGGCAGCCGCTGCAGCCGCGGCGTCTCGACGTATACGGCGATCCAGTCGGCCTTCAGGCTCGCCGCGAGCCGCGCGGCCGCGCGCACGAGCGTCGGCGCCTCGGGGCCCGGCCCGACGCACACGAGCAGCCGCTCGCGCGCCTGCCAGATGCGCTGGATCGAACGGTCGGCGCGGTACTCGCGCATCTGCGCGTCGACGCGATCGGCCGTGCGCCGCAGCGCCAGCTCGCGCAGCGCGATCAGGTTGCCCTTGCGGAAGAAGTTGCGCACCGCGCGCTCGGCCTGCTGCGCGAGATAGACCTTGCCGTCGCGCATCCGCTCGAGCAGCTCCTCGGCCGGCAGGTCGACCAGCGTGACTTCGTCGGCCGCGTCGAACACGCGGTCGGGCACGGTCTCCCACACGCGGATGCCGGTAATCGCGCCGACCACGTCGTTCAGGCTTTCGAGGTGCTGGACGTTGACGGTGGTGTACACGTCGATGCCCGCGTCGAGCAGTTCGTAGACGTCCTGCCAGCGCTTCAGGTGGCGCGCGCCCTGCACGTTCGAATGCGCGAGTTCGTCGACGAGGATCAGTTGCGGTGCGCGCGCGAGCGCGCCGTCGAGATCGAATTCGGCGAGCGTGCGGCCGCGATACTCGATGCGCGCGAGCGGCAGCACGTCGAGGCCGTCGAGCAGTGCGGCGGTTTCGCCGCGGCCGTGGGTCTCGACGATGCCGACGACGACGTCGACGCCGTCCTGCAGCCGCTGGCGCGCGGCCTGCAGCATCGCATAGGTCTTGCCGACGCCGGCGGACGCGCCGAAGAAGATCTTGAGCTGGCCGCGCCGCTGCTTTTCTTCGTCGCGCTGCAGCTTGTCGAGGAGTTGGTCGGGATCGGGGCGGTTCATGCGTCAGGAAGGCGAAACGCGGGATGGCGAACGAGTACTGTCATTGTGGTTCCAAATCGCCGCAAAAGGCAAAGACGGCGCATGCGCCGTCGGACAAGCGCGTGCGGCGCGGATCGGGCCGCGCCGCACGCCGGTTGCCGCGCCGGGAGCCCGGCCGCGCGTTCAGTGCGCGGCCTGCGCCGCGTCGAGCGCGAGATTCAGCTTCAGCACGTTCACGCGCGGCTCGCCGAGCACGCCGAACTGGCGGCCCGCCGTGTTCGCGGCGACGAGCTGCGCGACCGCGTCGGCGGTCAGGTTACGCGCCTTCGCGACGCGCTCGACCTGGTACGCGGCGGCGGCCGGCGTGATCTCCGGATCGAGGCCGCTCGCCGACGCCGTCACGAGGTCGACCGGCACGGGCTTCGACATGTCGGTGCCGGCGTCGCGCAGCGCGGCGATGCGCGCCTTCACCTGGTCGGCGAGCGACGGGTTCAGCGGGCCGAGGTTCGAGCCGCCGGAGCCGGTCGCGTTGTACGGCATCGGCGCGGTGGCCGACAGGCGGCCCCAGAAATACTTCGGCGCATCGAACGGCTGGCCGATCAGCGCGGAGCCGACCGCGCGGCCGCCCTGCTCGATCAGGCTGCCGTTCGCCTGCGACGGAAACACGGCCTGGCCGAACACGGTCATCACGGCCGGATAGGCGAGCCCCGTCACGGCGGTCAGGACGACAAAGATCACGACGAGCGGGCGAATCAACGTTTTCATGAGGGTTCCTTCAAATGCGGCGCATCAGGCCCAGCCGAGCGCGGCGAGCGTCATGTCGATCAGCTTGATGAACGGGAACGGCAGCAGCACGCCGCCGAGGCCGTACACCAGCAGGTTGCGGCGCAGCAGCGACGCGGCGCCGAGCGGCCGGTAGGTGACGCCCTTCAGCGCGAGCGGGATCAGCGCGACGATGATCAGCGCGTTGAAGATCACCGCGGACAGGATCGCGGAGGCCGGCGACGTCAAATGCATGATGTCGAGCACGCGCAGTTGCGGGTACGTCGTCACGAACGCGGCCGGGATGATCGCGAAGTACTTCGCGATGTCGTTCGCGATCGAGAAGGTCGTCAGCGAGCCGCGCGTCATCAGCATCTGCTTGCCGATCTCGACGATCTCGATCAGCTTCGTCGGGTTCGAATCGAGGTCGACCATGTTGCCGGCTTCCTTCGCCGCCTGCGTGCCGGTGTTCATCGCCACCGCCACGTCGGCCTGCGCGAGCGCCGGCGCGTCGTTGGTGCCGTCGCCCGTCATCGCGACGAGGCGCCCCGCCGCCTGGTGCTCGCGGATCGTCGCGAGCTTGGTTTCCGGCGTCGCTTCCGCGAGGAAGTCGTCGACGCCCGCTTCCGCCGCGATCGCCGCGGCCGTCAGCCGGTTGTCGCCCGTCACCATCACGGTCTTGATGCCCATCTTGCGCAGTTCCGCGAAGCGCTCCTTGATGCCGCCCTTCACGATGTCCTTCAGCTCGATCACGCCGAGCACGCGCGCAACGCCGTCGTGCAGGTCGGCCACGACGAGCGGCGTGCTGCCGCGACGCGCGACGTCGTCGACCGCGCGGCGCACTTCATCCGGGAAGCGGCTGCCGTGCGTCTCGACGTAGCGGCGGATCGCATCGGCCGCACCCTTGCGGATCTCGCGACCCGGGAGATCGACGCCGCTCATCCGTGTCTGCGCGGAGAAGCCGAGGAAGGTCGCATGCAGCTGCGCCATGTCGCGCTGGCGGATGTTGAAGCGTTCCTTCGCGAGCACGACGATGCTGCGGCCTTCCGGCGTCTCGTCGGCGAGCGACGACAGCTGCGCCGCATCGGCCAGCGCCTCCTCGCTCACGCCCGGCGCGGGCACGAACATCGACGCCTGGCGGTTGCCGAGCGTGATCGTGCCGGTCTTGTCGAGCAGCAGCACGTCGACGTCGCCGGCCGCTTCCACCGCGCGGCCCGACGTCGCGATCACGTTCGCCTGCATCATCCGGCTCATCCCGGCCACGCCGATCGCCGACAGCAGCCCGCCGATCGTCGTCGGAATCAGGCACACCAGCAGCGCGACGAGCGCGGTGATCGTCACTACGTGGCCGGCCTTCATCGCTTCGACCGAGAACATCGAGAACGGCAGCAGCGTCGCGGTCGCGAGCAGCATCACGATCGTCAGCGCGACGAGCAGGATCGTCAGCGCGACCTCGTTCGGCGTTTTCTTGCGCTTCGCGCCCTCGACCATCGCGATCATCCGGTCGAGGAACGCCTCGCCGGGGTTCGCGGTGACCGTCACGACGATCCAGTCGGACAGCACGCGCGTGCCGCCGGTCACCGACGAGAAGTCGCCGCCCGATTCGCGGATCACCGGCGCGGATTCGCCGGTGATCGCCGATTCGTCGACCGACGCGACGCCGTCGACGACTTCGCCGTCGGCCGGGATCACGTCGCCGGCCTCGACCAGCACGACGTCGCCTTTGCGCAGGTCCGACGCGGTCGTGATGCGGATCGGCGACTTCGGATGCGGCTCGTTGAGCTTCTTCGCCATCACGTCCTTCTTCGCGCTGCGCAGCGACGCGGCCTGCGCCTTCGAACGCCCTTCGGCGAGCGCTTCGGCGAAGTTCGCGAACAGCACGGTGAACCACAGCCACAGCGCGATCGCGAGGATGAAGCCCGCGGGCGCCTCGGCCTGGCCGGCGAGCGCCGCGATCCACAGGATCGTGGTCAGGATGCTGCCGACGTACACGCAGAACATCACCGGGTTGCGGAACTGCGTGCGCGGCGTGAGTTTCTTGAACGAATCCACGATCGCCGGGCGCAGCAGCGCCGGATCGAACATGGACCGTGTTGCGGAATGTTGAGTCATTGCGATCTCTTCAATCTCTTCAGTCTTTGCAAGGTGTCGCCATGCGCTCGTGCGTCATGCGCCCAGCCACATCATCAGATGCTCGACGCCCGGGCCGAGCGCGAGCGCCGGCACGTAGGTCAGCGCGCCCACCAGCATCACGGTGCCGAGCAGCAGCACGACGAACAGCGGGCCGTGGGTCGGCAGCGTGCCGCTCGTCACCGCGATGCGCTTCTTCGCGGCGAGCGAGCCGGCGATCGCCAGCACCGGCACGATCGTGCCGAAGCGGCCGAACCACATCGCGATCGCGGTCATCCAGTTGTAGAACGGCGTGCCGACCGTCAGGCCCGCGAACGCACTGCCGTTGTTGTTTGCGGCCGAGCTGAACGCGTACAGGATTTCCGAGAAGCCGTGCGGGCCCGGGTTCGCGATGCCGGCACGGCCCGCGTCGGCCAGCACCGCGATCGACGTGCCGACCAAGACGAGCAGCGGCGTGAGCAGCACGACGATCGACACCATCTTCATCTCGTACGACTCGATCTTCTTGCCGACGTATTCCGGCGTGCGGCCGATCATCAGGCCCGCGACGAACACCGCGAGCAGCGCGAACACCAGCATTCCGTAGAGACCGGACCCGACACCGCCGTAGATCACCTCGCCGAGCTGCATCAGCAGCATCGGCACGAGACCGCCGAGCGGCGTCAGCGAATCGTGCATCGTGTCGACCGCGCCGCACGACGCGGCCGTCGTCGCGACCGTGAAGATGCCGGTCTGCGCGATGCCGAAGCGCGTTTCCTTGCCTTCCATGTTGCCGCCCGGCTGCAGCGCGCTCGTCGACTGGTCGACTTGCAGCGCGGCGAGCGTCGGGTTGCCGGCCTGCTCGGCGCTCACCTCGACGCCGATCGCGACCGCGAACGCGACCGTCATCGCCGCGAGCACCGCGATGCCCTGCCGGCGGTCGCCGATCATCCGGCCGAACACGAGGCACAGCGCGGCCGGAATGATCAGGATCGCGAAGATCTGGATGAAGTTCGCGAACGGCGTCGGGTTCTCGTACGGATGCGCAGAGTTCGCGTTGAAGAAGCCGCCGCCGTTGGTGCCGAGCATCTTGATCGCTTCCTGCGACGCGACCGGGCCCATCGCGAGTGTCTGCTTCGTCAGCTGCGTCGGCACCGTGACCGCGTTACCCTTGTCGTCCTTCACCGGGTTGCCCTGCGCGTCGAGCTTCGGCGCCGCATAGGTGCTCGTCTGCAGCACCGGCACGTCCTGGTAGGCCTTCATGTTCTGGATCACGCCCTGGCTCATCAGCAGCGCGGTGATCACCACCGACATCGGCACGAGCACGTACATCGTCACGCGCGTGAGGTCGACCCAGAAGTTGCCGATCGTCTGCGCGGTGTGGCGCGCGAAACCGCGGATCAGCGCGATCACGACGACGATGCCGGTCGCGGCCGACAGGAAGTTCTGCACGGTCAGGCCGAGCATCTGCGTCAGGTAGCTGACGGTCTGCTCGGGCGTGTAGTCCTGCCAGTTCGTGTTGGTGACGAAGCTGACGGCCGTGTTGAATGCGCCGTCAGTCGTCATCGCGCCGAACTGCTGCGGATTGCCGGGGAGGAAACCCTGCAGGCGCAGCAGGCCGTAGAGAAACAACGCGCCGAGCGCGTTGAATGCGATCGTGGCGACTGCGTAGCGCTTCCAGTTCATCTCGGTGCCGGCGTCGACGCCGGCGATGCGGTACAGCGCGCGCTCGAGCGGTCCGAACACGCGCACGACGCGCGAGCTGCCGTCCATCACGGCCGTCAGGTAGCGCGCGACCGGCACGGCCGCCGCAAGCAGCACGACGATGAACAGCAGCGTCTGCAACAGGTTGTTCGCGTTCATTCGATGTCCTCCGCGCGCAGCAGCGCAAAGACGAGATACGCGAACAGCAGGGCCGTCGAGGCACCCGCCAGCCAAAGCATCCAGGTCATGCGCGCCCCCCGCGGCCGTATTGCACGAGCTTCTCGCAACCGGCAAGCAAACCGAGGATCAGCGCTGTGAACAGCACCAGTGCGCCGATGAAAACCCCATCCATTTTTGTGTTCTCCGTCGTCGAAATCGGACGACTAGAACCTTATGGGAACGCGCGTAAAGGACGGGTCAAAGGTCATCGGGCCGGTATAAAAAACGCGTAAACGCGTGCGGCGGGGGACGGCGGGTGGAACGGCGGGTGGGACGGCGGCGGGACAGCTGGCGGGACGTCGGGCGGAACAGCGAACCGAACGTCGGTCGAGACGAAGACTGGACGGACGGCGACCGGCGCCGCCCGCCAGGGTGCGCGCCGGCGCGGTGCCGGCGCGAAGGGATGCGTCAGGGAACGAGGATCGTCGAGCCGGTCGTCTTGCGCGACTCGAGGTCGGCATGCGCGCGGCCGACTTCCGCGAGCGGATAGCGCTGGTTGATGCTCGTCTTCACCTTGCCCGACAGGATCACGTCGAACAGCTCGGCGGCCGCGGCTTCGAGATCGGCGCGCTTCGCGATGTACGAGAACAGCGTCGGCCGCGTGAAGAACAGCGAACCGCGCGACGAGAGCTCCTTCGAGTCGATCGGCGGCAGCGGGCCCGACGCGTTGCCGAAGCTGACGAACAGCCCGAGCGGCGCGAGGCAGTCGAGCGAACCGATGTAGGTGTCCTTGCCGATCGAATCGTAGACGACCGGCACGAGCGCATCGCTCGTGATCGCCCTCACGCGCTGCGTGAAGTTCTCGCGCGTGTAGACGATCGGGTGGTCGCAGCCGTGCGCTTTCGCGAGTTCGGCCTTCTCGTCGGAGCCGACCGTGCCGATCACCGTTGCGCCGAGCGCCTTCGCCCACTGGCAGACCAGCAGGCCGACGCCGCCCGCCGCGGCATGGATCAGGATCGTGTCGCCGGCCTTGACCGGATACGTGCGGCGCAGCAGGTAGTGCGCGGTCAGGCCCTGCAGCATCACCGACGCCGCTGCGTCGTAGCTGATGCCGTCCGGCAGCTTGACGAGGCGGTCGGCGGGCAGCACGCGCTCCTGCGCGTACGCGCCGGGCGACGACCACACATAGGCGACGCGGTCGCCGGGCTTGAACGCGGTCACGTCATCGCCGACCGCCGTCACCTCGCCGGCCGCCTCCATCCCGAGCCCGGCGGGCAACGGCTGCGGATAGAGGCCGGTGCGGAAATACACGTCGATATAGTTGAGCCCGACCGCATGCTGCTTGACGCGGACCTGGCCCGCCTGCGGCTCGCTGACCTCGACGTCGACCCACTTCATCACGTCCGGGCCGCCTGCCTGGTCGTATCGGATTGCTTTCGGCATCGTTTCGCTCCTCGTTTCTGAATCGGTCAGGGGGATATTCGGGTCGCCGACGCACGGGCCGACGCCGACCGGTGCAGGCAGGAACCGGCGGCCGATGCGCGTCGCGACGCCCGATTCTCGCGCGTCGCCGCCGGGCGTGCATGGCCCTGCCATTAGCAGGGGCAATCGGGCTGGCCGAACGCCTAGCAAACGTCCTGCATGTTGCGCGCCAGATCGTCGAGCAGCATCCGCGCGGTCGCGACGTTGGTCGCGACCGGCACGTCGTGCACGTCGCATGCGCGCACCAGCGCGGTGATGTCCGGGTCGTGCGGCTGCGCGGTCATCGGGTCGCGCAGGAACACGACGATGTCGACGCGGCCTTCGGCCAGCTCCGCACCGATCTGCAGGTCGCCGCCTTGCGGCCCCGACAGCTTGCGCTCGACCTCGAGCCCGTGCGCGGCGGCGATGCGGCCGCCCGTGGTGCCGGTCGCGACCAGCCGGCATTGCGCGAGCGTCGCGCGGTACTGGCCCGCGAGCGCGACGATCTCGTCCTTCTTCGCGTCGTGCGCAATCAGTGCGATGCGGGGTTTGCTCATCTCCGTTTCCTTCGTGGGTCGATTGTTGTCGTATGTTTGAACGGCGGTGCGCGCGTCAGAACGTGCCCGGATACGCGCCGCCGTCGAGCAGCCAGTTCTGCCCGGTGATATAGCCGGCATGCACGCTGCAGAGGAACGCGCACGCCGCACCGAATTCGGCGCGCGTGCCGAGGCGCCCGGCCGGGATTTCCTTCGCGCGACGCGCGCGCATCTCGTCGACGCTCACGCCGTGCGCCTTCGCCGACGCGGCGAGCGTCGTCGCGATCCGGTCGGTGTCGAACAGCCCGGGCAGCAGGTTGTTGATCGTCACGCCCTGCCCCGCGACCTTGCGCGACAGCCCCGCGACGAAGCCGGTCAGCCCCGAGCGCGCGCCGTTCGACAGCGCGAGCACGTCGATCGGCGCCTTCACGGCCGAGCTCGTGATGTTGACGATCCGGCCGAAGCCGCGGCCGATCATCCCGTCGACGGTCGCGCGGATCAGCTCGATCGGCGTCAGCATGTTCGACTCGAGCGCGCGGATCCAGTCGTCGTGCGAGAAATCGCGGAAGTCGCCGGGCGGCGGCCCGCCGGCATTCGTCACGAGAATGTCCGGCTGCGGGCACGCGGCGAGCGCGGCCGCGCGGCCGTCGGGCGTCGTGATGTCGCAGGCGACGGCGGTGATCGACACGTTCGACCCTGCGCGGATCTCCTCCGCGGTTTCCTCCAGCGTGTCGCGCGTGCGCGCGACGATCACGAGGTTCACGCCCTCGGCGGCCAGCGCTTCCGCGCAGCCGCGCCCGAGCCCCTTGCTCGCCGCGCACACGAGCGCGGTCTTTCCTGCGATGCCGAGATCCATCGTCGATTCCTTTATGGCGACGCGCGCCGGCCGGGCCGGGTCGCCGACGGGTCGCAGGCCGGTTCGCCGGGCGGGCGAACGGTCGCGAACGGTCGCGAGCGGGCGAACACGGCGCGCGGATTGTCGTGAGACGTCGATAATATCCGGATCACGTGGCGCGCCTTGGTAAAATTGCGGCCATGAGCGGCGGCCGGCCTGGCGCCGGCGCCGCCCCCGATCCCCTTTTGCCGCCAAGGCACCCCGTCATGAAACAGGACAGCCGTTTCCCGAATCTCTTCATCACCGATCACCCGCTGATCCAGCACAAGCTGACCCACATGCGCGACAAGGACACGTCGACGCGCACGTTCCGCGAACTGCTGCGCGAGATCACGCTGCTGATGGGCTACGAGATCACCCGCAACCTGCCGATCACGACCAAGCGGGTCGAAACCCCGCTGGTGGCGGTCGACGCACCGGTGATCGCGGGCAAGAAGCTCGCGATCGTGCCCGTGCTGCGCGCCGGCATCGGGATGTCGGATGGCCTGCTCGACCTGGTGCCGTCCGCGCGCGTCGGCCACATCGGCGTGTACCGCGCGGAAGATCACCGCCCGGTCGAATACCTGGTGCGCCTGCCCGATCTCGAAGATCGCATCTTCATCCTGTGCGACCCGATGGTCGCGACCGGCTATTCGGCCGTGCACGCGGTCGACGTGCTCAAGCGCCGCAACGTGCCGGCCGCGAACATCATGTTCGTCGCGCTGGTCGCCGCGCCCGAGGGCGTGCAGGTGTTCCAGGACGCGCACCCGGACGTGAAGCTGTTCGTCGCGTCGCTCGACTCGCACCTGAACGAGCATGCGTACATCGTGCCGGGCCTGGGCGACGCGGGCGACCGCCTGTTCGGCACCAAGAACTGACAGACGATGCCGCCGGGCCGCGCGGCCCGGCACGCCGCAACGGCCCGCCCGGCCGTTCGGCCATGCGCGGCGGCCCCGAAGCGACGGTCGCCGCGTGATAAAATCACGTTCCACTCGACACGCGCGGCCCCGCGGCTTCATGCCCGCCCAGACGGCCGCCGATTCAACGACACATTGGCACAATCGCCCGCGCAGCGCGCCCGGGCACGGAGAAAGGTATGGCTGGTCATTCGAAATGGGCCAACATCAAGCATAAGAAGGCAGCAGCCGACGCGAAGCGCGGCAAGATCTGGACCCGACTGATCAAGGAAATCCAGGTCGCGGCCCGCCTCGGCGGCGGCGACGCGAGTTCGAACCCGCGCCTGCGTCTCGCGGTCGACAAGGCGGCCGACGCGAACATGCCGAAGGACAACGTCAAGCGCGCGATCGACCGCGGCGTCGGCGGCGCGGACGGCGCGAACTACGAAGAAATCCGTTACGAAGGCTACGGCATCAGCGGCGCGGCGATCATCGTCGACACGCTGACCGACAACCGCACCCGCACGGTCGCGGAAGTCCGTCACGCATTCTCGAAGTTCGGCGGCAACATGGGCACCGACGGTTCGGTCGCGTTCATGTTCGATCACGTCGGACAGTTCCTGTTCGCGCCCGGCACGTCGGAAGACGCGCTGATGGAAGCGGCGCTCGAAGCCGGCGCGGACGACGTCAGCACGAACGACGACGGCTCGATCGAAGTGCTGTGCGACTGGCAGGCGTTCTCGGCAGTGAAGGACGCGCTCGAAGCCGCGGGCTTCAAGGCCGAACTCGCCGAAGTGACGATGAAGCCGCAGAACGAAGTCGAATTTACCGGCGACGATGCGGCGAAGATGCAGAAGCTCCTGGACGCGCTCGAGAACCTCGACGACGTGCAGGAGGTGTATACGAACGCCGTCATCGTCGAGGAATGAGATGCCGGCCGCCGTGCGCAGCGTTGCGACGGCGGCCCGACCGATTTCGCGGCCGGCGCGCCTGAGCGTGCCGGCCGCCCTGTTTTCTAGTCTGCGGGGAATCCCATGAAACTACTCGTCGTCGGTTCCGGCGGTCGCGAACATGCACTGGCGTGGAAGCTCGCGCAGTCGCCGCGCGTCCAGATGGTCTACGTCGCGCCCGGCAATGGCGGCACGGCGCAGGACGAGCGTCTGAAGAACGTCGACATCACGTCGCTCGACGCGCTGGCCGATTTCGCGGAAAGCGAAGGCGTCGCGTTCACGCTCGTCGGGCCGGAAGCGCCGCTCGCGGCCGGCATCGTCAACCTGTTCCGCGCGCGCGGCCTGAAGGTGTTCGGCCCGACCCGCGAAGCCGCGCAACTCGAAAGCTCGAAGGATTTCGCGAAGGCGTTCATGAAGCGCCACGGCATCCCGACCGCCGACTACGAAACCTTCTCCGACGCGGCTGCCGCGCACGCATACATCGACGCGAAAGGCGCACCGATCGTCGTGAAGGCCGACGGCCTCGCGGCCGGCAAGGGCGTCGTCGTCGCGATGACGCTGGAAGAAGCGCACGCCGCGGTCGACATGATGCTGTCGGGCAACAAGCTGGGCGACGCCGGCGCGCGCGTCGTGATCGAGGAATTCCTCGATGGCGAGGAAGCAAGCTTCATCGTGATGGTCGACGGCAAGCACGCGCTGGCACTGGCGTCGAGCCAGGACCACAAGCGCCTGCTCGACGAGGACCGCGGCCCGAACACGGGCGGCATGGGCGCCTACTCGCCCGCGCCGATCGTCACGCCGCAGATGCACGCACGCGTGATGCGCGAGATCATCATGCCGACGGTGCGCGGGATGGAGAAGGACGGCATCCGCTTCACGGGCTTCCTGTACGCAGGCCTGATGATCGACAAGGAAGGCAATCCGCGCACGCTGGAATTCAACTGCCGGATGGGCGACCCCGAGACGCAGCCGATCATGGCGCGCCTGAAGAGCGATTTCTCGAAGGTCGTCGAACAGGCGATCGCGGGCACGCTCGACACGGTCGAGCTCGACTGGGACCGCCGCACCGCGCTCGGCGTCGTGCTGGCCGCGCACGGCTATCCGGACGCGCCGCGCAAGGGCGACCGCATCACCGGGATCCCGGCCGAGACTGAACAGGCCGTGACGTTCCATGCGGGCACGACGCTCGACGGCGACAAGCTGACGACGTCCGGCGGCCGTGTGCTGTGCGTGGTCGGCCTCGCCGATTCGGTGCGCGAAGCGCAGCAGCATGCGTACGACACGATCAACCAGATCAATTTCGAAGGCATGCAGTACCGCCGCGACATCGGCTTCCGCGCGCTGAATCGCAAGAGCACGTAACACCCTGACCGCCGCTTTGCCGTCGCAAACGGCGGCCTCCTCTGCCGGGGTTCGATAGAATGCCCGGCAGATGCCTTTTTTACGGCCCCCGCTTCGCGCGGGGGCAGCCAGTCCAGACATGACCGATTCGACCTACGACGTGGCGCGCGTGCGCACGTATCTCCAGGGCCTGCAGACACGCATCGCCGATGCGCTCGGCGCGCTCGACGGCACGCCGCTCGCGACCGACGCGTGGCAGCGCGGGCCGGAAGAGCGCCTGCGCGGCGGCGGCTGCACGCGGATTCTCGAAGGCGGCCGCGTGTTCGAGCGCGCGGGGATCGGTTTTTCCGACGTCGCGGGCGATGCGCTGCCGCCGTCGGCGAGCGCCGCGCGCCCGCAGCTGGCCGGCCGTGGCTTCGAGGCGCTCGGCGTGTCGCTCGTGCTGCATCCGCGCAACCCGTACTGCCCGACCGTGCACATGAACGTGCGGATGCTGATCGCGACGAAGCCCGGCGAGGCGCCGATTTTCTGGTTCGGCGGCGGCATGGATCTGACACCGGTTTATCCGTTCGAGGACGACGCGCGGCATTTCCACCAGACCTGCAAGGACGCGCTCGAACCGTTCGGCGCCGAGCTCTACCCGCGCTTCAAGACGTGGTGCGACGAGTATTTCTTCCTGAAGCACCGCAACGAGACGCGCGGCATCGGCGGGATCTTCTTCGACGATTTCTCCGAGCCTGGATTCGAACGCTCGTTTGAGATGATGCAAAACGTCGGCGACGCGTTCCTGAACGCGTACCTGCCGATCGTCGAACGCCGTGTCGCGCTGCCGTACGGCGAGCGCGAACGCGACTTCCAGGCTTACCGGCGCGGCCGCTACGTCGAATTCAACCTCGTGTTCGACCGCGGCACGCTGTTCGGGCTGCAAAGCGGCGGCCGGACCGAGTCGATCCTGATGTCGATGCCGCCGGTCGCGCACTGGCGTTACGACTGGCAGCCCGAGCCGGGCTCGCCGGAAGCGCGCCTGAGCGAGTTCCTCGTGCCGCGCGACTGGGTCTGAGCCCGTCGCGCCCCGCCGCCTCAAGAACAGGACACGTTTTTCTGGACACCACCACCCGCCCCGCCCCGCAGCCGCTGTCACGTCGTATCGGCCTGCTGGGCGGCACGTTCGATCCGATCCACGACGGCCACCTCGCGCTCGCGCGCCGGTTCGCCGACGTGCTCGGCCTGACCGAACTCGCGCTGCTGCCCGCCGGGCAGCCGTACCAGAAGCGCGACGTGTCGGCCGCCGAGCACCGGCTCGCCATGACGCGCGCCGCTGCCGGCTCGCTGTCGCTGCCCGGCGTGACGGTCACCGTCGCGACCGACGAGATCGAGCACGCGGGGCCGACCTATACGGTCGAGACGCTCGCACGCTGGCGCGAGCGGATCGGCCCCGATGCGTCGCTGGCGCTGCTGATCGGCGCCGACCAACTGGTGCGGCTCGACACGTGGCGCGACTGGCGCAAGCTGTTCGACTACGCGCACGTGTGCGCGTCGACGCGCCCGGGCTTCGACCTCGGCGCGGCGCCGCCGGACGTCGCGCGGGAAATCGCGCGGCGGCAGGCCGGTGCCGACGTGCTGAAGGCGACGCCGGCCGGCCACCTGCTGATCGACACGACGCTGGCGTTCGATATCGCCGCAACCGACATCCGCGCGCACCTGCGCGAATGCATCGCGCGTCACGCGCAAATGCCCGATGCGTCGGCCGAGCATGTGCCGGCCGCCGTCTGGGCCTATATTCTTCAACATCGTCTCTACCATTCCTGATTCCATGGATATCCGCAAACTGCAGCGCGTGATCGTCGACGCTCTCGAAGACATCAAGGCGCAAGACATCAAGGTGTTCAACACCAGCCACCTGACCGAACTGTTCGACCGCGTGATCGTCGCGTCGGGCACGTCGAACCGCCAGACCAAGGCGCTCGCATCGAGCGTGCGTGACAAGGTCAAGGAAGCCGGCGGCGACATCGTCAGCTCCGAGGGCGAAGACACCGGCGAATGGGTGCTGGTCGACTGCGGCGACGCGATCGTGCACATCCTGCAGCCGGCGCTGCGCCAGTACTACAACCTCGAGGAAATCTGGGGCGACAAGCCCGTGCGGATGAAACTCGGCGGAGGCAAGGGTCCGAACGGTCTCGCGACCGCCAGCGAAGAAGAGGACGACGAGGAAGAAGCGCCCGCACGCCCGGCGCGCAAGACGGCTGCCCGCCGCCGCTGAGCCGCAGCGAGTCGTCCCGATGAAGCTTTTCATCCTCGCGGTCGGCCACAAGATGCCCGGCTGGATCGCGTCCGGCTTCGACGAATACACGAAGCGGATGCCGCCCGAGCTGCGCATCGAGCTGCGCGAGATCAAGCCCGAACTGCGTTCGGGCGGCCGCAGCGCGGAAAGCGTGATGGCGGCCGAGCGGCAGAAGATCGAGGCCGCGCTGCCGAAGGGCGCACGCATCGTCGCGCTCGACGAGCGCGGCCGCGACTGGACCACCATGCAGCTCGCGCAGGCGCTGCCCGGCTGGCAGCAGGACGGCCGTGACGTCGCGTTCGTGATCGGCGGCGCCGACGGGCTCGATCCGGAACTCAAGGCGCGCGCCGACCTGCTGCTGCGCATCTCGAGCATGACGCTGCCGCACGGGATGGTGCGCGTGTTGCTTGCCGAACAGCTTTACCGCGCGTGGAGCATCACGCAGAATCACCCCTACCATCGCGCATGACGTGCCGTCCTCGGGACGCGCGCCGCGCGCGCTCAACGAGATAACGACACCATGCCGTCCAGCACGCCCCCTGCCCTTTTCCCGACCCTTTACCTCGCTTCGCAAAGCCCGCGCCGCCAGGAGCTGCTGCAGCAGATCGGCGTGCGCTTCGAATTGCTGCTGCCGCGCCCCGACGAGGACGCCGAGGCGCTCGAAGCCGAGCTGCCCGGCGAAGCCGCCGATGCGTATGTTCGGCGCGTGACCGTCGCGAAGGCCGAGGCCGCGCGCTCGCGCCTCGTCGCGAGCGGCAAGCCGGCCGCGCCGGTGCTGGTTGCGGACACCACGGTGACCATCGACGGTGCGATCCTCGGCAAGCCGGCCGATGCCGACGACGCGCTCGCGATGCTGACCCGCCTCGCAGGCCGCGAACACGAGGTGCTGACCGCCGTCGCGGTGGTCGGCGCCGACGGCGAACTGCTGCCGCCCGCGCTGTCGCGCTCGTCGGTGCGCTTTTCGGCCGCGCCGCGCGACGCGTTCGAGCGCTACGTCGACACCCGCGAACCGTTCGGCAAGGCGGGCGCCTACGCGATCCAGGGACGCGCGGCCGAATTCATCGAGCGAATCGACGGTTCCCATTCGGGTATCATGGGTCTGCCCCTTTTTGAGACTGCCGCGTTGCTGCGCACCGCGCGCGTCGCCTTCTGAATCGCACCATGAACGAAGAAATCCTGATCAACCTCACGCCGCAGGAAACGCGGGTCGCACTCGTCCAGCAAGGCGCGGTGCAGGAGCTTCACGTCGAGCGCACGCTGTCGCGCGGGCGGGTCGGCAACATCTACCTCGGCAAGGTCGTGCGCGTGCTGCCCGGCATGCAGTCGGCGTTCATCGACATCGGTCTCGAGCGCGCGGCGTTCCTGCACGTCGCCGACATCTGGCATCCGCGCCTCGCGGGCGAGCCGCAGTCGGGCGCGCCGCACCAGCCGATCGAGAAGACCGTGTTCGAAGGCCAGACGCTGATGGTCCAGGTAATCAAGGATCCGATCGGCACGAAGGGCGCCCGACTGTCGACGCAGGTCAGCATCGCGGGCCGCACGCTCGTCTACCTGCCGCAGGAGCCGCACATCGGCATCTCGCAGAAGATCGAGAGCGAGGCCGAGCGCGAGGCCGTGCGTGCGCGGCTGACCGCCGTGATCCCGCCGGACGAGAAAGGCGGCTACATCGTGCGCACGATCGCCGAGGACGCGACCTCCGACGAACTGGCCGGCGACGTCGCCTACCTGCGCAAGACCTGGACGACCATCGTGGCCCAGGCGCAGCGGCTGCCGGCGACGAGCCTGCTGTACCAGGATCTCGATCTCGCGCAGCGCGTGCTGCGCGATTTCGCGAACGACGACACGACGCGCATCCAGGTCGATTCGCGCGAGACGTACCAGCGCCTCGCGGAATTCGCGAACGAATTCACGCCGGCGGTGAGCCCGAAGCTGCATCACTACACCGGCGAGCGGCCGCTGTTCGACCTGTACAACATCGAGACGGAGATCCAGCGCGCGCTGTCGCGCCGCGTCGACCTGAAGTCGGGCGGCTACCTGATGATCGACCAGACCGAGGCGATGACGACGATCGACGTGAACACCGGCGGCTACGTCGGCGCGCGCAACTTCGACGACACGATCTTCAAGACCAACCTCGAGGCCGCGCATACGATCGCGCGGCAGCTGCGGCTGCGCAACCTCGGCGGGATCATCATCATCGACTTCATCGACATGGAGAACGCCGAGCATCGCGACGCGGTGCTGTCCGAGTTGAAGAAGGCGCTGTCGCGCGACCGCACGCGCGTGACGGTCAACGGCTTCTCGCAGCTCGGGCTCGTCGAGATGACGCGCAAGCGCACGCGCGAATCGCTCGCGCACGTGCTGTGCGAGCCGTGCCCGACCTGCCAGGGCAAGGGCCAGGTGAAGACGTCGCGCACGGTGTGCTACGACATCCTGCGCGAGATCCTGCGCGAGTCGCGCCAGTTCAATCCGCGCGAATTCCGCGTGATCGCCGCGCAACAGGTGATCGACCTGTTCCTCGACGAGGAGTCGCAGCATCTCGCGATGCTGATCGACTTCATCGGCAAGCCGGTGTCGCTGCAGGTCGAGTCGAACCTGAGCCAGGAGCAATACGACATCGTGCTGATGTAAGGTCATGCGCGGCGATCTCCGAATCGGGAGATCGCCCCCCCACCCTTGCCGCGGGCATCGAGCAAAAATATCAATTGGCACGCCGAGCTGCGAGGGCTCGGGCAACGTAAGCGCCCCCTGGCGAGCGAAGCACGGCCGCTTGATTTCAACTTTGGTCACTAAGCGTTTGACGCACCGCAGCAGTATCACTATAATTCGCGCCGCGGGGTGGAGCAGTCTGGCAGCTCGTCGGGCTCATAACCCGAAGGTCATAGGTTCAAATCCTATCCCCGCAACCAAACATCGAAGCCCGCTTTGCGACAGCAAGCGGGCTTTTTGCATTTCGCCGATTCGTGGGCTCATTTCCCACGAGCGACCTGGTCTCGTGCAACGCTCTCGATCGCGTCCGTATCCCATCGGCCGATGCGCATTGCTTCTTCCAGCATGCCGAGGGTAAGGGGCACACGCGGTCGCTTCCGGTAACGCTCGGAAAACAGCGCGAGAAACGTCGTCACCATCTCCTGCCCTTCAGGGCCGAAGTAGCGGTCGTAAGGGAATTCGGCAGCATTCACACCGAACGTTTCGGCCCATTTGTCGATGAATTCGATTGCATCGATTCCCGTCACGCGCAGATCCTCCTCGAGACGTGACGACGGCTCGATTCGCAATTGGCCGCCGAACAACGGGCGACCGAGCTCTTCGCGCGCAAATGCGGCAAGCTTTTCCCACCTAGCGGCAGACACGATCAGAACACCCTGTTTTCAAGTTTGACGACGGCGTTGTAGCGACGCACCGTGTTGAACATGATGACGGCCGCGTCGGCGGCCAAGAACAACTCCCCGACCACGGGGATGGTTCGGCCGACCCATGCACCGAGATTCCGCGTGGACGCGATACGTACACCCTGAGCGCCCACCGACATGATCATTGGCAATCGCATTCTCATCTGAATCGGCAACAGCTTGCGCGCAGCAATTGAGGCGACCGATGTGCCCTTGGTCGCCGCAGCGAATTTCCTGGTGCCGGCACATCGGCTTGACCCAGCAACATGGCCGAAGCGGCCGCAAGGTCATCGAACCCGACGCGCCGCTGGATCTCATCGATCGCGATCCAGAAAAACAAATCCGCCGGCTTGAGATCGACACGACCATTGTACGAATAGCGATTGTCCGACATACGGCCCTCGTTGTTGTTCGAATAGCCGCCGACCTTAGCAAAGCCGAAGCGGCTCGCCATCCCTGTATCATTCGGTCATACGCGCGATGAGCCGCCGGGCCAAGCCACGCCGAGAAATCCCGGTCGACCGATTGTTTAACAATGGTTTCATGATCAACCGCGCGACAAACCGGTATCGCGACGACGCAACGCTCGGGCCACTCGCTGCGTGCTCGAGCTGCGCGGCACGTCGACATCGTGCCAGCAGCGGCCGCCGCGCTATCCTTTCCCCCTCACATTCACTCACCACACACCATGAGCCAACGCCACAACCGCCGCCAGCGCAAGAAACTCCACATCGCCGAGTTCCAGGAACTCGCGTTCAACGCGGCCGCGCAATACCGCAACGAGCTGTCCGACCTCGAGCGTGGCCAGCTGATCGATGCGTTCATCGATTTCGTCGAAGCGAACGGGCTGCTGACCGTCGCCTCCGCTGACGAAGGGATCGGCGCCTACGTGATCTCCGGCGCGCCGCGCGGCACGACCACCGATGCCGACCGCGAGAACGTGCGTGCGTGGCTGGCCGCACGTCCGGAGCTGACCGACGTCCGGGTCAGCGAATTCACCGACGCGTGGTATCCGGACGCCTGACGCCCCCGTTACGCCGCCCCTCGGGCAGCGCCCCGCGCCTGCCCGCCGCGCCTGCCCGCCGCGACGGCGGGCCACGCAGGCGCCGCCGTCCCGCCTTCCCCTCGCACCGTCCCTCCCGCCTCCATCACACGACTCACCTCGTGTCGATCGTGATTACCCCGATTCCGGCAGTGAATCGGACGCTTACTTCAATTTAACGATCATTAAAAGACGTCTCGCCGCCGTGGACCTACTCTGATCGTACGAATCCGGTGATTTCCGGCACGATCGGCAAGCAAGACGAAAGAATGCAACGCAATGCGTCCTGCAAGCGCTCCGGGTTCCGACTCAGGCGAATACGCGGCACGGCGACAGGCCAATCAGGGAGACAACGACGATGCGCCCGCCGCGTCCCTTCCGCAGCGACGACACACCGGCGCACACGAAGGCCGCCTGATCCATTTCCATAATCGAGACGAGGACGACATGAACACGCCCACCATTCATCAAGAAGGACTCCGAATGATCATGATCGCGGCCGGTACCGCGGCGCTGATGTCGCTGTCCGCGTGCGGCGGCTCCGGCTCGCTGAGCCAGGGCACCGGCGGTTCCGGGTCGGGGTCCGGCGATCCGACGGCATCGACCGGCGGCACGGGGAACGGCTCGAGCGGCACGTCGGCCAACGGCGTCGGCCAGACGACCGCGGCGTCGAGCAACATCGTGACGGCCGGCGGCGGCGCGATATCGGGTGTCGGCACGGCAATCGCGTCGCAAACGCTGCCCGGCACGAACCCCGCGACGACGCAAGGGCTCGGCACGGTGGTGCAGGACGTCGGCGCGGCCGTCACGACGCTCGGCACCGGCCTCGGTTCGGGCCTCGGCCAGCTCGGCGCATCGTCGGATCCGGTCGGCACGACGGTCGCCAGCACGGGTGGCGTGGTCACGAATCTCGGCCAGGCCGTCGCCGCGACGGGTGGCGTCGTGTCGAGTCTCGGCGCGAGCGGTTCGGCGCTGGCGCCGCTCGCGCCCGTCACGTCGCCCGTCGGCGGTGCCGTGACGACGCTCGGCAACACGATCGCGGGCGGCGGCGGGACGCTCGGCACGCAACTGTCGACCGGCCCGGTCGCACAGGTGACGGGCGCGGCCAGCTCGGCGATCACGCCGATCACGACGACGGTCGGCTCGCTCACACAGACGGCCGCGGCGAGCACGCCGCTCGGCGCACCGCTGACGAATCTCGTGACGACCGTCGGCAACGGTGTCGCGAACGCCGGCACAACGCTCGCGAACACCGGCAACAATCCGGTCACGACCGGCGTCGGCAACGTCGTGACCGCGACCGGCAACACGGTCGCCACCGCGGGCACGGCGCTGCTCGGCGGCGGCAGCGCCGCGACGAATCCGCTCGCCCCGGTGACGGGGCTCCTGTCGACCGGCGCCCTCGGCGGCGCGACGGGCGGCGGCAATCCGGCAGGCGCGCTCACCTCGGCGGTCGGCACCGTGACGGCGGCGGCCGGCAGCGCGCCGGTCGGCGGCCTGGCGGGCGGCAGCGGCACCGGCGCGCTGTCGAAGACCGGCGGCGGCCTGCTCGCCCCGGTGACGACGACGCTCGGCGGGCTGGTCAAGTAACGCCACGCCGGCGGCCCGTGCGGCGCCCGACCTGTCGTCAACGGTCGGGTGCCGTGCGCGCTGAGGGATCCGATGGCGGGCGCCCGCTCTCGGCGATCGATCCCCGCCCGTTTACCTGCCCCTTTCCCTGCCCTTTACCTGTCGTTTTCCTACTTCGCCGTTTTCCTGCTATTCCCTGCCCTGTTCCGGTCCTTTCCCCCCATCCCGCGTCCAATCCTCCGCAGAAATCGGTCCTGAAAGGAAGACACGTTAAACTCTCACCTCGCGTGGTGCGCCGCCCGCACCCGCCATCCATCGCCAGCCGCGCCCCTCCGGGCCCGGCCCCCGACCCATGGAGTGAGTGTCAATGAGCGGCGGACTTCCGTTTCCCGCATCCCGCATGTCGTTCCCGTCCTCGACGGTCTTCCTCGTTCTCGCCGCCGCGCTGCTGTCCGGCTGCGGGCTGCTGCCGACGCAGAATCCGCCCGCGCCGATCAGCGAGGCGCTCGTCGAGCCCGTCGAGGAAACCGCCGGCGAACCGCTGACGATGCCGCCCGTGCCGGCGCCGACGCAGCCGGAAGCGCCGGAAGCACCGAAGAAACCGCACCGCGAAGTGACGCGGCCGAAACCCGTGCAGCGCCCCGAAACACCGACGCCTCCGCCACCACCGCCCGCCCCGATCGTCGCGACGCGCCCGCTCGACCGCACCCAGATCCATGCGCTGCTCGACAGCGAGGTCGCGCGCCGCAACGGCAAGGTGATCGGCCGCGCGGTCGACATGGTGGCCGACGCGAGCGGCAAGCCGCGCGAGATGATCGTCAACCTGCAGGGCTTCATGGGCGTCGGCGACCGCAAGGTCATCTTCCCGTGGAACGTGTTCCGCTTCACGCCGGGCGGCAAACAGGAGCCGATCGTGCTCGACGTGCCGTCGGGCGACCTGCCCCCGGCCGCGCGGCCGAAGGCCGTGCCGCTGTCGGGTTCGGCCGCGGCGTCGCCCGCGACGCGACTGCCGATGCTCGACAGCGATGTCGAGCGCCCGAACGGCACGAAGATCGGCCGCATCGTCGACGTGCTGATCGACCGCGCCGCGCAGCCGCAGGCGGTCGTGCTCGACCTCGGCGGGCTCGTCAACACCGACCGCCGCTCGATCGCCGCGAGCTGGGGCGCGCTGCGCTTCGTCACGCGCGACAAGGCGCTGCATCCGCAGCTCGACCTGAACGATGCGCAGATCAAGGCGTCGCCGCCCTACGCGGCCGACAAGCCGATCGTCGCGGTCTTCCCGCCCGTTGCCCCGGCACCGGTGCCGGCTTCGTCTGCGAGTGCCACCCGATGACGATCAAGCATTCCGTCAGCGTGCGCAGTCTGCGGTCCCTCGACTGGCTCAACTTTTTCGTTGCAAACGTTCAAACCGGGTTCGGTCCGTTCATCGCGTCCTACCTCGCGTCGCACAAGTGGACGCAGGGCGAGATCGGCATGGTGCTGTCGATCGGCACGATCAGCGCGATGGTCAGCCAGGTGCCGGGCGGCGCGGCCGTCGATGCGCTGAAGAACAAGAAAGGCGCGGCCGCGTGGGCGATCGCGGCCATCATCCTGTCCGCGGTGCTGCTCGCGTCGAGCCCGACGATCGTGCCGGTGATCGCGGCCGAAGTGTTCCACGGCTTCGCGAGCTGCATGCTCGTGCCGGCGATGGCCGCGATCTCGTTCTCGCTGGTCGGCCGTGCCGATCTCGGCGACCGGCTCGGCCGCAACGCACGCTGGGCGTCAATCGGCAGCGCGGTCGCGGCGGGCCTGATGGGGCTCACCGGCGAGTATTTCTCCGCGCGCGCGGTGTTCTGGCTGACCGCCGTGCTGGCGTTGCCCGCGCTGTTCGCGCTCGCGATGATCCAGCCGACGCACGAAGTGATCCCGCATTCGTCGAAACCCGACGATCACGACGAAGGCGAGCACCGCGAGACGCTGCTCGAACTGCTGCGCGATCGCCGGATGCTGATCTTCGCGGCGTGCGTCGTGCTGTTCCACCTGTCGAATGCGGCGATGCTCAACCTCGCGGCCGGCGAAGTGACGGCCGGGATGGGCGAGAACGTGCAGCTCGTGATCGCCGCGTGCATCATCGTGCCGCAGGCGATCGTCGCGATGCTGTCGCCGTGGGTCGGCCGTTCCTCGCAACGCTGGGGACGCCGGCCGATCCTGCTGCTCGGCTTCTCCGCGCTGCCGGTGCGCGCGCTGCTGTTCGCCGGCGTGAGCAGCCCGTACCTGCTCGTGCCGGTGCAGATGCTCGACGGCATCAGCGCGGCCGTGTTCGGCGTGATGCTGCCGCTGATCGCGGCCGACGTCGCGGGCGGCAAGGGCCGCTACAACCTGTGCATCGGGCTGTTCGGGCTCGCGGCCGGGATCGGCGCGACGCTCAGCACGGCCGTGGCCGGCTATGTCGCCGATCACTTCGGCAATGCGATCAGCTTCTTCGGGCTAGCCGCCGCCGGTGCCCTCGCGGTCCTGCTCGTCTGGCTCGCGATGCCCGAAACGCGCGTCGAGAACGGCGACGCACCCGAGGGCACGCCGGCCGCCGCCTCGTCCGAACAGGCGCACTGACACACGCACCGCCGCCCCGCTTCTTGGCCGACACGATGGATACGATCAGGACCCTCAACGAAGCCCGCCAGCAGATCCAGCAGTCGATCTTCGATCTGTTCAAGGGGCTGACTTTCGGCGAACGCCTCACGCAAGGCGCGCTGATGGCGCTGCAGGCCGTGTGCGGCGCGTGCCTCGCATACGCGATCGGCCGCGCGTTGCACACCGAGCAGGCCGTGTGGGCGGCGATCACCGCGATCGCCGTCACGCAGCACAACTATTCGGACACGATGTCGCTGTCGCGCGACCAGTTCATCGGCGCGATGATCGGCGGCGTGGTCGGCTTCGCGGGGGCCGCGCTCGGCGGCGATCGCCTCGTCGCCTATGCGATCGCGCTCGCGATCACGATCGTCGGCTGCTGGTGCCTGAACGTCGGCAGCGCGGCGCGGCTCGGCGGCGTCACCGCGACGATCGTGCTGCTGTTTCCGGGTAACGGCCCGCTGTGGGACATTCCGCTGATGCGGCTCGGGGAAGTCGCGCTCGGCACCGTCTGCGCGCTGGCGGTGTGCTGGGCAATGTCGCGGATCGAGCGACGCTGGTTCCGCCGGGCGGCGAAGTCGGACCAGGACAAGTGACGCGGATGCCGGGACGCACGCCCCGGCATCCGGATGAAGCGATGAGCGGCGGCAGGTGTGGCCGGTGTTACGGACCGACCCGCAGCACGATGCCCGAGCCGATCTGCACGAGCAGATAGTCGCCGCCGACGCCGACCCAGTGATAGCCGCGCGGCGGCGGGCTCAGCCGATAGCCGCGCCAGTCGTCGACCACGTACTGGCGATCGCGGAATTCGTCCGGGAGCCGGTCGCCCTTGTGCCAGTCGCGGCGCGGCTGGTCGGCCCAGCGCGGCGGTACGTCGTCGTCGCGATGCATCGCCTGGCCGGGCGGCATGTGCTTCGGGCCGTGACCGCGGTGCATGCCGTGATTGCCGTGGTCACCGTGGTTGTCGTCGTTGCCGTGCCCCTGCGCCATCGCGACCGGCGCGGCGAAACCCGCCGCAACCAGCGCGGCCAGCATCATCCCGTGCATCTTCCTCATCGTCCTTCCCTCCGTGTTGTCACGTCGAACCGGAAACAACTGGACTTGCCCAATCAAGACTAGCACACGGGTGCGACCCGACTTTGTGTCACGCCGCCTGCTGCTGGTACTGGATCCGGTGCAGGTGCGCGTACAGCCCGCCGTGGCGCAGGAGTTCTTCGTGGCTGCCCTCTTCGACGATCTTGCCGGCTTCGAGCACGAGGATCCGGTCCGCGCGCTCGATCGTCGACAGCCGGTGCGCGATCACGAGCGTCGTGCGCCCTTCCATCAGCCGCTCGAGCGCGGCCTGCACGTGACGCTCGGATTCCGAATCGAGCGCGGAAGTCGCCTCGTCGAGGATCAGGATCGGCGCGTCCTTGTAGATCGCGCGCGCGATCGCGAGCCGCTGCCGTTGACCGCCCGACAGTCGCATCCCGTTGCCGCCGACCAGCGTGTCGAGCCCGTCGGGCATCGCGGCGACCGCGTCGGCGAGGTTCGCGGCCTCGAGCGCCGCCTGCACGCGTGCGCGGTCGGGCGTCTGCCCGTACGCGACGTTCGCGGCGATCGTGTCGTTGAACAGCACGACGTCCTGGCTGACCATCGCCATCTGGCCGCGCAGCGCGTGGATGTCGTAGTCGGCCACCGGCACGCCGTCGACCAGGATCGCGCCGCCCGTCGGATCGAAGAAGCGCGGCAGCAGGTTCACGAGGGTCGTCTTGCCGCTACCGGACGGCCCCGCGAGCGCGATCATCTCGCCCGGCGCGACCTTGAACGAAATGCGGTCGAGCGTCGGCCGCTCGGAGGCGCCGTAGTCGAACGACACGTCGCGGAATTCGATCTCGCCGCGCGCGTGCGCGAGCGCACGGCCGCCGCCCTGCGGCTCGGCGGGCTCGTCGATCAGCCCGAAGATCAGCTCGGCGGCCGTCATCCCGCGCTGCAGCGGCTGGTTGACGTCGATCAGATGCTTGAGCGGCGAAATCACCAGCAGCATCGACGTGACGAACGCGACGAAACCGCCGACCGTCGTCTGGTCGTTGGTCGACTGCACGACCGCGATCGTGATCACGACCGCGAGCGCGATCGACGCGAGGAACTGCGTGAGCGGCTGCGCGAGCCCGCCCGAGATCGTCATGCGCATCGCGTAGCCGCGCAGGCGCTTGCTCATCGTCGTGAAGCGGTCCATCTCGTACGCTTCGCCGTTGTGCACCTTGACGACCTTGTAGCCGCCGACCGTCTCCTCGACGATGTACGACAACTCGTTGGTCAGCGTCTGGTGCTCGCGGTTCAGGCGGCGCAGGCGGCGGTTGATCTTGCTGACGAGCCAGCCGATGCCCGGCAGGATCACCGCGACGATCAGCGTGAGCCGCCAGTTCAGGTAGAACAGGTAGCCGAGCAGGAACACCACGGTCAGCGAGTCGCGCACGAGCGTGACCATCACGCCGGTCAGCACCGACAGGATCTGGTTGACCTCGAACACGATCGCGTTGATCACCGTGCTCGCGGTCTCGCGCTGGAAGAACGACGCGCCGGTGTGGAGCATCCGCTGGAACATCTCGAGCCGCAGTTGCAGCAGGATGCGGTTCGATACGTAGTTGAGCAGGTAATTCGACGTGTACTGCGACACGCCGCGCACGAGCGCGAGGCCGATCACCGCGATCGGCACGTACCATTTCGCGCTGTCGCTGCCGTGCGAGCCGAAGCCGTGGTCGAGCAGCGGCTTGAGCAGCGCCGGGATCCCGGCTTCCGTGGCCGCGACGACGCCCATCGTCATCACGGCGAGCAGCACGATGCCGATGAGCGGCCGGATGTACGGCCACAGGCGCTTGAGGACCGTGAGCGGCGAGGTACCGGTGCCGTCCATCGGTTTGCGAAGAGTGTTCTGGGTTTCCAAGGCAATCCTTCTTGAGCCGCGACGCGGCGCCCGGGGCGTGACTGCCCGGAATTCGCCCCGTCCGGCGGGTGCCGAAAAAGGCCCAACATTATAGCTGGACCGCCCCCGCCGGCATGGCCGTCGCCGAAGCGGCCGGCTGCCTGAGCGCGGGTATACTGCCGCTCACCGTTTTCTCCGCCTTTTCGACGATTTCATGGCAGAACCCACCCTCGGCGTCGCCCTCATCGCCCTCAACGCGGCCGCGCGGCTCGCGCAGTGCCTCGACGCGCTGACCTTCGCCGACGACGTCGTCGTGATCGACGGCGGCAGCACCGACGATACGGTCGAGATCGCCCGCGCGCACGGCGCCCGCGTGATCGTCGAGCGCGACTGGCCGGGCTTCGGCCCGCAGAAGAACCGCGCGCTCGACGCGCTCGACACCGACTGGATCCTGTCGCTCGACACCGACGAGGTCGTCAGCCCGGAACTCGCACAGTCGATCCGCGCGGCCATCCGCACGCCGGCCGCGCAGGTCTACGCGCTCGACCGGCTGTCGAGCTTCTGCGGCCAGTGGATCCGCCATAGCGGCTGGTATCCGGACTGGGTGCCGCGCCTGTTCCGGCGCGGCACCGCCCGCTTCTCCGACGACCTGGTGCACGAACGGCTCGTCTTCGACACGCCCGCGCAGCGGCTGCCGGGCAAGCTGATGCACTATTCATACGAGGATTTCGAAACCGTCGTGCGCAAGCTCGATGCGTATTCGACGGCCGGCGCGCGCCAGCGCCGCGCGGCCGGCCAGCGCGGCGGCTTCGGCAAGGCGCTCGCGCGCGCCGCATGGGCGTTCGTGCGGACCTACGTGCTGCGGCGCGGGTTTCTCGACGGCCGCGCGGGCTTCATGATCGCCGTGTTCAACGCGGAAACCGTCTACTACCGGTTCCTGAAGCTCGGCCACGAAGCGGCCCGCTGAGCGCGCCCGCCCTGCCGCCACCCTGAGGCCGCCGGCATGCGGCCGGCCCGGCGTTACAATGCCGGGCTGCCCGCGCGCCATGCGCGTCCGAGCACGGCGCAGCGCTGCGCGCCGCCGATACGACGACCACCGAATCCGACCGCCATGTTCTCCATCATCATCCCGACCTGGAACAACCTGCCGTACCTCAAGCTCGTCGTCGACAGCCTGCGCCGTCATTCGGCGTACGACCACCAGATCATCGTGCACGTGAACGACGGCGCGGACGGCACGCTCGACTGGGTGCGCAGCGAAGGCATCGAGCACACCGCGTCGCCGGCCAACATCGGCATCTGCCATGCAGTGAACCTGGCCGCCGCCCGCGCGACGCGCGACTACGTCGTCTACATGAACGACGACATGTACTGCTGCCCGGGCTGGGACGCGGCGCTCGTGCGGCGCATCGAGCAGATGCCGACCGACCTGTTCATGCTGTCCGGCACGATGGTCGAGCCGGTCGACACGCGCAACCCGTGCGTCGTCGTCAGCAACTTCGGCCGTGACGCCGAACAGTTCGACGCGGCCGGCCTCGTCGCGGCCACGCCGCGGCTCGCGCGCGCGGACTGGCTCGGCTCGACCTGGCCGCCGACGCTCGTGCACCGCGACTGGTGGAACCGCATCGGCGGCTACAGCAGCGAACTGTCGCCGGGGATGAGCAGCGACAACGACTTCTCGATGAAATTCTGGGACGCCGGCTGCCGGATCTTCCTCGGCGTCGGCGACAGCCTCGTCTATCACTTCCAGCAGAAGAGCACCGGCAAGATCGTCAAGAACGACGGCCGCCGCCAGTTCCTCAACAAATGGGGCATGACGCAGGCCACGTTCGACCGCTATTACCTGCATCGCGGCGAGCCGGCCGGCGCGCGCGTCGCGCTCGACACGCCGGCCGTCGAAGGCCGCCTGAAGCGTGCGCTGCTGCGCTCGCGGATCAAGCGCGCGTTCAGCTGACCCGACCCCGGAAACGGCACGGAAACGCCCGCGGCTTCGCGTATACTGCGCGCTTCGTCCCGCGCGGTGCCGCCGGGACGCGCGGCGCGCAGCACGGTGCCCGCATGCCGCATTCGTCCATTCGACAGGTTCCGATGCTTTCGTTTTCCGCTCCCGCCTCGCGGCGCCTGACCGCCGCCCGCGCCTTCGCCGTCGTCGCGCTCTGCATGGTGCCGGTCTCGACCGCGCTGACCAACGTGTTCTGCGGGCTGTTCGCGGCCGCGCTCGTCATCTCCCCCGAATTCTGGCGCGACCTGCGCACGTTCGTCACCGAACCGGCGTCGCTCGCGGCGCTGCTGATCCTCGCGGCACTGGCCGCGAGCGTCACCTATACGGTCGCGCCGCACCCGAAGGCGTGGAACTGGGTCGCCAAGTACGACAAGCTGTTGCTGCTGCCGTTTGCCGTGCTGGCCTTCCGCCATTCGAACTGGGCGCCGATCGTGCGGCGCGCCTGGTTCGGCACGCTGTGCGTGATCCTGCTGCTGTCGACCACCAACTATCTCGGGCTGACCGCGATCGGGCCCGCGCATTCGAGCGAGCTGCCGCTGTCGCGCGCCTGGGTGTTCAAGAACCACATCGCGGCCGGCATGTTCGGCGCGCTGCTGTTCTACCAGGCGGCCGACCTCGCGCTGTCGGCCCGCACCGCGCTGTCGCGTGCCGCGTATGCCGCCGTGGCCGCATGGTCGCTGATCAACGTGTTCGTGATGCTGCAGGGACGCACCGGGCAGGTCATCGCGCTGCTGCTGATCCTCGTCGTCGCGGTGCGCTTCGTGCTGCTGCTGCGCCGCCAGTCGGCGCTGCGCGCCGGGCTCGCCGCCGGGGCGCTGGTCCTGGCCGGCGTCGCGCTCGTCGTCGCCGCGTGCACGGTGCACAACGGCCGGCTCGTGAAGGTCGTGTCGGAAGTGCAGCAGTATCGGCAGACCGATGCGGTCACGTCGACCGGGCTGCGTCTCGAGTGGTACAAGAAGGGGCTCGAGCTGTATCGCCAGCGCCCGGTGATCGGCTACGGCGCCGGCGGCCTCGAGTTCGAGTTCGAGAAGCTCACGGCCGGCAAGACGGCTGCCGAAGGCCAGCTCACGTCGAATCCGCATAACGAATACCTGCTGATGGCCGTGCAGCTCGGCACGCTCGGCGTATTGCTGTTCGTGAACCTGATCGTGCAGATCGCGCGCGGCAGCCGCGCGCTCGACCCGCGCTCGCGGCATGTGCTGCTCGCGTGGCTCGCGATCTTCGCGATCGGCAGCCTTGCGAATTCGCTGCTGCTCGATTTCGCCGAAGGTCACCTGCTGGTGCTGCTCGCCGGGATCCTGCTCGGCTGCGGCACGCGCACGGAAGCGCTGCCGCGCGAAACGTCGGCGATCCGGCGCAGCGCGTAACGCATCATGCGGCGGGTTGGCGGGCAGCGCGCATTGCCGCCTGCCGCCGGTTCGGTTTCTACGGCTTCTACGGCTTCAGTGGCGGCGCATGCGTGCCGCTTGTCGGAAGCACGGCCGCGCGGCGGCGCCGCGTCGCCACTCCCCGCTTTTCGACTCAGGAAACGTACGGCTTGCGCGCGTCAGTCCGGGCGCGCGCGATGCAGTCGCGACGTGTCGACGATCGCGTCGGCGGCGCCCGGCGGATTCAGTCCGAGCATCTCGGCGGCCGCCGCCTTCACACGCTGCGTGCCGAGGTTGACGAGACAGTCGCTGTGGCTGTCGACATGGCGCTCGCAGCCTTCGTGCCGGCACGGCACGCAATCGCCCTCGCCCTGCAGCAGCCATACGTTGCCGTGCCGCGCGGAGCCGCGCAGCGCCCACGGGTTTTCGGTCGCCGGCCAGTGCTGCGGCCACGGCCCCCAGCGCACCGGATCGGACGGACCGAACAGCGCGATCGTGTCGGTGCCCGTCGCGGCCGCAACGTGCGTCGCGCCCGTATCGGGCCCGATGAACAGCCGCGCGCGCCGCACCAGCTCCGCGCTTTCGCCGAACGTGAGGCGGCCGACCAGGTTCAGCACGTCGCCGCCCGCCTCGGCCGCGACCTGCTCCGCGTACTCGCGCTCGCGATCGGCCGGGCCACCCGACAGCGCGATCGCAAACCCCTGCGCGCGCAGCCATTCGATCATCTCGACCCAGCCTTCGAGCCGCCATTGCTTGTAGCGGAACATCGGATACGGATGCAGCACGACGAGCGGCTTGCCGTCGCGGATCGCCGGCGACTCGGCGAGCCACGCGTCGAAACGCGCGCGCCGCGCGGGATCGTCGCCGATGCCCGGCGCGACCACCTCGGATACCGGCTCGATGCCGATCACCGGCGCGAGCGCGAGCGTGCTGACGACCGTATGCGCGGACTCGTGGTGATTGATCGCGATGCCGTTCAGCATCATTCGAGTCAGCCACGTGACGCGGTTCGGATCGACGAGGCCGACGCGCTTGCGGCCGGCGAACCAGCTATAGAAGCGCGGCCTGTCGGAGCTCAGTGCCGCGCATGCGAGATCGTAGCGGCGCCACATCGACAGCGCGTCGCGCAGCCGCTCGCGGAACCCCGCGCGCTGCGCGACGACGATCACGCGCCGCACGTCGGGGTTGTGCTCCAGCACACCCTCGGTGCCGCGAAACACCAGCATGTCGATCTGCGCATCGGGCCAGCGCGCCTTCAGCGAACGCACGAGCGGCGTCGTCAGCAGCACGTCGCCGATACGGCGCGGGGCTGCGACGAGGATGGTTCGGGGCGGGCGGGCGGAAGAAAACAGGGCCACGGCGATCGTTCCGTCTAGCTGGCTGGACAAGGCTCGCAATGTACAGGATTTTGCGGCCGGTGGCGTGGCGTCGGGTGCGGGCGTCGGCGACATGCCGTGGTTGGTGGTTGGTGGTTGGTGGTTGGTGGTTGGCGGTTGGCGGTTGGCGGTTGGCGGTGGGCGGTGGGCGGTGGGCGGTGGGCGGTGGGCGGTGGGCGGTGGGCGGTGGGCGGTGGGCGGTGGGCGGTGGGCGGTGGGCGGCGGCCGGTTGCCGGTGGCCGGCGGTTGGCAACACGGCAGGCAACGACGCACGGCGGGGCCTGCCGCCGCCGCGCCGCGTGGCCCCGTTTGCGCGTCCGATGGCGGTGCCGGCAATGCAGGCGCCGCCGGCCTTCCGGGGGCTATGAAACGATCGCGCCGACCGCGGGTGCCGCGGGTGCTGCGAGCGTCGCGGCCGCAAGCGGCATCGCAAGCCCCATCGCATCGTCGAGCTGTCCGGCCTGCGTCAACAGATGAAGCACCGCGCGCTCGAGCGCGTCGACGCCGATCGCGTCGACCGTCGCGCCGGCCCGCAGGATCATGTGCGGCACGCCGAGCGGATGCCAGCGCCGGTATTTCTCGGGGCGGTCCTCGAACAGCGCGGCGACCGGCACGCCGAGCGCCGACGCGAGATGCACGGGGGCGCTGTCGGCCGACACGATCGCGTCGAGCAGGCTCGCGGCGGCCACCAGTTCGACGACCGACGACGGCGCGACATGCCGGGCGTTGACGTCCCGCCACGCATCGCGGTCGGCGCCGGCCTCGGCCGACACGGCGGAATCGCGGAACACGATCACGTCGGCGAACGGTGCGAGCCGCCGGCCGAGGTCGCGCCATCGATCGGCCGGCCAGCGCCGCTCGGCCGCCTTGTTCGACACGAACAGCCCGACGCGCGGTTTCGTGCGCGGCCCGAGCAGCCGATACCACGTGTCCTGCAGCGCGCGGTCCGGGTGGACAGACAGCGCGAGACCGTCGAGATCGGCGCGGCCAAGTTCGGGCACGAGCCGGAATCCCGACAGCGCTTCATGGCAAATCGGCCGCGACGCGACATGGTCGGGCTTGCGGTCGTCGAATTCGGAATCGGCATCGTGCCAGCGGCAATCCTTCACGCCGAGCTGCCGCGCGAACCGGATGCTGCTGCGATGCATGCCGCCGTTCGGCACGACCACGAGGTCGAACCGCAGGCGGCGCAGCCGGCGCACGAGCCGCAGCCGGTCGAAGAACGCGCGCATCCGTCCGGGGCGGTCGTTGCGCTCGCACTGACGGCTGTACACGTAGGTATGGACCGTGTGCACGTCCGGGTTGCCGGCCAGCGCGGCCGCGTTGTAGCGGTTCGCGACCACGTGCAGCTCCTTGCCCGGCCAGCGCTGTTTCAGCGCGCCGAGAAAAGCGGTCGTGCACAGCATGTCGCCCAGAAAATCAATCCGGATCACGAGGATCCGCCCCGTCGGTTTCCCGTTGGCCATCGTTGTTGTGATGCTGTCGATTTTTTATCGTCGCGCACCAGCCGGCATCCTGGCGTTCTTTACCGTGCCGGCTTCGTCGCGTGGTCGCTCGCGGCACCGCGACGCATCGCGTGCCGCGCGGAACCGTCCCCGTCTGATTCGCGCGCGCGATGTCGCCGCCGGCCGGCGGACAGACCGCAACCGGCGCCGTATCGGCGTCGCGCGACGGATTGTATAGCGTCCGGATGACGGCCCCAAGCATCCGCCGACATGAAAACGGCCCGCCGCACCGCACGATGGCGATGCGACGGGCCGCGCAGGCAACGACCGTCCGGCGGGGACCGTCAGTACGTGATTTCGACGATGCTGCCGTCGAACGTCGCGCGCAACTCCGCGAGCAGCGTGTCGCTCGGCTTCACGCGCCACGCGTCGCCAAGACGCATTTCCCCTTGCGCGCGCGCGTTGCTGTAGTGAACCTGGACCGCGAGCCCGTTCGGCAGCGGCGCCTGCGGGCGACGCCCGCCGTCGCGCCCGCCGCCGCGCGGCGCGGGTACCTCGACCGCGGGCGCGGCCGAATCGTCCTTCGACACGTGCGGCTCGAGCACGCGGCGCAGCGCCGCCGCATCCGCATTGCCGTTCATCGTGAGCCGCACCGCCTGCGCGTAGCGGCTACGCGCGCGTTCGAGATCCATCACCGTGTCGGCCGTGAAGCGGATGCCGCCGGTGAACGCATCGTTGCGCGCCTGCCCCTGCACGATCAGCAGTTCGTCTTCCTTGAACAGCGCCTTGTTCGCCTCGAACTGCTCGTTGAAGATCGTGATCTCGCACTGACCCGAGCCGTCGTCGAGCAGCGCGATCAGCATCTTGCCGCGCTGGGTCATCTGCGTGCGCAGCGATGCGATGATGCCCGCGACGAGCTTGTCGCGCCCTTCCTTCAGGTCGCCGACCTTCTGCCGCACGAACCGGCGCACTTCGTCGCGATACGCGTCGAACAGGTGGCCGGACAGGTAGAAGCCGAGTGCGCCCTTCTCCTCCTGCAGGCGGCGCTTGTCGTCCCACGCGGGTTCGTCGACGAGCGCATGCGCGTGCGGCGACTCGGCGCCCATGTCGAACAGCCCGGCCTGCATCGCGTTCGCTTCGGCCTGGTCGGCCGCTTCCATCGCGAGCGGCACCGACGCAATCAGCTGCGCGCGGTTCGCGTTCAGCGAATCGAACGCGCCGGCGCGGATCAGCGCCTCGACCGTGCGGCGGTTGACGACGCGCCGGTCGATCCGCTCGCAGAAGTCGAACAGGTCGGTGAACGGCTTTTCGTCGCGGGCGCGCAGGATCTCCTCGATCGCGTTCTGGCCGCTGCCCTTCACCGCGCCGAGACCGTAGCGGATCGTGCGCGAGCGCTTGCCGTCGGCTTCGGCGACCGGCTCGAACCGGTAATGCGATGCGTTGATGTCCGGCGGCAGCACGGCGAGGTTGTTCACGACGCAGTCGTCGTACAGGATCTTCACCTTGTCGGTGTCGTCCATCGCGAGCGTCATGTTGGCCGCCATGAATTCGGCCGGATGGTGCGCCTTCAGCCACGCGGTGTAATACGCGAGCAGCGCATAGGCGGCCGCGTGCGACTTGTTGAAGCCGTAGCCCGCGAACTTCTCCATCAAGTCGAAGATCTCGTCGGACTTCTCGCGCGTCAGGCCGTTCTTCGCCGCACCCTCGGCGAAGATCTCGCGGTGCTTGGCCATTTCCTCGGGCTTCTTCTTGCCCATCGCGCGACGCAACAGGTCGGCGCCGCCGAGCGAGTAGCCGCCGATGATCTGCGCCATCTGCATCACCTGCTCCTGATAGACCATGATGCCGTAGGTCTCTTTCAGGACGGGTTCGACGCGCGGATCCGGATAGTCGACCTTCTCGCGGCCGTGCTTCCGTGCGCAGAAGCTCGGGATCAGGTCCATCGGGCCCGGACGGTACAACGACACGAGCGCGATGATGTCCTCGAAGCGGTCGGGCTGCGCATCCTTCAGCATGCCCTGCATCCCGCGGCTTTCCAGCTGGAACACGGCGACCGTGTTGGCCTTCTTCAGGATCTGGAACGACGCCGGATCGTCGAGCGGCACCTGCGCGAGCGACCAGTCGGCCTTCGACGCATCGAGGCGGCGAATGTAGCGCTCGGCCCAGTCGAGGATCGTCAGCGTCGTGAGACCCAGAAAGTCGAACTTCACGAGGCCGACGGCTTCGACGTCGTCCTTGTCGTACTGGCTGACGACGCCGCCGTCGTCGCCCTGCGTGTACAGCGGGCAGAAATCGGTCAGCTTGCCGGGCGCGATCAGCACGCCGCCCGCGTGCATCCCGACGTTACGCGTCAGGCCCTCGACGCGCTGCGCGAGGTCGAGCAGCTGGTGCACTTCGTCCTCGTGGTCGTAGCGCTCCTGCAGCTGCGGCTCTTCCTTCATCGCGTCGGCGATGGTCACGTGCTTGCCCGGCTTGAACGGGATCAGCTTCGCGACGCCGTCGGTGAACATGTAGCCGAGATCGAGCACGCGGCCGATGTCGCGCACGGCCGCCTTCGCGGCCATCGTGCCGAAGGTGGCGATCTGCGACACGGCATCCGCGCCGTATTTTTCCTTCACGTACTGGATCACGCGATCGCGGCCGTGCTGGCAGAAGTCGATGTCGAAGTCGGGCATCGACACGCGTTCCGGATTCAGGAATCGCTCGAACAGCAGGTTGTAGCGCAGCGGGTCCAGATCGGTAATGCCGAGCGCGTACGCGACCAGCGAACCGGCACCCGAGCCGCGGCCCGGACCGACCGGCACGCCGTTGTTCTTCGCCCAGTTGATGAAGTCGGCCACGATCAGGAAGTAGCCCGGGAAGCCCATCTTCGTGATGGTCCCGCACTCGAATTCGAGCCGCTTGTAGTACGTGTCGCGCTGCGCGTCGCGCTCCGCCGCATCCGGATACAGCTGTTCGAGGCGCTTCTCGAGCCCCTCCTTCGACAGCTGGACGAGGTAATCGTCGAGCGACATGCCGTCCGGCGTCGGGAACAGCGGCAGCTTCGGCTTGCCGAGTTCGAGCTTCAGGTTGCAGCGCTTCGCGATCTCGACCGTGTTCGCGACCGCCGACGGCAGGTCGGCGAACAGCGCGACCATCTCGTCCTGCGTGCGGAAGTACTGATCGGTCGTGAAGCGCTTCTGGCGCCGCGGATTCGCGAGCATGTCGCCTTCCGAGATGCACACGCGCGCTTCGTGCGCGGTGAAATCGTCGTCGGTCATGAACTGCGTCGGATGCGTCGCGACGACCGGCAGCTTCAGCGACGCGGCGAGCGTCGCGGCCTGCTGGATGTACGCCTCGGCGCCCGGCTGGCCGTAACGCTGCAGCTCGATGTAGAAGCCGCCCGGGAACACCTTCGCCCAGCGCTCGGCGTGCCGGCGCGCGGCCTCCTCGTTACCGGCCGCGAACGCGAGCCCGATGTCGCCCTGCTGCGCGCCCGACAGCGCGAGCAGCCCTTGCGACAGCTCGCCGTCGAGCCAGCTCGCGTCGAGCTCTGCGCGGCCGCGGTACTGGTTCGTGAGCCATGCCTTCGACAGCAGTTCGCACAGGTTCAGGTAGCCGGTCTTGTCCTTCACCAGCAGCAGCAGGCGCGACGGTTTGTCGCGATCGTCCGGATTGGTGATCCAGACGTCGCAGCCTGCGATCGGCTTGATGCCCTTGCCGCGGGCTTCCTGGTAGAAACGGACGAGGCCGAACGCGTTGCCGAGATCGGTGAGGGCGAGCGCGCCCTGGCCGTCCGCGGCCGCCGCCTTGACGATGTCGTCGAGACGCACGATGCCGTCGGCAATCGAGAATTCGGAGTGAACGCGAAGATGGACGAAGCGGGGATCTGACATGGGCGTTATTGTAGCCGCGTCGCCGCGCAGGCTGCCCAAAAAATCCCCGCGCCCGGCCGTTCGGCCGATGCGCGCGACGCCGGCCGAACGGCCGGGTGCCGGCAGACGTGCAGTTTGCGGGATAATACGGGTTTTCGAATCACCGCCCCGGCTTCGCACCCTTTTTTGCGGGGCCACCGTGCGCCCGCCGCACGGTCGCGGCCGTTTTCCCGTCGGACCATCATGACCATCGTCAACCTCGCCGCCTACCACTTCGTGTCGCTCGACGCGACCGAGCAATGGCGCCCGCTCGTCACCGCCCGCTGCAACGAACTCGGCCTGCGCGGCACGATCCTGCTCGCGCCGGAAGGCATCAACCTGTTCATCGCCGGCCCGCGCGACGCGACCGACGCATTCATCGACTACCTCCGCCACGATCCGCTGTTCGAAGGCAAGTTCGCGACGCTGCAGTTCAAGGAGAGCCTGTCCGACTCGCAGCCGTTCCGCCGGATGCTCGTGCGCCTGAAGCGCGAGATCATCACGATGAAGAAGCCCGCGATCAAGCCGGAGCTCGGTCGCGCGCCGTCGGTCGACGCGCACACGCTGAAGGCGTGGCTCGACCGCGGCCACGACGACGCCGGCCGCCCGGTCGTGATGCTCGACACGCGCAACGCGTTCGAAGTGGACGTCGGCACGTTCGACGACGCGCTCGACTACCGGATCGACAAGTTCAGCGAGTTTCCGGAAGTGATCGACGCGAACCGCGCCGATCTCGAGGGCAAGACGGTCGTGTCGTTCTGCACCGGCGGCATCCGCTGCGAGAAGGCGGCGATCCACATGAAGGAAATCGGCATCGAGAACGTGTACCAGCTCGAGGGCGGGATCCTGAAGTACTTCGAGGAAGTCGGCGGCGCGCACTATCACGGCGACTGCTTCGTGTTCGACTACCGCACCGCGCTGAACCCGCAACTGCAGCCGACCGAGAACGTCACGTGCTTCGCGTGCCGCGCGGTCGTCACGCCGGAAGCCCAGCAAGCGCCGAGCTACGTGCCCGGCAAGTCGTGCCCGGCCTGCGCGCAGGCAGCCAGCGCCGCGTAAGCGCGCGTCGCACCGCGTCCCGATGAACGGCTACCGCGGCCGCTTCGCGCCGTCGCCCACCGGCCCGCTGCATTTCGGCTCGCTGGTCGGCGCGCTCGCGAGCTGGCTCGACGCGCGCGCGCACGGTGGCGCATGGCTCGTGCGCATCGAGGACATCGACGGCCCGCGCACGGTGCCCGGCGCCGCCGACGACATCCTCGCGACGCTCGCGCATTTCGGCATGACGCCCGACGAGCCGCCCGTGTGGCAAAGCACGCGCGAGGCCGACTATGCGGCCGCGCTCGAACGGCTCGTCGCCGCGGGGCTCGTCTATCCGTGCGGCTGCACGCGCAAGGAAATCGCCGATTCGCTGCGCGCCGCGCACGAGCGCCACACGACGCTCGCCTACCCGGGCACGTGCCGCACCGGCCTGCACGGCAAGCCCGCCCGCGCGTGGCGGCTGCGCGTGCCGGACGGCGACGCGGCGCTCGTCACGTTCAACGACCGCTGGCAGCACACTCAAGCGCAGAACCTCGCGACCGAGGTCGGCGATTTCGTGCTGAAGCGCGCCGACGGCCAATGGGCGTATCAGCTCGCGGTCGTGGTCGACGATGCCGACGCGGGCATCACGCACGTCGTGCGCGGCGCCGACCTGCTCGACTCGACCGCGCGCCAGATCTACCTGCAGCGCTGTCTCGGCGTGCCGACGCCGGCGTACCTGCACGTGCCCGTCGTCGTCGACGCGAACGGCGAAAAGCTCAGCAAGCAGACGGGCGCGATCGCGCTCGAGCGCGACGATCCGCTGCCGGCGCTGCGCGCCGCCGCCGCGCATCTCGGCCTGTGGGCCGATGGCGATCCGTCGATCGATACGCTCGATGCGTTCTACGCGGCCGCGACCGATGCGTGGGCGCGTCGCTTCGGGCCACGCGCCGGTTGAGAGGCGCTCGCGGGACACCCGTTCGTGTCGACCGCGTTCCTGCGTCCGTCAGCGGTGAGTCCGGTCGCATGCAAGCGTGATGGCAGCCTGAACGGAACGCCCGCCGGCGACACGGCATCGGACTAGTCCTGCAGGCTGCCCCGCCCCACGCGGCAAGTCGTCGCCCATCTCGCCCGCTCCTTCACGAATCGTCTCGCCCAATGAAAAACGGGCACATGCTCATCGCATGTACCCGTTTCCGCGGCAGCGCTCGCGCGCCGCACCGACCGCCTGAACCGCCCGCTTACGCCGACGGCTTGCGCGGCATCCCGAAGCCGCCCAGCAGCGCGGCGACCTGACGCTTCGGCCCCTTCTTCTCGGGCTGCTGCGCGGACTTGGTCTCTTCCGGCTGTTTCGCCGGCGCCGACGGTTCGTACGGCTTCAGGAAGAAGTCGTCGACCGGCGCCTCGTGGCGACGGTGATGGCCGCGCTCGGACCCGCCCGGACGACGCCCCGACGCGCCGCGATGCTCGTCGCGATCGCGACGGCCGCCGCGATCACCGCGCTCACTACGGTCGCCCCCGCGCTCGCCGCCACGATCGTCGTGACGATGGCGCGCCGGCTTGTCGAGCGCGAGCGTCTGCACCTCGAGCGGACGCTTGATCAGTTTTTCGATATCGGCGAGCTGCTTGCGCTCGTTCGGGCTGCACAGCGACAGCGCATCGCCCGTCGCACCCGCGCGGCCCGTGCGGCCGATCCGGTGCACGTAGTCTTCCGCGTTGAACGGCAGGTCGAAGTTGATCACGGCCGGCAGTTCGGCGATGTCGAGGCCGCGCGCGGCCACGTCGGTCGCGACCAGCGCCTCGATCTCGCCGCGCTTGAACGCGTCGAGGGCCTGCATCCGCTCGATCTGCGTCTTGTCGCCGTGGATCGCCGACGCGACCACGCCGTCGCGCTCGAGGTTGCGGGCCAGCCGGCTCGCGCCGATCTTGCTGTTGCAGAACACGATCACCTGCTTGAGCCCGCGATCGCGCAGCAGCTGCACGACAGCGGCCTGCTTGTCGCCTTCGGCGACGTCGTAGACGATCTGCGTGACGTTCGCGTTGGTCGAGTTGCTGCGCGCGACCTCGATCGTCTGCGGGTTGCGCAGGTAGGTCGACGCGAGCTTCTTGATTTCCGGCGAGAAGGTGGCCGAGAACAGCAGCGTCTGGCGTTCCTTCGGCAGCAGGTTCAGGA
Source organism: Burkholderia sp. BCC1998 (assembly GCF_905339875.1). Taxonomy (NCBI): domain Bacteria; kingdom Pseudomonadati; phylum Pseudomonadota; class Betaproteobacteria; order Burkholderiales; family Burkholderiaceae; genus Burkholderia; species Burkholderia sp. BCC1998. The sequence continues at coordinate 105,523 of NZ_CAJPHE010000004.1, forward strand.
TGCGCTGCAGGTCCGGCAGGAAGCCCATGTCGAGCATCCGGTCGGCCTCGTCGAGCACGAGCATCTGCACCTGCCCGAGGTTCGCGGTCTTCTGCTGCACGTGGTCGAGCAGGCGGCCCGGCGTCGCGATCAGGATCTCGACGCCGCGGCGCAACTCGGCCATCTGCGGGTTCATGTCGACGCCGCCGAACACGACCGCGCTGCGCAACGGCGTGTGCTTCCCGTACGCATGCACGTTCGCGGCGACCTGGTCGGCGAGCTCGCGGGTCGGCGTGAGGATCAGCGCGCGCACCGGGTGGCGCGCGGGTGATGCGCTCGTGTTGGCCTGCGGCAGCAGGCGCTGGAGGATCGGCAGCGAGAAACTCGCGGTCTTGCCGGTGCCCGTTTGCGCGGCGCCCATGACGTCGCGGCCGGCGAGCACGACCGGAATGGCCTGCGCCTGGATCGGCGTCGGCGTCGTATAGCCCTGCTCCGCAATGGCTTTCAGGATATCGGCGGCAAGGCCGAATTGATCGAAGGTTGCGTCGACTGGCTTGGCGACAGAATCGGACATGGTGGCGTTTCGCTCAAAAGGCGCGGCGGGGACTTCGTGCGTCAGGCCGGCCGGGCCTGCGCTCATCACATTTCGGAAGTAGACGGAGCCGCGGCGCGCCGCGCGGCGCCGCTCTGGCGCTCGGGACCGGTTCAATTCGAACAGCGGGCGCCACAGGCCGTGCGGACTCCGTTCGGCGCGAATGCCGGCGGAAAGGGCCGTATTGTAGCACTGCGCAGCAATCTGTCCGTGACAACGCCGCGAACGGCCCCGGCGGCGGCTCACGGCGTGCGCCGGCAGGCCGGCGCGGGGCGGATGCGTCGTGCGATCGGGCTATCTCGATCGGCTGATGGTGGAAATACGGGGTCGAATCTCGGGCATCTGCCGCGGGGCAGCTGCCGCGAGGAATCAACCGGCGGCCGGCGAGCCCGGGCGCCGCCGGCGCCACCTTCCGGTCCGAGGTCGAACCCGGCTGCCCGCATCGATCGCGGCAACCGGCACGCCCGCGCGGCGTAGCCGATCGCGCGCCGCGTTCAACCCTTCTTCTTTTTCTTCTTCTCGACCTGCACGCAGTCGCCCAGCAGCGGTGCCGCGTTCTGGTCGGCGATCTCGTCGCGCAGCGTCCCTTCCTTGCCCTTCGTCCACCAGGTATAGCGTCCGGCCTGGTAACGCGCGCCCGACGCCGAAACGGTATCGACGAACAGCAGCTGCTGCCCGTTGACCGGCACCAGCGCGAAGCTCTGGCCGTTGCCCGCGCGCCAGTACGACACGCGTACCGGCTGCTTCTGGTTCGCGCACTGATAGAGGGTCTGCACGCGCGCATCGGCGTCGATCTCCTCGACGGTCAGTTGCGCGGCCTGCGCGACGGAAACGGCGGTGCCGGCCAGCGCGAGCGCGGCAAGGGTGTGGCGAATCATGCAGTTCCTCTCACGAGACGGGTGGAAGCAGCCCTCGCGGGACGCGCGATTGTCGTTGGTTATGGTTGGCTACGGATCGAGGGTTCGCCGGTCAGGGATCGATGACGTCGGCGCACGCGTCGGTCGGCGCGGCCGCGACGTGGCCGACGAGCGGCACGATCTTCAGCCCGGCCGATGCGACCCGGCACGGCGCGGCCGCGAGGCCGCACCCCGCGAGACTCGCGACCAGCGCCAGCGCGGCGCCCAGCTTGCCGAGCCGTCCGATCCGCTGCCATGTCGACGCCATCGCGCTCTCCTGGTCCGGTCAGCGTGCCGACACGGGCCGCACGGCCGCCGCGGCGCGCTTCGCGCGTTCGCGGGCTTCGTCGACGGTCGCGCCGGTCGCGAGCGCGACGCCCATGCGCCGCTTCGCGAAGCTTTCCGGTTTGCCGAACAGGCGCAGGTCGGCGCCCGGCACGGCCAGCGCGTCGCGCACGCCCTCGAACGCGATACCGCGCTCGTCGAGCCCGCCGTAGATCACCGCGGACGCGGCCGGCGAGCCGAGCGTCGGATCGACCGGCAGCCCGAGAATCGCGCGCGCGTGCAATTCGAACTCCGACTGGCGCTGCGATGCGAGCGTGACGAGGCCGGTGTCGTGCGGCCGCGGGCTCACCTCGGAGAACCAGACTTCGTCGCCGCGCACGAACAGCTCGACGCCGAACAGCCCGCGCCCGCCGAGCGCCTCGGTCACCTTGTGCGCGATCTCGCGCGACTTTTCCAGCGCGACGGCGCTCATCGGCTGCGGCTGCCACGATTCGACGTAGTCGCCCGCCACCTGCACGTGGCCGACCGGCTCGCAGAAGTAGGTGCGCGTCTCGAGCGTCGCGGGGTCGATCGCGCGCACGGTCAGCTGCGTGATCTCGTAGTCGAAATCGACGAAGCCCTCGACGATCACGCGGCCGTGGTTCACGCGGCCGCCCGCCATCGCGTAGTCCCAGGCGGGCTTCACGTCGGCCTCGGTCCGCACGACCGACTGTCCCTTGCCCGACGACGACATCACCGGCTTCACGACGCACGGCATGCCGATCTTCGCGACGGCCGCGCTGAACGCGTCGAACGAATCGGCGAACGCGTACGGCGAAGTTGCCAGCCCGAGTTCCTCGGCCGCGAGACGGCGAATGCCTTCGCGGTTCATCGTGAGCTGCGTCGCGCGTGCGGTCGGGATCACCTCGGCCAGGCCGGCCGCCTCGATCGCCGCGAGCGCATCGGTTGCGATCGCCTCGATCTCCGGCACGATCAGGTGCGGACGCTCGGCCTCGACGACCGCGCGCAGCGCGGCGGCGTCGGTCATGTCGATCACGTGCGCGCGATGCGCGACCTGATGGCCCGGTGCGTCCGGATAGCGGTCGACCGCGACGACTTCGACGCCGAGCCGCTGCAACGCGATGATGACTTCCTTGCCGAGTTCGCCCGCGCCGAGCAGCATGACGCGCGTGGCCGAGGGTGAGAGCGGCGTACCGAGCCGCTGACCGATCTGCATGTGATTTCCCGCTGGTTCTGTTGGAGGACGAAAACGGCTTCGATGTTAACACGCACACCCGACGCACACCTCACGCGCACCCGCGCCGGTCCGGCCGGTTTCGTCGCATCGCCCCCCGCAGCGCGAGGCTCGCGGGCGGATTGCGAACGTTTTCACGCGCGAAGTGTCGGCTCGCCTCGCGCGGGGCGGGTGCGTTACTCTTACGCCTTGATCAGAATCCGATGAGGAACGAGGCTCATGTCCCACCTGTCCGCCGCCGCACGCGCACGCACCGGCCTGCTTCGCCCGCTGCGCGCGCCGCTCTGCGCGTTGACGCTTGCCACGCTTCTCGCCGCCTGCGCGATGCCGACCCACCCCGATTCCGCCGCCCCCGCACCCGACCCGTACAACCCCGCCGCCGTCCAGCTGCTCGACGACACGAGCTGGGAGCTCACGAGCTGGGTGAACGCCGACGGCACGCCGCGCACGATTCCGCACGGCGACAACGGCGAGCCGATCAAGCTCGCGCTGTCCACCGAAGCGGGCGTCCGGCGCGCCAGCGGCTTTTCGGGCTGCAACCGCTATACGGGAACCTATGCGCTGAAGAACGGCCTGCTGAGCTTCGGGCCGCTCGCCGGCACGCGCATGGCATGCACGAACACGCTCGGCGGCCAGCTCGAGCACGCGTACCTCGATGCGCTCGCGCACATCGGGAAGACCGGCGTGCAGATGCGCGAGCCGCAGCAGTTGCAGATCGTGACCGAAGCCGGCGCGACGCTGACCTTCGCGCGCCGGAGCCCCTGATGCAGCGCGCGGGCGAAGGCCGATCGGCCGCCTTCGCCGCGCGCGGATCCCGGACGCATGCGTCCCGCGGCCTGGAAGCGCTTCGACGCCTTCAAACTGCCTTAGAGTCCTGTTCGTCGGCCGGTTAAACTCGGCGGGTCGCGCACCGCGCTCCCCGCCCTCTTCCTGTTTCATCAAAGCATGCACACGGTTGTCTTCGGCTGGTTCGGCATCTCCGCCGTCTGGTTCCTCCTTCTCATCTGGCGTCTCGTTCAGGCGATGCTGCCCGGCGGCGGCGGACTCGCCGGCCGCGGCTCGATTCGCCTGTGGCTCGGCTTCGCGGCCGTGTTCGTCGCGAGCTGCGCGCTGACGAGCCCGCTGTCGGGCCCCGACTCGAATGCGCTCGGCCACGCGTTCTCGAACGGCTTCGCGCATGTGCTCGGCCCGATCGGCACGCCGGTCGCGATGGTCGTGCTGTTCTTCGCGGGCCTGCCGTGGCTGACCGGCATCGGCTGGCGGCAGTTCGCCGCCTGGGTCGACACGTCGTTCGGCGTCAAGCTCGCGCGCGACGTCGACGACGACGACGTGCGCGGCGTTGCCGACCTGCCGCGCAGCGCGCTGCATCGCGACGACGACATCGTGCAGCCGACCACCGCCCATACCGTCAACTCGATGGCGCCGCGGCAAAACGGCCGGTATTCGCGCCCGACGTTGTGGAAGCCCGATCCGCAGGCGCGGCCGAAGCCGCGCAGCAAGCCCGCGCCGCGTCCGCTCGCCGAGCCGGTCGCGCCGACGGGCTGGCTGAAGCCGACGTCGGCCAATCGCATGCCGCCGCCGCCCGCACCGGGCGCAACGAGCGCCATGCCGCCCCCGACGACCGGCAGCACCGCCAGCCTCGCGCGCGCCGCCGCGAACAGCCAGGTGCCGCGCCCGAGTCCGGCCCCGCTGCCGGCCGGGTTCGAGCCCGTGCGGCCGCAACCGACCGCCGCGCGACCGGCCGCAGCCGCGCTGAAGCAACCGGCCGCGCCGCGCACCGCGGTCACGCCGCGCCCGGCCGCCGCGACGCCGCCGCGCACGCCCGCCCGCCCGGTGACGGGCGTCGGCGCCGCCGGCCAGTCGCCGGACGCCGCACGACGCCGCCCCGCGCCGCCGGCCCCGGCACGCGCGCCGCTCTACGCGTGGGTGCAACAGCCCGCGGAGCCGATTACGCCAGCACCGAGCGTTCACGACACGCTGCGCTCGATCGAAGCCAGTACCGCGCAGTGGGCGACGCTGGACGGTGTGCGGCAGGCCGATGCGTCGTCGGCGCCGGCCGCCGCGGCGACCGTGGCCGGCGCGGTTGCAGCGGCGGGCAGCGTCGCCGCGTCGGCGTCGACGGCCGTACCGGCCGGGATCGTTGCGAACGCGCATCAGGCCGCGCCCCGCGACGCAGTCCGTCCGGACGCGCACGAAGCCGCGCCGGCCTATGACGACGCACCGATCGTGCTGGATGCATTCATGCCGGCGGAGCCGAGCATGCGCGTGCCTGCCGTCGATACGGATGGCGTGGCATTCGACGAGGCCGTGACGCCATCCGACGACGCACCGATCGTGCTGGATGCGTTCATGCCGGCCGAGCCGGGCGTGCGCGTACCTGCTGTCGATACGGGTACCCCGGTGTTCGGCGAGGCCGTGCGGCATGCCATGCCGGATCCCGGCGTCGAAACCGATGCGCCGACGCGTCACGCGGACCGCGAGCATCGGCATGGCGCCGATGCACCAGCCGCGCCGGCATTCGATGCCCCGATCGACTTTGCGCCTTGGGAAGACATCGTCAGCCCGCCGGTTTCCGGGCTCGGCGCGTCGCATGAAAGCCCGATTGCCGTGCCACCGTCGGACGCGGACGAGTCGGTGGCCGAGAGCGCAGCGGTCGAGACGCCTTCGGCCGCTGTCACGTCGACCGTAAGCGCCACGGGCCGCACCGTCGATGCGAAGGATACGGCAACGGCCGCCGGAATTGCCGGCCAGGTCCAATCGCAAGCTACGGCGCTTGCCGATACCGCCGTATCGGTCGTCGCGAAAGAACACGCGCACGCGACGCAGGATGTCGTGAAGCCGGTCCAGCCGGTCACGCCGCCTCCCCTCTCCGCTTCGTCGATCGCGGCAACGCCGACGCAGCCGCGTGCCGATGCAGTGCCCGTCGCAGCAGCGACGACGGCAGCCTCGGCCGCGTCGAACACGGCACCGGCCGGCGCCGTGACGGGAACGGTCTGGCACGCGGCAGCAAAGCACGGTGGCGAAACCGCTCCGTTGCCTGCAGGCATGCAACGCGCCACGCCACCGGCACCGGCGGCACCGGCCACCGCGGTCATGGAACCTGCGTCCGTCGACGCCGCGCCCTCCCCCGCATCATGGTCGAAGCCTTTGTCCGCTGAGCCCTTCGCTGGCGCGCAGACGACCTCGGCAGCTGACGCGTCGTCGCCCGTCGGCAGCGCATCCGGTTCTGCCGCGCCGGTGCCCGCGAACACGCCGAACAGCACACCTGTCGCGGCAGCGCCTGCGTTTACCGGCATGACAAACCCGGGCGCCGGTTCGCTGTCGCGACCGGCCGCATCGGAATCGTCTGTTGCACCTGCTGCTCCCATTGCACCGTCCACGCCGGTGAGTGTCACGGGTACTGCGTACGGTTCCGGCATTCACGCGCCGGCTGCCGCGGCGTCGACGATCGACGCCACGGATCCGGCATCGAGCACGATCACGCCGGCGCCCTCACCGACGACGCCTGCCCGAACGCCTTCGACAAGTGCCGCCGCCCCGTCCGCCGCGCAGGCGTCCGCACCCGCTCCGACCGCGGCAGCGGCGACATCCGCCCCCATGCCCGTGACTGGCGTCTCCGACCTGACAACGGCACAACCTTTTGCGGCCGCGCCAAACGCAGCCGCTGCGGCTTCCGCCCTGACGTCTGCGGCGGGCGCTTCCGGCCCGGCCACCGCGCAGCCTTTCGCATCCGCGCCGACCGTGGCAGCCGCCACGGCGCCCGCATCGACCGGCACGTCCTTCAGCGCAACCGGATCGCAACCTGCGCAACGCACGCCGGTGTCGCCTGCCGCCGCGTCTTTCGCCTCGTCGGGCAGCGCATTGGCCGCAACGTCGACCGCATCGGCGACGCCTTCGGCAGCATCGACCACCCGCATGCCTGGCGGTTCGGCATTCGGTGTGCCGGCCGCGACGACTGGAGCGACGCAGACGACAACCGGCGCCGCGCCTGTCGCTGCCACTGCCTTCGCCCAGACACCGTCTTCCGGCGCACTCGCCCCGATGAACACGGTCGCCGTTGCCGCGCCCGCCGCGTTCGGCGCCACGCCTGCCGCGACAAATGGCGCGACGGCATCCTTCGCCGCTGCCCCGGCCACGACGGCACCGGCCGCGTCGCCGACTTCCGCGCCCCCGTCGGTCTCGGCATTGCCGACCTACTCCGCGCCGGGCGGCTCCGTCGACACGGCGACACCGGCGCAATCCATCGCGTCCGCACCGCTGCCGCAGGCCCCGTCGTTCACCACCCCGCCGGCTCCCGCCGCTGCGCCGGCGAGTTGGTCCATGTCCGACATCGGCACGACGCCCGCGACAACCGGCATCACGATCCCGGCCGCCACGACCGTGCCGCTTCCGACCGCAACGCCTCCCGCGGCCACCGTGCCGCCGGCACCGGCGGAATCGGGCGCCCCGGCCGCCGACGCATCGGCCGCGCCCGCGCGCCAGCCGCGCCCGAACGCGTTCGAATTCCACGCACCCGCGTCGTTCAACGTGGAGCTGCCGACGCTCGACCTGCTCGAGCCCGCGTCCGACGACGTCGAAACGATCACCGAGGAACACCTCGCGCAGACGGCCCAGGTCATCGAGCAGCGCCTGCAGGAGTTCAAGGTGCCGGTGACGGTGGTCGGCGCATCGGCCGGCCCGGTGATCACGCGCTTCGAGATCGAACCCGCGCTCGGCGTGCGCGGCAGCCAGATCGTCGGCCTGATGAAGGACCTGTCGCGCGGCCTCGGCCTCACGTCGATCCGCGTCGTCGAGACGATTCCCGGCAAGACCTGCATGGGCCTCGAGCTGCCGAACGCGAAACGCCAGATGATCCGCCTGTCGGAAATCCTCGAGTCGCGCCAATACCAGCATTCGGCGTCGCAGCTGACGATCGCGATGGGCAAGGACATCACCGGCCACCCGGTCGTCACCGATCTCGCGAAGGCGCCGCACATGCTGGTCGCCGGCACGACGGGTTCGGGCAAGTCGGTCGCGATCAACGCGATGATCCTGTCGCTGCTGTACAAGGCGACGCCCGAGGACGTGCGGCTGATCATGATCGACCCGAAGATGCTCGAGCTGTCGGTCTACGAAGGCATCCCGCACCTGCTCGCGCCGGTCGTCACCGACATGAAGCTCGCGGCGAACGCACTGAACTGGTGCGTCGGCGAAATGGAGAAACGCTACCGGCTGATGTCGGCCGTCGGCGTGCGCAATCTCGCGGGCTTCAACCAGAAGATCCGCGACGCGGAGGCGAAGGAAAAGAAGATCGGCAACCCGTTCTCGCTGACGCCCGACGATCCCGAGCCGCTGTCGAAGCTGCCGCTGATCGTCGTCGTGATCGACGAGCTGGCCGACCTGATGATGGTCGCCGGCAAGAAGATCGAGGAGCTGATCGCCCGTCTCGCGCAAAAGGCGCGCGCGGCCGGCATCCACCTGATCCTCGCGACCCAGCGCCCGTCCGTCGACGTGATCACCGGCCTCATCAAGGCGAACATCCCGACGCGCGTCGCGTTCCAGGTGTCGTCGAAGATCGACTCGCGCACGATCCTCGACCAGATGGGCGCCGAATCGCTGCTCGGCCAGGGCGACATGCTGTTCCTGCCGCCGGGCACGGGCTACCCGCAGCGCGTGCACGGCGCGTTCGTCGCGGACGAGGAAGTGCACCGGATCGTCGAATACCTGAAGCAGTTCGGCGAGCCGCAGTACGAGGAAGGGATTCTGGACGGCCCGGCCGCCGACGGCGCGACGCAGGACCTGTTCGGCGAAGCGCCGGATGCGGAGGCCGATCCGCTGTACGACGAAGCGGTCGCGTTCGTCGTGCGCACGCGGCGCGCGTCGATCTCGTCGGTGCAGCGCCAGTTGCGCATCGGCTACAACCGCGCCGCGCGCCTCGTCGAGCAGATGGAGGCGGCCGGACTGGTGTCGCCGATGGGCATCAACGGCAGCCGCGAGGTGCTCGTGCCGGCCGCGGCCGACTGAGCATGGCGGCCGCACGGCCGCCGACGATCGATCCGGGCGCCCCGCGCAAGCGGCCGCCCGGACGAACAAGGGCGCTGCCTCGGCAGCGCCCTTTTTTCATGAACGGCGCTTTACAGCGCCGCCGGCACCAGCTTGAAGTCGACCGGGCTGCCGACCGCCACCTTCTGCGGATTCGCGCCGAGCTGCCCCGTCTGGACGTCGCGGCTGAACACGTAGAACGTGTCGCTGTCCTGGTTGCCGACGATCAGCCACTTGCCGGTCGGATCGATCAGGAATTCACGCGGCGTCCTGCCGAGGCTCGACTGGCGCCCGACGGTCTTCAGCCGGCCGTCGGCCTGGTTCACCGCGTAGATCACGATTTCGTTCACGTCGCCGCGATTGCTCGCGTACAGGAAGCGGCCGTCCGGCGACAGGTGGAGCGCGCCGCCGCCGACCTTGCCCTTGAAGCCCGGCACCGTCATCGGCAGCGTCTCGACCGGTGTCAGCTTGCCGTCGCGGTAGCCGAACACCTCGACCGACGCGTTGAGTTCGCTCGTCACGTACGCGAACCGGCCGTCGGCGCTGAATACCATGTGACGCGGGCCGGAGCCGGCCTTCACCGGCGTGTAGCGCGTGTCGGTCGGGCTGATCAGCCCGCGGCTGCCGTCCACCGTGTAGCGGTAGCCGTAGAGCTTGTCCGCGCCGAGGTCCTGCACGAACAGGTAGCGGCCGTCGGGCGAGAACACCGTCGAGTGCACGTGCGCGCCGTCCTGGCGCCCCTTCACGGGCCCCTTGCCCTCGTGATGCACCGTCAGCACGGCCGGGCCGGCCGCGCCGCCGTCGCGGATCGGGAACACGGCGAAGCTGCCGCCCGGATCGGCCGCGACCGAGTAGTTGGCCGTGACGAGGTACTTGCCGTCCGGTGACAGCGCGAGATAGCAAGGATCGTTCCCTTCCGACGACACGCGGTCGATGAACGTGAGCGCCCCCGTCTTCGGATCGAAGCCGAACGCGCTGATGCCGCCGCGCTGCGCGGCCGGCCCGTTGTCGCCGGGCAGTTCGTTGACCGCGTAGACGGTGCGACCGTCGCGGCTCGGCAACAGGTAGGACGGATTCACGGTCTTCGCCGACGACACGGGCGCGATGCTGCCCGTTTTCGTATCGAAGCGGTACACGTAGATCCCGTCGCTGCCGTGCCCCGTATAGGTGCCGACGAGCAGGTTGTAGACGCCGTCGGCCGGTGCCGGCGATTGTTGCGCGAAGGCGTGGGTCGCGGACAAGGAAAGCACGAGCGCGAAACCTTTCATCCAGTGAGCGAACCTAAGCGGGAACCCTCGTGTCGAAGCGCGCGCGTCACGCTCGCGTAAACGGTTGGGCATTGAATCCTCCTTGCATCGAGTCGCTTCAAGTGTTGAGATAGGACGAAACGCCGGCCGTTCATGCGCTCCGCCGCCCGGGCGAGTATACGGGGCGCGACGCCGGCGCGTGAAGCCCGGGCGCCGCAGCCCTGCATCGTGAACTCGAATATCCAAGGACCGCTTGCCCATGCCCGCCCTGATCGAAGACTACGCCCTCGTCGGCGACGGCCACACCGCCGCGCTGATCTCGAAAGACGGCTCCGTCGACTGGCTGTGCTGGCCCCGCTTCGATTCGGGCGCCTGTTTCGCGGCGCTGGTCGGCACGCCCGAGCACGGCCGCTGGCTGCTCGCGCCGGCCGCCGACGCCGCGATCACGCACACGACGCGCCGCTATCGCGGCGACACGCTGATCCTCGAAACCGACTACGAAAGCGCCGACGGCGCGGTCACCGTGATCGACTTCATGCCGCCCGGCAACGGCTGGTCCGAACTGGTGCGGATCGTCGTCGGCCGCCACGGCACGATGAAGATGCGCATGGAACTGGTGTTGCGCTTCGACTACGGTTTCTCGATCCCGTGGGTCACGCAGCTGACGCGCGAGGACGGCATGAAGGCGATCGCCGGCCCCGATACCGTCGTGCTGCGCACGCCGGTGCCGCTCACCGGCAAGAACCTCCATACGCTCGCGGAATTCACGGTGAGCGCCGACGAACGTGTGCCGTTTTCGCTCAGCTATGCGGCGTCGCACCTGCGGCTGCCGCCCGCGCGCGATCCGCTATCGATGCTCGCGCGCACCGAGAACTACTGGCTCGAATGGTCGGGCCGCTGCCAGGTGCAGGGCCGCTACGCGGCCGCCGTGCGCCGTTCGCTGATCACGCTGAAGGCGCTCGCGTACGAGCCGACCGGCGGCATCGTCGCGGCGCCGACCACGTCGCTGCCCGAGAAGATCGGCGGCAACCGCAACTGGGACTACCGCTACTGCTGGCTGCGCGACGCGACGATCACGCTGCTCGCGCTGATGCGCGGCGGCTATTACGACGAGGCGCGCGCGTGGCGCACGTGGCTCGGCCGCGTGATGGCCGGCTCGCCCGAGCAGATCCAGATCATGTACGGGATCGCGGGCGAGCGCCGGCTGCCGGAAATGGAGCTCGACTGGCTGCCCGGCTACCAGGATTCGAAACCGGTGCGCGTCGGCAACGGCGCCGCGAACCAGCTCCAGCTCGACGTGTTCGGCGAAGTGATGGCCGCGCTGCACCTCGCGCGCGTGGGCGGCCTGCAGGCCGACGACACGGTGTGGTCCGTCCAGTGCTCGCTGCTCGACCATCTCGAGAAGATCTGGCGGGAACCCGACGAGGGCATCTGGGAAACGCGCGGCGGCCGCCGCCACTTCACGTTCTCGAAGGTGATGGCGTGGGTCGCGTTCGACCGCGCGATCAAGTCGGCGGAGATGTTCCGGCTGCCCGCGTCGCTCGACCGCTGGCGCGCGCTGCGCGACCGGATCCACGCGGACGTGTGCGACAACGCATGGCATGAAGGCAAACAGGCGTTTGCCCAGAGCTACGGCAGCGACGAGCTCGACGCGAGCGTGCTGCTGCTGCCGCTGCTCGGCTTCCTGCCGCCGGAAGACCCGCGCATCGTCGGCACGGTCGACGCGATCGAGCGGGAATTGCTGCACGACGGCCTCGTGATGCGCTACCGCACTACCGAGTACGACGACGGCCTGCCGCCGGGCGAAGGCACGTTCCTCGCGTGCAGCTTCTGGCTGGTCGACAACTACGCGCTGCTCGGCCGGATCGACGACGCGCATCGGCTGTTCAGCCGGCTGCTCGCGCTGTCGAACGACCTCGGGCTGCTCGCCGAGGAATACGATCCGGTCGATGGCCGGCTCGTCGGCAATTTCCCGCAGGCGTTCTCGCACGTGGCGCTCGTGCATACCGCGATGAACCTGATGCACCACGAAGAGGCGATGGCGCGCGCGGCCGGCCAGCCGGCACCGGCCGTGGCGACGGGGCGCTGACCGGGGGTGGAGCGGCTTCTTCAGAGATCGTCAATTCGCAAACGTTTGATGAAAAATCGGAAAAATGTTGCATTGCAACATTGATCGTTGTCCGATATGATCGACTCGATTGTCCGGCCGCACTGCAACATGGCCGGTCGCTGACCCACACGGCACGCCGCGACGCCACACGCCCCTGCGCACCGTCCCCCAAGCGGGAGTAGTCTGCATGCTTTACCAACTGCACGAATTCCAGCGGGCGATGCTGAGCCCGCTCACGGCCTGGGCCCAGGCCGCCTCCAAGTCGTTCGCCAATCCGTCCAGCCCGTTCTCGCTGATGCCCGGCGCGCCGCGGATGGCCGCCGCGTACGAACTGATGTACCGGCTCGGCAAGGATTACGAGAAGCCCGAATTCAACATTCACCAGATCGTCAAGGACGGCCACAACATCCCGATCGTCGAGCAGACGATCATCGAGAAGCCGTTCTGCCGGCTGCTGCGTTTCAAGCGCTATTCGGACGACGCCGATGCCGTCACGCAGCTGAAGGACGAGCCGGTCGTGCTGGTCTGCGCGCCGCTGTCGGGCCACCACTCGACGCTGCTGCGCGACACCGTGCGCACGCTGCTGCAGGATCACAAGGTGTACATCACCGACTGGATCGATGCGCGGATGGTGCCGGTCGAGGTCGGCCCGTTCCACCTGCACGACTACATCGCGTACATCCAGGAATTCATCCGCCACATCGGCGCACGCAACCTGCACGTGATCTCCGTGTGCCAGCCGACCGTGCCGGTGCTCGCGGCAATCTCGCTGATGGCGAGCCGCGGCGAGGACACGCCGCTCACGATGACGATGATGGGCGGCCCGATCGACGCGCGCCGCAGCCCGACGTCGGTGAACTCGCTCGCGACGCAGCACTCGACCGCGTGGTTCGAGAACAACGTGATCCACACGGTGCCCGCGAACTATCCGGGCGAAGGCCGCCACGTGTATCCGGGCTTCCTGCAGCACACGGGCTTCGTCGCGATGAACCCGGAACGTCACGCGCAATCGCACTGGGACTTCTACCAGAGCCTGCTGCGCGGCGACGAGGACGACGCCGAGGCGCACCGCCGCTTCTACGACGAGTACAACGCGGTGCTCGACATGGCGGCCGAGTACTACCTCGAGACGATCCGCGTCGTGTTCCAGGAATTCCGGCTCGCGGAAGGCACGTGGGATGTCGAAGGCGAGCGCGTGCGTCCGCAGGACATCAAGCACACCGCGCTGATGACGATCGAGGGTGAACTCGACGACATCTCGGGCAGCGGCCAGACGCACGTCGCGCACGAGCTGTGCACGGGCATCCCGCAGGACGACCGCCGCAGCCTGACCGCCGAGAAGTGCGGTCACTACGGGATCTTCTCGGGCCGCCGCTGGCGCACGATCATCTATCCGCAGTTGCGCGACTTCATCCGCGAGCATGCGCCGGAACCGAAGAACGGCACGACGAAGTTGCCTCCCGATGCACAGGACGCGACCACGATCGGCGCCGTGCCGGCCGCCACGCCGCAGCCTGAAACGACGGCGCGCGCCACCGCCGCGAAACGCACGCGCCCGAAAGCGCCGGCCGTGACGGTCGCACCCGCCAGGACGGCCGTCGCGAAGGCCGCCCCTGCCGCGAAACGCGCAGGCAGCACGCGCGCCAAGCCCGCGCGGGCGCGCAAGGCCGCCTGACGCACCGCGTCCCGACGCAAAAACGCCGCCGTTGCTTGCGCACGGCGGCGTTTTTTTATCCGGCGGTCGCGCTCGCGGCGACTCATCGATTCATCGGCGCGTCGGTTCATCGGCGCGTCGGTTCGACGGTTCGTCGACTCAGCGCCGCAGCAGATACGCGAGCAGCAACTCGGTGTTCATCCTGACCATCTCCGCGCGCTCGTCGGCTTCGCTGAAGTCGCGGCCGAGCGTCGCGGCGAGCGTGAAGCGGTTCGACACGATGTAATAGCCGAGCCCCGACAGCGTCACGTAGAAGCGCAGCGGATCGACGTCGCTGCGGAACAGCCCGGCCTTCTGGCCGCGCATCAGCACGTTGCCGAGCTTCGCGACGATCGGCGACATCATCTCGCGGATCCGCGTCGACTTGTGCAGGTAGCGCGCTTCGTGCAGGTTCTCGTTGTTGATGAGCCGCAGCAGCTCGGGATGATCGCGGTAGTAGTCCCACACGAAATGCGCGAGCCGCGTGACGGCCTCGACGGGCGCGACGCCATCCAGATCGAGCACGCGCTCGGCCTCGGTCAGCGCGGAGAACGCGTGTTCGAGCACGGCCGTAAACAGCTGCTCCTTGCTGCCGAAGTAGTAATAGAGCATGCGCTCGTTGGTCTCGGCCCGGCGCGCGATCTGGTCGACGCGTGCGCCGAACAGCCCTCCACCCGCGAACTCTTCGGCTGCCGCCATCAGGATGCGGCGGCGTGTACCTTCAGGATCTCTTTTGATTTTTGGCTGATTCATGGTGGCGTTTTGCTATGTGAGCCGCGTGATCCTGATCCGGACCGGCACCCCCACCGCCTCGGCGCCGGCTGCCCTGGAACGAGCGCGCCGCATGCGGCCGCCCTCCTGCTGAGCCCCTGCAAAAAAGCGGTTCGATTATGCGCACAGACAGCGTCCAGCGCAATGCGGGAAATCGGCGATAATCAAGGTTTGGCAAACCTTTCCGGCCGCGCCAGACGCGGCCGAGAGCCATTCGGCGCTGCTGCGCCCGTTGTCACCGTGACCGATTCCAAGACCCTCGCGGATCGCATCGAAGATCTGCTTCCCCAGACGCAATGCACGAAGTGCGGCTATAACGGCTGCCGTCCGTACGCCGAAGCGATCGCCGCCGGCGACGCGAACTACAACCAGTGCCCGCCCGGCGGCGCCGAAGGCATCGCACGCCTCGCGCGCCTGCTCGGCAAGCCCGTGATCCCGCTGAATCCCGTCAACGGCGCCGAGCATCCGCGCGCCGTCGCGTTCATCGACGAAAGCCTGTGCATCGGCTGCACGCTGTGCATGCAGGCGTGCCCGGTCGACGCGATCATCGGCGCACCGAAACAGATGCACACGATCGTCGAATCGCTGTGCACGGGCTGCGACCTGTGCGTACCGCCCTGCCCGGTCGACTGCATCGCGATGGTCCCCGTGACCGACGAGCGCACCGGCTGGGACGCGTGGTCGCAGGAACAGGCGGACGCCGCGCGCGAGCGCCACGACCGCCGGCTCGCGCGCCAGCGTCGCGAACGCGAGGCCGCCGAGGCGCGCGCCGCCGCCCGCCGCGCGGCCAGCGCCGGCGCCGGCGCGGCCAAGGCTGCGCCGGCCGCGGAACAGCCGGGCGCACCGGGCGCGGCACCAGCCGACGACGCCGACGCGAAGAAGCGCGCGATCATCGCCGCCGCGCTCGAACGCGCACGCAAGAAGAAGGAAGAACTGTCCGGGCAAGGCGCCGGGCCGAAGAACACCGAAGGCGTGAGCGCGGCCGTGCAGGCGCAGATCGACGCGGCCGAAGCCCGCCGCAAGCGGCTCGCCGAACAGCAGGCGCAGCGCGACGCCGAGGCCGCCGGCGACACCCGCGACGATCCGAACCACGACGACCGGAACGGCCCGTCCGCGCCGCCCGACAAGAACCGTCCATGAACGCCACGAAACGACGCGCGATCTACGAAACGCTGCAAAGCCTCAATCCGCATCCGACCACCGAGCTCGAATACACGACGCCGTTCGAGTTGCTGATCGCGGTGATGCTGTCCGCGCAGGCGACCGACGTGTCGGTCAACAAGGCGATGCGCAAGATGTTCCCGGTCGCGAACACCCCGCGACAAATCGTCGCGCTCGGTGAAGAAGGTGTCGCCGACTACATCAAGACGATCGGCCTGTACCGCACCAAGGCGAAGAACGTGATCGCGACGTGCAACATCCTGCTCGAGCGCTACGACGGCGAGGTGCCGGCCGATGGCGAAGCGCTCGAGAGCCTGCCGGGCGTCGGCCGCAAGACCGCGAACGTCGTGCTGAACACCGCGTTCGGCCAGCCGACGATCGCGGTCGACACGCACATCTTCCGCGTCGCGAACCGCACGGGGCTCGCGCCGGGCAAGGACGTGCGGGCCGTGGAGGCCGCGCTCGAGAAGTTCACGCCGAAGGAATTCCTGCAGGACGCGCATCACTGGCTGATCCTGCACGGACGCTATGTGTGCAAGGCGCGCAAGCCCGAATGCTGGCACTGCGTGATCGAGCCGCTGTGCGAATTCCGGCCGAAGACGCCGCCGCCGAACGAGTGAGCGTCAGCCGCGGCTGACGCCCTGCACGCGGCCGCTCGTGCCGCTCGTGCCGAGGGCAGCGCGCGGCACGACCAGCGGACGCCATTGCGGCGCCCGCGGCTTGTCCCTGCCCTGCTATGCGTTGGACGTCGCCGTCGCGTCGTCGGCCGCCGCGCCGCCCGCGCGCACGAGCGCGAGCACGGCCGCGAGGATCGCGACGCCGCCGATCCACTGCAACGGCGACAGCGCCTCGCCGAACAGCAGCGCCGCGAGCGCGACCGTCACGACCGGCTCGAGCGTCGACAGCATCGACGTGCGCGCGGCCCCCAGCCGCTCGAGCCCGGCGAAGAACGCGAGCATCGCGGCGACCGTCGACACCAAGGCGATCGCGAGCATCGACGCCCAGCCGGCAGCCGTCGCCGGCCAGCGCGGCGGCGCGCCGAACGCCGCGGTCCGCACGATCGCGATCGCGACGAGCGTCGCGGTCGCCGACAGGCAGATGATGGCGGTCGTCGCGAGCGGATCGACGCCGCGCGTCGCCTTCGTGCCGCCGACGATGTACAGCGAATAGATCACCGCGGCGGCCAGCGCGAGCGCGATGCCGAGCGGCTCGCCGTGGCCGCCGCCGACCATCAGCGCGGAGCCCGCGACGCAAAGCACGAGCGCGACCGCCTTCGCGCGCGTGAGGCGCTCGCCGAGCCACCATGCGGCCAGCAGCGTGACAAAGGCCGGATACAGGTACAGCAGCAAGGCGACGAGGCTCGCCTGCGCATGCTGGAGCGCACTGAAATAGCAGAACGACTGCCCGACATAGCCGAGCGCCCCCATCGCCACGAGCGGCGCGAGCGTGCGGCCGCGCGGCCATGCGACGCGGCGGTGCCGCGCGATCGCGGCAAGGATCGCACCGCCGATCGCGAAGCGCACGATCAGCAGCCCGAGCACGTCGACGCCGGCCGCATACGCATAGCGGCCGAAGATCGCCATCGCGCCGAACGCGGCGGCGGACAACGCGACATAGAGCGCGCCCTGTAGCGCGGCGGACGATGAGCGGACGGTGGCGGACATGATGGAGTGGTGCGAGCGCGACGACGGGAATCGTCGGAGTGTAGCGGCGCGGCGGCCGGCAGCCTAGCCCGCGCTTACCCGTTGCGCGGCGGCCAGCGCCGCACGCCGACCCGGCGTACAATGCGCGACGCGGCATGACGCCGCCCGAATCACGACGTTTCCCCACCATGTTCAATCCGAGTCGCGACGAAGTCCGTCGCTTTTTCACCGAGACCTGGCGCAAGCAGCGCGCCGGCGAGATCCTGACGCCGCTGGAAGCGATGGCAGCCGACTGGATCGTCGAGCATCCGGAATACCACGACGACCTCGCGGACGCCGACGGCGCCGCCGCGCGCAACTACACGCCGGAGGAAGGCCGCACGAACCCGTTCCTGCATCTGTCGATGCACCTCGCGATCAGCGAGCAGCTGTCGATCGACCAGCCGCCCGGCATTCGCGCCGCGCACGACAAGCTGGCCGCGAAGCTCGACTCGACCCACGAGGCGCAGCACATGATCATGGAGTGCCTCGGCGAGACGATCTGGGAAGCGCAGCGCACCGGCACGCCGCCCGATACGGACGCGTACCTGCAGCGCATCCTGCGCCGCGCGTCGCGCGACTGAGCGCCGCGGACAAAAAAATACCCCGCCGCGGCGGGGTATTCCGGCTGCACGGACCGGCAAGGTCCGGCGCGCTTACTTCTTGAAGACGAGATCCGTCTCTTTCAGCGACTCGATGTAGGCCGCGATGTCCTTCATGTCGCTGACCGACAGGTTCTGCACCTGCGCCTGCATGATCGCGTTGTTGCGACCGAGCAGCGGGTTCGTCAGCCCCATCTGGTACTGGCGCATCGCCCACACGAGGTAGTCGGCGTGCTGGCCCGCGAGGCGCGGATATTCTGCGTTGATCGGCTTGTTCAGCTGCGCGCCGTGGCAGGCCGCGCAGTTGTGCGACTCGACCAGCTCCTTGCCCTTCGTGGTGTCCGCCGCATGCGCGGTACCGATCGCGAGGCCGGCCGCCAGTGCAACCGCCGCCGTCTTGAATGCGTTGTTCATGAATGCTCCTGTCCCGCCGGTCAGATCGGCGGCGCGCGCTTTACTTGTAGGGATTGTCCTTCGTGTCGGCCTTCTGGACGGCGTAGTAAGCCGCCAGATCCGCGATGTCCTGGTCCGTCAGCGAACCGGCGATCGCGTTCATCGACGGGAAGTGACGATCTTTCTTGCGGTAGGCCTTCAGCGCGTTCTCGAGGTATTGCTGGTTCTGGCCGCCGAGGACGGGCACCCGGTAGACCTCCGGATACGCCGCGCGGTAATCCTGGATGCCGTGGCAACCGATACACATGGCGGCCTTGCTTGCCCCGTCCTTCGGGTTGCCGACCACACCGGCCGCCTGCGCGCTGCCCGCGAGCGCCACGAGCGCTGCGACAACGACGTGTTTGCCGACGAATTTGTTCATAGCTCTTGTAACCTAGCTTGAGGGGAAACTGGCGCCGAAGCGGCAACGGCCCGCGCCGTTTTGCTTGTCGGTCGCCACGCAGGCCAAAAAAAACGGCCAGATTGTACCGCGTCGGCGGGGAATGCGTCCATACGGCGCCCCGGTCCGCCCCGCCGCAGCCCCGCAACGATACGCGGCCCCGGCCCAACCGGACAGCCCTTCTGACTTATACTGGGTTTTTTTGCGACCAGGAAAGAGCGCCGCCATGCGTTTCGAAGGATCCTCGCACTACGTCGCCACCGACGACCTGAAGCTCGCGGTCAATGCCGCGCTGACGCTGCAGCGCCCGCTGCTGATCAAGGGCGAGCCCGGCACCGGCAAGACCATGCTCGCCGAGGAAGTGGCGGCCGCGCTCGACATGCCGCTGTTGCAGTGGCACATCAAGTCGACGACGAAGGCGCAGCAGGGCCTGTACGAATACGACGCGGTGTCGCGGCTGCGCGACTCGCAGCTCGGCGACGCGCGCGTGAAGGACATCGCGAACTACATCGTGAAGGGCGTGCTGTGGCAGGCGTTCGACGCCGAGCGCCCGAGCGTGCTGCTGATCGACGAGATCGACAAGGCCGACATCGAATTCCCGAACGACCTGCTGCGCGAGCTCGACCGGATGGAATTCCACGTGTACGAGACGCGCGAGACCGTGCGCGCGAAGCACCGCCCGCTCGTGATCATCACGTCGAACAACGAGAAGGAGTTGCCCGACGCATTCCTGCGCCGCTGCTTCTTCCACTACATCCAGTTTCCCGATCCGTCGACGATGCAGCAGATCGTCGCGGTCCACTTCCCGGACATCCGCGAGGAACTGCTGCGCGCGGCGCTCGAGAGCTTCTTCGAGCTGCGCGCCGTGTCGGGGCTGAAGAAGAAGCCGTCGACGTCCGAGCTGCTCGACTGGCTGAAGCTGCTGCTCGCCGAGAACATCCCGGCCGACGCGCTGCGCGGCGTCGACGCGAAGCAGATCGTGCCGCCGCTCGCGGGCGCGCTGCTGAAGAACGAGCAGGACCTGAGCCTGCTCGAGCGGCTCGTCTACATGAACCGGCACAACCGGTAACCCACCCGCGAAGGCCCGGCCATGCTGCTCAATTTCTTCTACGCGCTGCGCGCAGCCAAGCTGCCCGTCTCGGTGAAGGAATACCTGACGCTGCTCGAATCGCTGAAGGCCGGGCTGATCTCGCCGTCGATCGACGCGTTCTACTTCCTCGCGCGGATGACTCTCGTCAAGGACGAGCAGTACTTCGACAAGTTCGACCAGGCGTTCGGCGCGTATTTCCACGGTGTGTCCGCCCTGCCTTCCGACGCGTTCGACGTTCCGCTCGACTGGCTCGAGAAACGCCTCCAGCGCGAGCTGTCGCCGGAGGAAAAGGCGCAGATCGAAGCGATGGGCGGCCTCGACAAGCTGATGGAGCGCCTGAAGGAACTGCTCGACGAGCAGAAGGAACGCCACGAAGGCGGCAACAAGTGGATCGGCACCGGCGGCACGTCGCCGTTCGGGCACGGCGGCTACAACCCAGAAGGCATGCGCATCGGCGGCCCGTCGAACGGCAACCGCACCGCGGTCAAGGTGTGGGAAGCGCGCGCCTATCGCGACTACGACGATTCCGTCGAGATCGGCACGCGCAACATCAAGGTCGCGCTGCGGCGCCTGCGCCGCTTCGCGCGCGAAGGCGCGGCCGAGGAGCTCGACCTGCCCGGCACGATCCGCAGCACGGCCGCGAACGCCGGCTGGCTCGACCTGCGGATGGTGCCCGAGCGCCACAACAACGTGAAGGTGCTGATGCTGCTCGACGTCGGCGGCTCGATGGACGACCACATCAAGCGCACCGAGGAGCTGTTCTCGGCCGCGAAGGCCGAGTTCAAGCACCTGGAGTTCTACTACTTCCACAACTGCGTGTACGACCACCTGTGGAAGAACAACCGCCGCCGCCACGCGGAGCGCACCGCGACGTGGGACGTGCTGCACAAGTTCACGCCCGACTACAAGCTGATCTTCGTCGGCGACGCGACAATGAGCCCGTACGAGGTGCTGCAGCCCGGCGGCTCGGTCGAATACAACAATCCGGAAGCCGGCGCCGTCTGGCTGCGCCGCCTCGCCGACCAGTTCCCCCACCATGCATGGCTGAACCCGGAGCCCGAGCGGCTATGGGAATACCGGCAATCGGTCTCGATCATTCGCGACGTGCTCGGTCAGCGCATGTACCCGCTCACGCTCGCGGGCCTCGAAACCGCGATGCGCGCACTCAGCAAGTAACGAACCCACCCTGCAGACACGAAGGCCGCGTCCAGGCGGCCTCCCCCGGAGATAGCATGAACCCTTCGCCCACCGCGAGCGCTGGCCGCGCCGGCGGCCGCCGCTTTTTCACCGATACGTCCGTCTCGGCGCTCGTCGCCGGCTTCGTCGCGATGATGACGGGCTACACGAGCTCGCTCGTGCTGATGTTCCAGGCCGGCCGCGCCGCGCACCTGACCGACGCGCAGATCTCGTCGTGGATCTGGGCGCTGTCGATCGGCATGGCGCTGACGACGATCGGCCTGTCGCTGCGCTTTCGCGCGCCCGTCGTGGTCGCGTGGTCGACGCCCGGCGCCGCGCTGCTGATCGCGTCGCTGCCCGGCGTACCGTATCCCGAGGCGATCGGCGCGTTCGTCGTGTGCGCACTGCTGCTGACCGCGGTCGGCCTGAGCGGGCTGTTCGACACGCTGATGCGGCGCATTCCGGCCGGCATCGCTGCCGCCCTGCTCGCGGGCATCCTGTTCGAGATCGGCATCGAGATCTTCCGCGCCGCGCAGTTCCAGACCGCGCTCGTGCTCGCGATGTTCTTCACCTACCTGATCGTCAAGCGGCTCGCGCCGCGCTACGCGATCGTCACGACGCTGCTCGTCGGCACCGTGGCGGCCGGTGGCCTCGGCCTGCTCGACTTCAGCCGCTTCCACATCGCGCTCGCGCAACCCGTGTTCACGATGCCCGCGTTCTCGATCGCGTCGATCGTCAGCATCGGCATTCCGCTGTTCGTCGTCGCGATGGCGTCGCAGAACGTGCCGGGCATCGCGGTGCTGCGCGCGGACGGCTATTCGACCCCGTCGTCGCCGCTGATCGCGTCCACCGGCCTCGCGTCGCTGCTGCTCGCGCCGTTCGGCTCGCACGGCGTGAACCTCGCGGCGATCACCGCGGCGATCTGCACGGGCCCCGAAGCGCACGAGGATCACGCGAAGCGCTACACGGCCGCCGTGTGGTGCGGCACGTTCTACCTGATCGCCGGGATCTTCGGCGCGACGATCGCCGCGCTGTTCGCGGCACTGCCGAAGGCGCTCGTCGTGTCGGTCGCCGCGCTCGCGCTGTTCGGCTCGATCATGAGCGGGCTCGCGAACGCGATGCAGGACGTGAAGCAGCGCGAAGCCGCGCTCGTCACGTTCATGGTCACCGCGTCGGGTCTGACGCTGTTGTCGATCGGCTCGGCGTTCTGGGGCCTCGTCGCGGGGATCGTCACGCAGGTGATCCTGAACGCGCGGCGCCCCGCGTGATGCGGCGCGACGCCCGCCACGGCAGGCGCCGGACCCGCCAAAACGTGCCCGACACGAATCGGGCCTAAAATGATGGATCGAAGGCGGCGCCGGGCGCCGCCTCGCTTCGCCGCCGCGCTCGCGCGGCCCGTGAGAACCCGGCGCGCCGCGCCCTTCTTCCGAATCGCCATGACTACCGCACTCGACCAGCTGAAGCAGTACACGACCGTCGTCGCCGACACAGGCGATTTCCAGCAGCTTGCGCAATACAAGCCGCAGGATGCGACCACGAACCCGTCGCTGATCCTGAAGGCCGTCCAGAAAGACGCGTACAAGCCGATCCTAGAGAAAACCGTCCGCGATCATCGCAACGAAAGCACCGATTTCATCATCGACCGCCTGCTGATCGCATTCGGCACCGAGATCCTGAAGCTGATTCCGGGCCGCGTGTCGACCGAGGTCGATGCGCGCCTGTCGTTCGACACGCAGCGCTCGATCGACAAGGGTCGCGAACTCATCGCACTGTACGAAGCCGCCGGCGTCGGCCGCGAGCGCATCCTGATCAAGCTCGCATCGACGTGGGAAGGCGTTCGCGCGGCCGAGGTGCTGCAGAAGGAAGGGATCAAGTGCAACATGACCCTGCTTTTCTCGCTCGTGCAGGCCGCCGCGTGCGCGGAAGCCGGCGCGCAACTGATCTCGCCGTTCGTCGGCCGCATCTACGACTGGTACAAGAAGCAGGCCGGCGCCGACTGGGATGAAGCGAAGAACGGCGGTGCGAACGATCCGGGCGTGCAGTCGGTGCGCCGCATCTACACCTACTACAAGACGTTCGGCTACAACACCGAAGTGATGGGCGCGAGCTTCCGCACGACGAGCCAGATCACCGAGCTCGCGGGCTGCGACCTGCTGACGATCAGCCCCGATTTGCTGCAGAAGCTGCACGACAGCACCGACACGGTGGCGCGCAAGCTGTCGCCTGACGCGCTGCAGGACAAGCCGACCGAGCGCGTCGCGATCGACGAGGCATCGTTCCGCTTCCAGGTGAACGACGAAGCGATGGCGACCGAAAAGCTGTCCGAAGGCATCCGCGTGTTCGCCGCCGATGCGGTGAAGCTCGAAAAGCTGATCGACGGGCTGCGCTGAACCACGCCGCACCTGACGTGACGGCCGGCAGTTGAACTGTCAGCAACCCTGACAACAGCCGTCAGCAGCGTGACGAACGGCCGCGAACCGCGTGTTCGCGGCCGTTTTTATTTTTCATTCCATCGTCAGAGGCGCGCACTACAATCCACGTCACGAGTGCGCCGGCCGCATCCCGGCGTGCTCTTCCCGGTCAATCTTGGAAGTACCCGCGCCGGCACCGACACGCCGGCCCGGTCAACAGGAGACAACGATGCAAGTCCAACCGTATCTGACGTTCTACGGCCGCGCGGAAGAGGCCCTTCAGTTCTACGAAAAGGCGCTCGGCGCGAAGACGATGTTCAAGATGCGCTTCAAGGATGCTCCACCGAATCCCGAACACGCGATCACGCCCGAGATGGCCGACAAGGTGATGCATGCGAGCTTCACGATCGGCGACTCGATGATCATGTGCTCTGACGGCGACTGCAGCCAGCCGGGCGGCACGCACGCCGGCTATTCGCTGTCGCTGAACCCGGCGACGGTCGAGGAAGGCCAGAAGCTGTTCAATGCGCTCGCCGATGGCGGCGAAGTGACGATGCCGTTCGGCAAGACGTTCTGGGCGCTCGGCTTCGGGATGGCGAAGGACCGTTTCGGCGTGCACTGGATGGTCAACGTCGAAGACCTGTCGCAACGCGAGGATCTCGTGAAACGCGCGCAGGGCTGACACCCGCGAAAACGCCCGCCACTTCGCAGTGACGGGCGTCGTTGCCGCTGCGCGATGCGCGGCCCGCGACACGCGGCCGCGCCGCCCGCATCAACCCTCGACGACGTCGAGATAGTCCTCCGGCCGCGTGCGATCCTCCGCATGCGCCATGCCCATCGCGCGCACCAGCACGCTCACCGCCACCGCCACCACCAGGTTCACGACCAGCGACCACACGGCCGCGTAGCCGGGAATCGCGAGGCCGAACAGGTGGATCGTGAAGATCGAGCTCGCGAGCTTCAGCGACACCGCCATCCACGTGCCGCACACGATGCCTGCCGCCCAGCCGGCCAGCAGGCCGCGATGGTCGAGCAGCCGCGTGTACAGGCCGAGCACGATCGCGGGCAGCGTCTGGATGATCCAGATCCCGCCGAGCAGCTGCAACTGGATCGCATAGGTGAGCGGCAGCCCGAGGATGAACGCGACCGCGCCGACCTTCACGATCAGCGACGTGAGCTTCGCGACGTGCGTCTCCTGGTCGTGCGTCATGTCGCGGTTGATGAACTCGCGGTGGATGTTGCGCGTATAGAGGTTCGCGGCCGCGATCGACATGATCGCCGCCGGCACCAGCGCGCCGATGCCGATCGCCGCGAACGCGACGCCGACGAACCACGACGGGAAATACTCGAGGAACAGCGCGGGCACCGCGAAGTTCGGGCCGAACGCCTTGAAGTACGGCGCGTACTGCGGCATGTCCTTCACGCCCGCCGCAAGCGCCATGTAGCCGAGCAGCGCGAGCAGGCCGAGCACGAACGAGTACGCGGGCAGCATCGCCATGTTGCGGCGGATCGAGTTGCCGGACGACGACGACAGGATCGCCGTGACCGAGTGCGGATACAGGAACAGCGCGAGCGCCGAGCCGATCGCGAGCGTCACGTACGCGCTGTAGCCGTTCAGGCTCGCCGCGTCGGGTGCCTTCAGCAGCAGCTTCGCGGGCGGCACGCTCGCGAAGATGTGGCCGAAGCCGCCGAGCTTCGCCGGGATCACGATGACCGCCGCGGCGATCGTGATGTAGATCAGGATGTCCTTCACGATCGCGATCATCGCGGGCGCGCGCAGCCCCGACGTGTACGTGTACGCGGCGAGGATCGCGAACGCGATGATCAGCGGCAGGTCGCCGACGAAGCCCGTCGTGTCGAAGCCGAGCGCGCCGATCACGACTTCGATGCCGACGAGCTGCAGCGCGATGTACGGCATCGTCGCGAGGATGCCCGTCACCGCGATCGCGAGCGCGAGCATCCGGCTGCCGTAGCGTGCGTTCACGAAGTCGGCGGCCGTCACGTAGCCGTGACGCTTCGCGATGCTCCACAGCTTCGGGAACACGACGAACGCGAACGGGTAGATCAGGATCGTGTACGGCAGCGCGAAGAAGCCCATCGCGCCGGCGCCGAACACGAGCGCCGGCACCGCGACGAACGTATAGGCCGTGTAGAGGTCGCCGCCGAGCAGGAACCACGTGACGATCGTGCCGAAGCGGCGGCCGCCGAGGCCCCATTCGTCGAGATGGGCGAGATCGCCGCGCCGCCAGTTGGCGGCCAGGAAACCGATGATCGTGACACCGATGAACAGGAGCACGAAAACGAAGGTCGCGCCGAGATTCATCGCGCACCTCCCTGCGGGCCGCTCGCCTTCCACGCGTTCCTGGTCTTGAAATAGACGAACGCGGTAATCACCGCGCTAATGAAGACCCAAAGGAGCTGGTACCAGTAGAAGAACGGAAATCCGAACCATTGCGGTTCGATCTTGCTGTACGACGGTACCCACACCATCGCGATCAGCGGCAGTACCAGCAGCCAGAGCCAGCGCTTGGCGGCCCGATTGGCGTCGGCATCGTGAGCCATGACGTCTCCTCATCTTTCCCGGTTATCGATCTTGTCAAGCGGGTGCGGCGGCGAGAGGAGCGGCAAAACGGGTAAGCTGCGGCTCCCCTGGCTTCGCGCCAGTATAGGAGCCGCGAACGCGCGGTCAAGCGGGGGCGAACCCGAGGTGATCCGCCCCCAGTCATGCGATTGCACCGGCATGCGGCCGGCGCATGAGCGTCAGATCGCGAACGAGGATTCGCGTGCGCCGATCGTTTCTTTCAAAGCTTTCACCCACTTGCGCGCGGGCAGCTTCAGCGTGTCCTCGATCAGTTTCGCGCGCGCTTCCAGCTGCGCGAACGACACGTCGAGCGCGGGGCCCGAGAACGCGATCGCGATCCGGTTGCCGTCGTGCACTTCCGGCAGCGCGATCACGCGATGGTCGAACGCCGCGTTCAGGTGCTTCATGTTGCGCACGAAGCTCGGATGGTCGCCGAACAGGTTGATCGTCGCGATGCCCGCGTCGGCGAGGCAGCCGCGCACCGCGCGGTAGAACGCGACGCTGTCGAGCACCGGGCCGCGTGCGGTCGCGTCGTACAGGTCGATCTGCAGAGCGCCCGTCGTGCCGCGGTTGGCCGGATCGTTGACGAAGTCCCACGCGTCGGCTTCGTGCACGACGAGGCGTGCGTCGTCGGGCGGCAGCGCGAACATCGTGCGTGCGGCGACGATCACGGCCGGGTTCAATTCGACGGCCTCGACCTTCGCGTGCGGCAGGAAGCGGTGCGAGAACTTCGTCAGCGCGCCGGTGCCGAGCCCGAGCTGGACGATCCGCTCGGGCGTTTCGAGGAACAGCAGCCACGCCATCATCTGCTGCGCGTATTCGAGCTCGATGGCGAGCGGCTTCGAAATCCGCATCGCGCCCTGCACCCATTCGGTACCGAAGTGCAGGAAGCGCACGCCGCGCTCTTCCGAGAACGTGACGGGCGCGAAGCGCGGCTTGCGCGGTGCGTCGAGGACGGGCACGTCGTCGTGTTCGTCGATCTCCGGGCGGCGCTTCACGCGCGGCGGCTGGAGCTGTTCGGAGCCGTTGTAGGCGGACGGCTTGCGTTTTTTGAACGCGCGCGCCTCGGCGGACGCGCGCTTGATCAGTCGGGTCATGATTGAATCTCGCTGGGTGACGCTGGATGAGCGGACGAGAGGATAGCATTGGTGGCAGCGGGAACCGTACCGAACGCCTGGTCATGCACGACTTCGACTTCACCGCGCCGTTGGCGCTACGCCGCGTTCATTGATCGAAGGAGGACGCATGACCTCGAACGGCAAGAAGATCTGGTTTCCCGCGAAGCGCTACGGCTGGGGATGGGGTTTGCCTGTCGCGTGGCAAGGTTGGGTCGTGCTGCTGCTGTTCGCGATCGGGATCATCGCGAGCGCGTGGCTAGTGCCGCCGCACCAATCGCCGATCGCATACGGTGCCTGCATCGTGGTACTGGTCGCGCTGCTGACTGCCGTTTGCCGGCTCAAGGGCGAGAAGCCCGGGTGGCGATGGGGCAAGGACGATTGATCGTCCGGCGCGACACGCACGCACGTACGATCGCCGTTCTTCGGTAACGAACAACCCGCTTCCCGCCGTCATCGCCCCAAATCGATCGCCCTCTGTCGAACGGCTGAATTGCCCCGGTCTCCCCGCGACGCAAAGATGTGAAGGAACGGCCATCAGCCGGAAGATCACGCGCGCGCTCGCCTTCGTCAACACGCACCGCGGTGCCGAGCCGGCATCGCCCGTCGGCGTTCACCTCCAGCCTGCCCCGCCCTCACACCGCATGCGAACGGTCGCACCGGGTTCCTGCGCGCACCTTGAAAATATACCCAAATAGGGATAAATTCATCGATGGATCCGTACATCAAACCGCTGTATTGGCTCGGCTCGGCGCGCAAGGACCTCAAAGCGATGCCCGAAGCCGTGCAGGACACGTTCGGTTATGCGCTGTATCTGGAGCAGACCGGACGCAAGCACGAGCAGGCGAAGCCGTTGCGAGGATTCGGATCGGCCGGCGTGCTCGAGATCGTGGAATCGGAAGACAACGGCACGTACCGCGCCGTCTACACGGTGAAGCTCGGGAGCAGCGTCTACGTGCTGCACTGCTTCCAGAAGAAATCATCGTGCGGC
Organism: Burkholderia sp. BCC1998; assembly: GCF_905339875.1. NCBI lineage: Bacteria > Pseudomonadati > Pseudomonadota > Betaproteobacteria > Burkholderiales > Burkholderiaceae > Burkholderia > Burkholderia sp. BCC1998. Next base: position 133,992 of record NZ_CAJPHE010000004.1, read on the forward strand.
ATCGCGACGCCGAAGCCGGACGGCGATCTCGTCCGCGCACGCCTGAAAGCAGCCGAAGCACACGCACAAGGAGCAAGACGATGATCGAAATCGAACCGGGCAGCGGGAACGTCTACGCTGATCTGGGCATGCGCGATGCCGACGAAATGCGCGTGAAGGCTCAACTCGCCGCCAAGATCGCGGAGATCATCAAGGCGCGCAAATGGACGCAGCAGCAGGCGGCCCGGCTGCTCGGCATGACGCAGCCGAAGCTGTCGAACATGCTGCGCGGGCAGTTTCGCGGCGTGAGCGAAACGAAGATGCTGGAATGTCTGGCGAAGCTCGGACGCGACGTGCAGATCGTCGTCGGGCCTGACCGTCAGTCCGAAGTCGAAGGGCATATCGAAGTCGTATTCGCCGCCTGACGGCAACGTCGTGCCGATGTTCCGGATTGCAGGGCGAGCGACGCGATCGCGTACTGCTGCGTCGCGACGCTCCTCTCCTGGCATCCTTGGTATGTCGATCGGGAGGATCGATGGATCGCCGCCATTTCCTCAAGTCGTCGACCTTTTTCACGGTTGCGGCAGCCACCGGTACGCTCGTCGCTCCGCTGTCGGCCCGATCTGCCGGCACCGCGCGCAAGGGCCGGTATCGGTTCCCGCAAGGCGTCGCCAGCGGTGATCCGCGCGATCGCTCCGTCGTGTTCTGGACGCGCTGCGTGCCCGTCGCCGAGAACGCGCGGCACCGCGCGAAAGGCGTCGCGCACACGATCCCGTTACGACTCGAAGTATCGACGCGGCCGGATTTCTCGACGCTCGTCGCCAGCGTACCGTTGGGAGCACGCGCCACCTATGACTTCACCGTGCGCGCGAAGGTAACGCAGCTCGCACCGAATCTCACGTACCACTACCGGTTCGTCGCCGGCGGCGACGTGAGTGCCACCGGCGTCGCGCGCACGGCTCCCGATGCCGACGAGGCCAACCACCGCGTTCGCTTCGCATGGCTCACCTGCCAGGACTGGAGCATCAATCACTGGCAAGCCATGAGCCTGCTGGCAGCCGAAAGCGATCTCGATTTCGTCGTGCATGTGGGCGATTACATCTATGAGACGGTTGGGGCCTCGAAACCCGGCACGGTCGAGGCGGCGCACCCTCCGCTGCGCCTGCCTGACGGAAAGCCGCTCGCCGATGGCCGCGTGTATGCCGATACGCTCGAAGACTATCGGACGCTCTATCGCACCTATCGTACCGACCCGCGCTTGCAGACGCTGCACCAGCGCCTGCCGATGATCGCGATATGGGACGACCACGAGTTTTCCGACGACTGCTGGCAGGATCATCAGGTCTACACCAACGAGGAAAGGCAGGAGACGCAGCGCCGCCGCAACGCCAGTCGCGCGTGGGCGGAGTACATGCCGGTGGACTGGAGCGACGTGCGCTTCGAACCGGACAATCCGTCGTACACCAACATTCGTATCTATCGCGAATTTCGCTTCGGCACGCTGATGCATCTCGTGATGACGGACGAGCGGCTGTATCGCGACGACCATGTCGTCAGCGAGGCGTCTGTCGCGCGTACACGCGGGCACGACCCGGTCAACGGCGACGACGCAGCCGGCTCGCGCTACTTCGTCAACCAGGGTGTGCTGCAGCGCCTGGAGGCGCAGGCTACCGCGCAGCTTGGTCGCGCGCCGTCGATGCTCGGCCCGGAGCAGACGCAATGGTGGAAGGCCACGATGAAGGGTTCGCCCGCGACCTGGAAGGTGTGGGGCAACGAGGTGATGTTGAATCGCCTGTGGGCGGTGATGCCAGGCGCGCCGCAGACACCGGCGGCACGCCTCGTGGTCGATTGCGACGCATGGGACGGCTATCCGGCGCACAAACGCGAGCTGCTCTCATACCTGAACGAGCAGGGAATCCGCAACGTCGTCGCGATCAGCGGGGACCTGCATGCGTTTCAGTGCGGCGTCGTGCGGGACGACCCCGACCCTGCAAAAGGCACGCCCGTGGCCGTCGACTTCGTCTGCGCAGGCATCAGCAGCGCGTCCTTCTATTCCTACCTGAAAGCCGCATGGAGCGGCACGCCGTTTGCATCGCTGGCCTCCACCCCGGCCAAACTCGACACCTTCCTGACGACGAACAACCCCGATCTGCGCCACGCCGACCACGACGCACAGGGCTATGCGTCAGCCACCGTCACGCCGGAGCTTTTTTGCGTGGTGTTCAACAAAGTGAGGCCGCTGAACCCGGACGGCACCGCGCCCGCGGAGGCCCTGCTCGACCGCACGCGGCTGACCGTGCCCAAGGACTCGGTCGAGGTGCGCGTCGAGCGCTTCTAGGTTCACGCTTCAGAGATGGCGCATGCTGGCGCTGCCATTTTGTTCAGTTTGACATCGGCGTCGAACAGACAGCATGCTGCTGTCGCACCTGCATATTCTTTCGACGTGACCTGTTACGCCGTAACGTCATCGAAGCCTGCCAACATCTGCTCGGCCATACCGGCTCCATCACACGGGATTTCGTCATCATGAGTCACATCCACTTCATCGGCGGGGAAAAAGGCGGCGTCGGCAAATCGCTCGCCGCCCGTGTGCTGGCCCAGTATTTCATCGATCGGAGCGTGCCCTTCATGGGCTTCGATACCGACCGATCGCACGGCGCGCTGCTGCGGTTCTATGCCGATTTTGCCGCGCCTGCCGTGCTCGACCAGCATGACAGCCTCGATCCGGTCATGGAATCGGCGCTCGAAGATCCGCAGCGGCGCATACTGGTCGACCTCGCGGCCCAGACGCGGCAGTCGCTCGCAAGATGGCTCGACGATTCGGACGTGCTGGATTTTGCCGAAGAACACGGCCTCACGTTGACGTGGTGGCACGTGATGGACACCGGACGCGATTCGGTCGATCTGCTGCGGCATTGGCTCGACGAATTCGGTGGACGCATCAAGCTGGTGCTGGTACTGAATGAAGTCCGCGGCGATCGCTTCGAGATTCTGGAGGCGTCCGGCGAACGCGAGCGGGCCGAGGCCCTCGGCGCCAGCGTGATTACGCTGCGCCGCCTGCCCGACACGACGATGCAGAAGATCGATCGTCAAAGCGCGAGCTTCTGGGCGGCGGTCAATCATCGCGACCGCGCCGCCACGGGGCTCGGCTTGCTGGAGCGGCAGCGCGTCAAGGTCTGGCTGCATCGTACTTATGAGGAGCTGGGCACGCTCGCGTTGTAGTGCGGGCCCCTGCGACGGCGCGGAGGGTGCGGCGCGTTGCCGGAATGGCTCATACACGGAAACCTGGAGGTTGCGATGGCCGATCACGACAGACTGCATCCACTCCGTCCGTTCCTGAAGAATTGGGTTTGGGAGCACGGCCGAATCGGGACGCGCTATCTCGACTGCGTCGATGGCGAAATCAAGTTCGATGCAGGCAAGAAATCGCATTTCGCTGCCGAGCAATATATCTACGTGCCGCTGGGCAAGAACACTGACGAAGACGCATCCGCGGAGGGTCCTGCGATCCACGAGGAAGGACTTGCCCGCTTTTTGCGGGCTGCGCAACTGGGCACGCCTGGGGAAGCCGGTTCTGTAGCGGAGGTTCAGCGCGCGGTGCAGGACTGCGTGGAGATCGGCCTGTTCAGCGCGTATCAACGGGAGGCTCGACAGGCATTTGCCCGCTACGCGCAGGAACCCATGTTCGACGACGAAATCCGCGCGGCGGTTGTCGACGACATCCGTCGAATTTACGTCGCCATGCGAGAGCAGCTGGCGCTGTACGATTTCAGTGTGCTCTACGGCTTGCCCGCGCCGCTGCTGATCAGCGACACACCGTTCATCGACTGGCGCGTGAGCGCCAGTCCGGCACTTCCGTTCGTATCGCTTCCGCTTGGACCTTACTGCCTGCTGGTAGGCGCGCCGTCGGGCAGGAGTAGCCGAATCGGCCCGGTGGTCTGGAAGGCCGCTGCCGCGATGGGTCCGTTGAAGGACCACAACCGCCGGATCGAGGAGCACGCACGTCTGTGGCTGGTGGCGACCACCGACGACCAACTCGTCGCAGCACAAGGTCGCATTGCCGCGGCCGGGGGCGCCAGGCACCTGCCGCCGCCCACCTGATACCGCTTCACCGGATACCCGGAATCCGGCGCGCCTCAGGTGCGAAGGGCGCGCCAGAGCACCAGTTTCTGTTCGAACGACAACGTCGCATTCGCCGGACTCGACGAAGGCAACACGAGCGTTTCATAACCCGCCGCGCCGATCACATCGGCAAACCGCCCTGCCGTCTTGCCGTTGAAGCAGACTTTCTTCAGCAACGGCGCATGCTCGCGCAACGAAGCAAAGTCGTTCGGCTTCGCATTCCGGATCGCCGAATCGAGACTGCCTTTGCGATGGCATGCATCGAGCACGTCCCAGATGCCGATGCCGTGCGCAAGCACGCGTTCGAGCCGCGCGTCATACACGAGTTCGTGCAGCCCGGGTTCGCCGAGCACCGCACCGAGCAACCGCCAGAACTGGTTGCGCGGATGCGCGTAGTACTGCGCGGCATCGAGCGACGCCTCGCCCGGAAAGCTGCCGAGAATCATCGTATGCGTATGCGGCCCGACGACCGGTGGAAAGCCTTGCAGCATCACGCTGCTCCGCGCGGCCCGACGGAGCGCGGCCCGTCGCCGTGCGCATCGAGATGGCGCCACAGCGCGGGCAGCATGCATTCGGTGACCATCAGCGGCTTGCCGCGCCGCTGGAACACCGAGCGCCGCGCGGCGAACGCATGCGGCGCGCGCACGCCCGCGCCGAGCGCATGGCTCGCGAGCGCATACAGCGGATGACCTGCGATCACGCGCCGGCTGACGAGCGCGGAGCGCTCGACCTGCGGATCGCTGTACAGCAGCTCCGCGAGCGGCCGCGTGCGCAGCCGCCGCATCGCCTGCCACACGCCCTTGCTGGCCGCGAGCGGCGCGATGCTGTGCGCGGCGACGTACGGCGTGCCGTCGACCGACAGGATCACCTCGCGCACCCACATCGGCGCGCGCGGCGCACTGTCGAGCGCGTCCGGCTCGTCGAACCACGGACAGTCGACGGCCTCGCGCGTCACGCGCACGCTCACACTGCCGAGCCGCGCGAGATGCGCGGTCAGCGAACCGCCGCGCGTGAGCCAGTCGCGTTGGTCGAGCGTGCAGCCGGGCCGGGGCGTGTCGCGCCAGCCCGCCCGTGCGCCGTCGAATCGCATCCGCGCGTTCACGCGCTGCGCGACAGCAGCAGCGCGTTGGTCCGCTTCACGAAGCTCGCCGGATCGTCGAGCATCCCGCCTTCGGCCAGCAACGCCTGGTCGAACAGCAGATGGCACCAGTCGCCGAAGTTGGCGCTATCGGCGTTCAGCTGCTTCACGAGCGCATGCTCCGGATTGATCTCGAGGATCGGCTGCATCGCCGGCGCGTTCTGGCCGGCCGCCTTCAGCATCCGCTGCAGATAGCCGCTCATGTCGTTGTCGTCGGCGACGAGGCACGACGGCGAATCGGTCAGGCGGAACGTGACGCGCACTTCCTTCACCTTGTCGCCGAGCGCTTCCTTCATCTTCTCGACGACCGGCTTGATTGCCTCGCCCGCCTGCTCCTGCGCCTTCTTTTCCTCGTCGTTCAGCTCGCCGAGGTCGAGATCGCCGCGCGCCACGCTCGCGAGCGGCTTGCCGTCGAATTCGTGCAGGAACGACAGCATCCATTCGTCGACGCGATCGGTCAGCAGCAGCACCTCGACACCCTTCTTGCGGAACACCTCCAGGTGCGGGCTGTTCTTCGCGGCCTGCCACGTATCGGCGGTCACGTAGTAGATCTTGCTCTGCTCGGGCTTCATGCGCGACACGTAGTCGGCAAGCGACACGTCCTGCGCGTCGGTGTCGCCGTGCGTCGACGCGAAGCGCAGCAGCTTCGCGATGCGCTCGCGGTTCGCGTGATCCTCGCCGAGGCCTTCCTTCAGCACCTGGCCGAACGCGCTCCAGAACGTCTTGTACTTCTCCTTGCCGGCATCCTCTTCCGCGTTCGCGAGCTCCTCGAGCATCGACAGCGCGCGCTTGGTCACGCCTTCGCGGATCGCCTTCACGTCGCGGCTTTCCTGCAGGATTTCACGCGATACGTTGAGCGGCAGGTCGGCCGAATCGACGACGCCCTTCACGAAGCGCAGGTATTGCGGCAGCAGCTGCTCGGCATCGTCCATGATGAACACGCGCTTCACGTACAGCTTCAGGCCGCCGCGGTAGTCGCGGTTCCACAGGTCGAACGGCGCGTGCGCCGGCACGAACAGCAGCTGCGTGTATTCGCTGCGGCCCTCGACGCGGTTGTGGGTCCACGTGAGCGGATCCTGGTGGTCGTGCGCGATGTGCTGGTAGAACTGCGTGTACTGTTCGTCGGTGACGTCGCTCTTCGAGCGCGTCCACAGCGCGCTCGCCTGGTTGACCGTCTCGTCCTCGTCCTTCAGGACCATCTCGCCCTTTTCCTGATCCCACTCTTCCTTCTGCATCAGGATCGGCAGCGCGATGTGATCGGAATACTTCTGGATGATCGACTTCAGGCGGTGCGACGACAGCAGCTCGTCCTCGCCTTCGCGCAGGTGCAGCGTGATCTTCGTGCCGCGCTGCGCGCGCTCGATCGCGTCGATCGTGAAATCGCCCTCGCCCGCGCTTTCCCAGCGCACGGCTTCGTTCGCCGGCAGGCCGGCGCGGCGCGTCTCGACGGTGATCTTGTCCGCGACGATGAAGCCCGAGTAGAAGCCGACGCCGAACTGGCCGATCAGCGCCGCATCCTTCTGCTGGTCGCCGGACAGCTTCGTGAAGAATTCCTTGGTGCCCGAACGCGCGATCGTGCCGAGGTTCGCGATCGCCTCGTCGCGGCTCATGCCGATGCCGTTGTCCTCGATCGTGATCGTGCGTGCCGCCTTGTCGAAGCCGATGCGGATGCGCAGGTTCGGATCGTTCTCGTACAGCGCGTTGTCCGCGAGCCCTTCGAAACGCAGCTTGTCGGCCGCGTCGGACGCGTTCGACACCAGTTCGCGCAGGAAGATTTCCTTGTTGCTGTAGAGCGAATGAATCATCAGGTGGAGGAGTTGCTTGACCTCTGCCTGAAAGCTCATCGTTTCGTGTGCCATGGATGCTGTTTCCTCTTACTTGAACTTGAATGGTGTAGCGCGGGTGCGCCGGCGCGCGATGCCGGCGAGCCCGTCAAGGACGACCGCCTGGCGCAGGCGGTTTGCGCGGGTATCTGGGGACGAGCGAGCGGATTTCAAGGGCGGCGTGCCGCCCGCCGTCACGACGCGCGCCGCGCCGCCGATTCGATATAGCGCGCGAGAAACCCCGGCAGCGCCGGATCGCCGCAGTTCGCGACATTGAAGCGCGTCCATGTCGACGACGACTGCTGCGGCGAGAACAGGCTCCCCGGCGTCAGCAGGAAGCCTTCCTCGTGCGCGGCGGCCGCGAGCGCATCCGAATCGACGCCCGTGTCGGCCCACAGGAACATCCCGGCCGCCGGCATCGTGAAGAGCCGCAGCCCGGTACGCTCGAGCATCCGCGCGGTCTTGTCGCGCACGCCGTCGAGCCGCGCGCGCAGCCGCTCGACGTGGCGCCGGTAGTGCCCTTCGGTCAGTATCTTGTACAACACGCGCTCGTTGAGCTCCGGCGTCGTCATCCCGACCAGCATCTTCTGGTCGGTGACCGCCTTCGCGATCTCCGGCGCGCAGGCGACATAGCCGACCCGCAAATTCGCCGCGAGCGTCTTCGAATAGCTGCCCAGGTAGATCACGCGCTTCAACTGGTCGAGGCTCGCGAGCCGCGTGGCCGAATAGCTCGGCGGGCACAGGTCGCCGTACACGTCGTCCTCGACGACGAGGAAATCGTACGCCTCCGCGAGCTTCAGGATCCGGAACGCCTGCGCGGCCGACAGCGACGTGCCGGTCGGGTTCTGCAGCACCGAATTGATCACGAGCATCTTCGGCCGCCACATCTGCACGAGCGTTTCCAGCGCGTCGAGATCGGGGCCGTCGGGCGTATAGGGCATCCCGACCAGTTGCGCGCCCTGCGACGCGAAGCGGCCGAACATCTGGAACCACGCGGGATCGCCGACGATCACCGCATCGCCGGGACGCACGTAGATCCGCGAGATCAGGTCGATCGCCTGCGTGATGCCCGACACCAGCACGAGCTGCTCGGGCTTCGCGCCGATCTCGACTTCCGCGAGCCGCGTCTGCAGCTGCTGGCGCAGCGGCAGGAAACCCTGCGCGGTGCCGAAACCGAGCATCTGCGCGCCGGACTGGCGCCCGAGCGCGCGCAGCGCACCGGTGATCAGCTCGCCGTCGAGCCAGCGGCCCGGCAGGTAGCCGAGACCCGGCCCTTTTTCCGGGCTGGCGGTATGCAGCATGTTGCGCAGCAGCCAGACCACGTCGATCGTGTTGTGCACCGGCGCGGCCTCGGCCACGCGCACCACGTTGTCGGCAGGCAGCGGGCCGGTGGCCGTGCGCTCGCGCACGTAAAAGCCCGAGCCGCGCCGCGAGTCGAGGTAGCCCTGCGCGACGAGCCGTTCGTACGCTTCCACCACGGTGAAGCGCGACACGCTCTTGTCGAGCGCGAGCTTGCGGATCGACGGCATCCGCATGCCGGGCCGGAACACGCGTTCGTCGATGCGGCGCCGCGCCCACTGGACGAGCTGGTCGACGAGCGTGAGCGTGGCCGTATCGTGCGGCGCGGGAATCTGGGCGAGTGGGACGGTGGACATGGGCGGCGGCTCCAACTGTACCGAAGGCTATCGCGCCGATTGTACCGTTACTGTGCCGGTGCCGACGATTACAGTTGACCGGAATGGCGATCGTGCGGCCGCCGTTCCGGCCCTGCCGTATGCGGCGCAGCCCCGTCCGGCCTGCATTCGCGGCCGGGCACCGGCCGGCCGCCCAACCGTCCCGCGCGTCGTCCGCCCACCATGACACTTTCGCTTCCCGACCGACGTTGATGCCAGCCCGCTCCCTGACCCTCGACCATCTCGTGATCGCCGCGCGTACGCTCGACGAAGGCGTGCGCCACGTCGCCGACGCGCTCGGCATCGAACCGGCCGGCGGCGGCCGCCATCCGCTGATGCGCACCCACAACGCGCTGTTCGGCGCGTGGGGCGGGCTGTACCTCGAAGTGATCGCGATCGATCCCGACGCGCCCGCGACAGGCGACGACGCCACGCCGCCGCGCGCGCGGCTCTTCGCGCTCGACGATCCGGCGATGCACGCGCGGCTCGCGCAGGGCCCGTTCCTCGCGCACTGGGTCGCGCGCGTCGACCGCCCGCGCCGGCTCGCGCTGTGGCAAAGCCAGTACCCGACGCGCATCGCACCGGTCGTCGCGATGCGGCGCGGCGACCTGAGCTGGGGCCTCACGGTGCCCGACGACGGCGCGTTCCCCGCGTGGCAAGGCGCCGGCGACGGCCTCGTGCCGTCGCTGATCCAGTGGGACAGCCCGCGCCATCCGGCCGAATCGCTGCCGGACAACGGCGTCGCGCTGAAGGCGCTCAAGGGCGTCCACCCGCGTGCGGATGCCGTCCGCGAGCAGCTCGACTGGCTCGGCGCCGGCCATCTGCTCGACCTCGACACCGGCGACGGCCCGCCGGCGCTCGTCGCCGAATTCGACACGCCGCAGGGCGCACGCACGCTGCGCTGACCGCCCTGGCGCCCTTTCGATTACCCGAACCCTGCAATACGGAGACACCCAGTCCATGAATTCGCGCGAAACCCGGGGCATGCTGCTCGGCCTCATCGGCGTGATGATCTTCAGCCTCACGCTGCCGATGACGCGTATCGTCGTCTCCGAACTCAACCCGCTGCTGAACGGGCTCGGCCGCGCGCTCGCCGCGTCGGTGCCGGCCGGCCTGCTGCTGTGGTGGCGCCGCGAACGGCTGCCGACCCGCGCGCAGCTGAAAAGCCTCGCGGTCGTGTCGGCCGGCGTGATCATCGCGTATCCGGTGTTCTCCGCGTGGGCGATGAAGACCGTGCCGGCGTCGCACGGCGCGGTCGTCAACGGCCTGCAGCCGCTGTTCGTCGCGCTGTACGCGGCGTGGCTGTCGCATGAACGGCCGTCGAAGGCGTTCTGGGCCAGTGCGCTGGCCGGCAGCGCGCTGGTGATCGCGTTCGCGCTGCGCGACGGCGGCGGGACGGTGCAGGCCGGCGACGCGCTGATGCTCGTCGCGGTCGGCATCGGCGCGCTCGGTTATGCGGAAGGCGCGCGCCTCGCGCGCCAGATCGGCGGCTGGCAGGTGATCTGCTGGGCGCTCGTCGTGTCCGCGCCGTTCCTCGTGCTGCCGGTCGGCTGGCTCGCATGGACGCAGCACATCGCGCATCCGGCCCCGCTCGCGCTGCGCACGTGGCTCGCGTTCGGCTACGTGACCCTCTTTTCGCAATTCATCGGCTTTTTCGCGTGGTACGCGGGGCTCGCCATGGGCGGCATCGCGCGCGTCGGCCAGGTGCAACTGCTGCAGATCTTCTTCACGATCGCCTTTTCCGCGCTGCTGTTCGGCGAAACGGTGACGCCGTCGACGTGGCTGTTCGCGGCCGCCGTGATCGCGACCGTGATGCTCGGCCGGCGCTCGGCGGTGGCCACGGCCCCGCGTCCCGCTCGCGCCGGTTGATGAGGTGCGCCATAATGTCCGTTTTGCCTGAACGGTTTTGCCCACCCGGCCGCGACGGCCCGATCGCGCTCCCGCACGCCCACCCGGCTGCGTCGACGCAATCTGCCTGACCGACCTTTCTTGACTGACCACGATATCCGAACGAGGAGACTATGAATCCGAGCGACCTGCATCCGCCGCACTGGCAGCTTTCCGAACGCGCCCGCAAGCTGACGAGCTCTGCGATCCGCGAGATCCTGAAGGTCACGGAACGCCCCGAGGTCATCTCGTTCGCAGGCGGCCTGCCCGCTCCCGCGACGTTCCCGGCCGAGCGCATGCGCGCCGCGGCCGACCGCGTGCTGCGCGATGCGCCCGCCGCCGCACTCCAGTACAGCGCGACCGAAGGCTACCTGCCGCTGCGCGAATGGATCGCCGAGCGCTACAGCGTGCGCGTGTCGCAGGTGCTGATCACGACCGGCTCGCAGCAGGCGCTCGACCTGCTCGGCAAGGCGCTGATCGATCCGGACAGCCCGATCCTCGTCGAAACCCCGACCTACCTCGGCGCGCTGCAGTCGTTCTCGCTGTACGAGCCGCGCTACGTGCAGGTGCCGACCGACGAGCAGGGCCTGCTGCCCGAAGGCCTCACGCCCGAACTCACGCAAGGCGCACGCCTCCTGTACGCGCAGCCGAACTTCCAGAACCCGACCGGCCGCCGCCTGCCCGTCGAGCGCCGCCGCGCGCTCGCCGCGTTCGCGCAGTCGAGCCCGTTCCCGGTGCTGGAAGACGACCCGTACGGCGCACTGAACTACCAGGGCGAGCCGCTGCCGACGATGCTGTCGATGGCGCCGGATCACGTCGTGCACCTCGGCACGTTCTCGAAGGTGCTCGCGCCGGGCCTGCGGATCGGCTACATCATTGCCCCCGAGGAACTCCACTTCAAGCTCGTGCAGGCCAAGCAGGCCACCGACCTGCACACGCCGACGCTCACGCAGCGCATCGCGCACGAAGTGATCAAGGACGGCTTCCTCGACGAGCACATCCCGACGATCCGCCAGCTGTACGGCGCGCAATGCGAGGCGATGCTCGCGTCGCTCGCGCGCCACATGCCGGAAGGCGTCACGTGGAACCGCCCGGACGGCGGCATGTTCATCTGGGTGAACCTGCCCGCGCAGATCGACAGCATGAAGCTGCTCGAGGCCGCGGTCGCCAACCACGTCGCCTTCGTGCCGGGCGCGCCGTTCTTCGCGAACGACCCGCAGCAGAACACGCTGCGCCTGTCGTTCGTGACGGTGCCGCCGGAGAAGATCGAGGAAGGCGTCGCGCGCCTCGGCAAGCTGCTGCGCGAGCGTCTCTGATCCGCTTTTTCCCTGTCACGACTCTCTACGATCCACGAGGAATCGAATCCATGGCTAACGTCTACGACAAGCTGAAGTCGCTCGGCATCGAGCTCCCGACCGCCGGCGCACCGGCCGCCGCCTACGTGATGAGCGCGCAAAGCGGCAACACGGTCTACCTGTCGGGCCACATCGCGAAGAAGGACGGCAAGGTCTGGGCCGGCAAGCTCGGCGCCGACCTGCAGACGGAAGACGGCAAGGCGGCTGCGCGCGCGATCGCGATCGACCTGCTCGCGACGCTGCACGCGCACACGGGCGACCTGAACAAGGTCACGCGCATCGTGAAGCTGATGAGCCTCGTCAACTCGACGCTCGACTTCACCGAACAGCACGTCGTGACGAACGGTGCGTCGGAACTGATCGCCGAGGTGTTCGGCGACGCCGGCAAGCACGCGCGTTCGGCGTTCGGCGTCGCGCAGATTCCGCTCGGCGCGTGCGTCGAGATCGAACTGATCGCCGAAGTCGCGTAACGGGGGCATCGAGGTGACCGGTCGTCTCGTCCGCTTCAAGCAGGTCGACGTGTTCACGTCGGTGCCGTTCAAGGGCAACCCGCTCGCCGTGGTGTTCGACGCCGACTCGCTCGGCGACGACGCCATGCTCGCGATCGCCCGCTGGACGAACCTGTCGGAAACCACGTTCGTCTGCACGCCGACCGATCCGGACGCCGACTACCGCGTGCGGATCTTCACGACGGCGGGCGAACTGCCGTTCGCCGGCCACCCGACGCTCGGCACCGCGCATGCGTTCCTGGAAAGCGGCGCGCGGCCGCGCACGCCGGGCCGGCTGGTCCAGCAATGCGGGGTCGGCCTGGTCGAACTGCGCGAACAGGCCGATGGCTGGGCATTCGCCGCGCCGCCGGCACGGTTCACGCCGCTCGACCGTTCGGACTACCCGGCACTGGCGGCCGCGTTGCGCAGCGACGCGATCGACCTGGAAGCCGAGCCGTGCGCGATCGACAACGGCGCGCCGTGGCTGGTCGTGCGGCTGAAGTCGGCCGACGCGTGCATCGGCCTGGCGCCCGATCCGGCCGCGCTGGAGGCGCTCACGCGCCGCTACGGCACGGACGGCCTCGCGGTCTACGCGCCGCATGCCGAAGGCGGTCCCGCGACCTTCGAAATCCGCTGCCTGATGACGGGCGGCGACTTCGGCTTCGGCGAGGACCCGGTCACCGGCAGCGCAAACGCCGCGCTGGCCGGGCTGCTGACGCGGCAGGAACGCCGCCCCGGCCAGTCGTATACGGCCCGCCAGGGCACGGCGATCGGCCGCGACGGCCGCATCTTCGTCAGCTATGCCGAAGACGGCACTACGTGGATCGGCGGCCACGTCGTCACGGTCGTCGACGGCACCTTCCGGTCCCCCGTGTAACATTTCGCGATGTGCGATGGCGCCGGCCCGGCCGGCGCCCTACGATTCCCCCGGCTATCGCAAAAACGTTCCAGCCAGTAATATCGGGCCTAATCCGTCGCTTCGGCGGGTCTGTCCATGGTTGCGCATCCCGCGTACGAACAGACGCCGGTGCGACCCCAACCATAGCCGGCCATCCCGACGCGGGATGGCGCACGCGAGCAGGACGCCGCCCTCTTCGATGAGCTCCGCCCGGTCAAACCACCCGCCGCCGAACCGGCCGCTACGCGCGCCACGCAAGTCGCGCCGGCGCGCGCTGTTCGCGATCCCGCTGCTCGGGATGCTCGCGCTCGCGCTGCTGTGGGCCGTGATCATCGCGCGGCTGTCGGTCGAAAAGGACAGCGCATACAAGGAAGCGGCGGCTTCCGCGGCGATCCTGTCGTCCGCGCTCGAACAGCACACGGTCAAGGCGATCCACCAGGTCGACCAGATCACCCGCTTCGTCAAGTTCGAATTCGAGAAATCGCCCGCGCGCTTCAACCTCGCGAGCACGGTCGAAAAAGGCGTCGTGCCGAGCGACACGCTGATCCAGGTTTCGCTCGTCAACGCGAAGGGCATCCTGTTCGCGAACACGGCCGAACTCCACCCGAAGCCGATCAACCTGTCCGACCGCGAGCACTTCAAGGTCCACCTCGCGCACAACGACGATCGCCTGTACATCAGCAAGCCCGTGCTCGGCCGCGTGTCGAGCCACTGGACGCTGCAGATGACGCGGCGCCTGAACAACCCGGACGGCAGCTTCGCCGGCATCGTCGTGGTGTCGGAAGACCCGAGCTACTTCACGAACGACTTCTACAACAACGCGGCGATCGGCAAGGAAGGCGTGATCTCCGTCGTGTCGGATACGGGTGCCGTGCTCGCGCGGCGCACCGGCTCGCTCAACAACGCACCGGGGGCATTCTCCGCATCGGGCGTCTATCCGATCGCCGAGCGCGTCACGGGCACGATCATCGACCCGATCGACGGCGTCACGCGCATCGTGTCGTACCGCCATCTCGACGGCTACCCGCTCGCGGTGATGGTCGGGCTGTCGCAGACCGAGGAATACGCGGACTACTACCATACGCGCAACGTCTACCTGCTGATGACGAGCTTCATCACCCTCGCGATGCTCGCGTTCTTCGGCGTCGCGACGGGGCTGATCGGCAAGCTGCTCGGACGCGAGCGCGAGATGACCCAGCTCGCCGAATACGACCTGCTCACCGGCCTCGCGAACCGTTACGCGACGCTGCGCGGGCTGCGCAACGACGTGTCGATGCCGGCCAGCCTGTCGCGGCTCGGCCTGCTGTTCATCGACCTCGACAACTTCAAGACCGTCAACGACACGCTCGGGCACAACGCCGGCGACATCGTGCTGCAGATGACCGCGTCGCGCCTGTCGGATGCCGTCGGCGACGAAGGCTCGCTCGCACGGATCGGCGGCGACGAGTTCGTCGTCGTGATGAAGGGCGACGACGTCGAACGGCGCGCGGTGCGGCTCGCGGAAGCGATCATCCGGATGTTCGGCGAGCCGTTCGACGTGCGCGGCAGTTCGTTCGTGCTGCATGCGAGCATCGGCATCGCGCTGCACACCGTCGCGAACGAAAGCGAAATCGACCTGCTGAAGAAGGCCGACCTCGCGATGTACAGCGCGAAGGATGCGGGCAAGAACTGCTACCAGTTCTACGCGCCGCACCTGTCGCATCGCGCGGATCACCTGATGCGCTGGGAACAGCAACTGCGCGTCGCGCTCGCCGAGGGGCAGCTGTTCCTCGCGTACCAGCCGAAGATCGACCTGACGCACCGCACGATCACCGGCTTCGAGGCGCTCGCGCGCTGGGACCACCCCGAGCACGGGGTCATCTCCGCGAACGAATTCATTTCGATCGCCGAATCGACGGGCCTGATCGTGCCGATCGGCGACTTCGTGATCCGCACCGCGTGCGAGCAGATCGCGCGCTGGCGCGACGACGGCCACGACACGCTGACGCTCGCGGTCAACATCTCGCCGGTACAGTTCTGGCGCGGCGACCTGATCGAGACGATTTCGCAGGCGCTGCAGGACACCGGCATCGACGCGAACCGGCTCGAGCTCGAGATCACCGAGACCGCGATGATGGAATATCCGGAGCTCGTGTCCGAGAAGATCGTCGCGTTGAAGAAGCTCGGCATCCGGATCGCGCTCGACGACTTCGGCACCGGCTACTCGTCGCTGTCGTACCTGCACCGCTTCTCCGTCGATACGTTGAAGGTCGACCGCTCGTTCGTGCAGGCGATCCCGAACGATCGCAGCGTGTGCGTGATGGTGTCGTCGATCGTGCATCTCGCGCGCTCGCTCGGCCTGACGGTCGTCGTCGAAGGCACCGAAACCGAGGAGCAGATCGCATGGCTGTCCGCGCTCGGCGAGATCGAGGCGCAGGGCTTCCTGTTCTCGCGCCCCGTGCCGGCCGACGCGATCCCCGCGCTGATCGCGCGCTTCGGCGTGCGCGGCAACCGGCCGAACGTCCTCGCGCACCGCGCGACCGGCAGCACCGGCGCCTGAACCCGCAACCTGCAACCCGCACGGCCCATGTTGCGCGGCACATCGATCATTTCGGCTTCCGATGCGGTTGTTTAGTTCATTTACTAGCGTTTTCGCGCATGGCAGTGTCATGACTCGCGGCGGACAATCGGGAGGGCCATCGTGTCGGCGGGCCGCCGGCACGTCCCTATGCGCGAGACCAGGCCCGGCGCCAACCGCAACACCATCATGACCACCGTCGAAGTCGAAGCGGCCGAACGTGTCGAACAGGCACAGGCATCCCTGTGGGCCTTGTTCAAGGTCGTCGCCGGCATTTCCGCGCTGTCGTGGGGTGGGCTTTCGATGATGGCGCAGCTCGAACGCCACTACGTCGAGCGGTGGCAGCGCATCGAGCCGCACGTATTCGCCGATCTCGTCGCCCTTGCATGGCTCGTGCCAGGCCCCGTCGGCTGTAATGTCGCCGTGCAGGTCGGCCAGACGCTGCACGGCCGCGCAGGCGCGTGGGTCGCCGGCATCGCGAGCGTCCTTCCGTTCTCCGTGCTGATGACGCTGTTTGCGATCTTCTACCGCACGCCGGTCGTGCGCTCGCTGGCCGCGCCGGTGCTGATCAATCACTTCGGGATGGTGCTCGCCGCGCTGATCGGCGTCACGTGGGTCAAGCAGTGGCGCGCGCTCGCGCGCACGCGGCTCGAACAGGTGATCGCCGCGCTGTCGACGATTCTGCTCGCTTTCGCGCATAGTCCGGCCGCTTTCGTCGGGATTCTTTTCGCGGCGTTTGCAGCTGGCTGGCTCACCGGGCCGCCGCAACACGCCACGGTCGACGTCACGCTGTCGAAACGCGACCGCAACCTGCTCGTGCTGCTGGCCGTACTCGTCGCGGTATTCGCACTGCCGCTGCCCGGCGACTACCAGGAGACGCTGCTGTGGCCGCGGCTCGCCGGCGCCGGCATGACGCTGTTCGGCGGCGGCTTCTCCGCGCTGCCCGTGCTCAAGACGCTGTTCGTGTCGCCGGCCACCGGCATCTCCGATCGCGACTTCACGCTCGCGTTCGCGCTGTCGCCGGTGGCGCCCGGCCCGCTGCTGAACGTCGTGCCGTTTCTCGGCTACCTGACCGACGGCTGGAGCGGTGCGCTGCTCGCGACCGCCGCGCTGTTCATTCCGTCGGGATGTCTCGTCGTGTTCGCGCAGAACCATCTGTTCCGGCTCAAGCGCCATTCGCGCTTCGAGCACGGGATGCGCCTGCTGCGCGCGGCGACGACGGGCTTTCTCGTCGTCGCCGTCGTGAAGATCCTGCATCGCGAACCGGCCGATCCCGTCTATTGGCTCACGGGCGCCTTCGCGACGCTGTGTTTCACGCGCTTCAAGGTGCCCGTGTATGCCGTCTACGGTGCGGTCGCGATCGCATGCGGCGTGTGGCTGTGGGCCGTCGCCCACTGACGGCCGGCCCCGGTCGCCGCCCCCGCCGCCGGACGCTTGCCGCTCAGCCCGCCGGTACCGCGACGCGGCGTGCGGCCCAGCGTGCGCGCAGCGCGTCGTACGCGAGGTTGAAACAGAACGTGTAAGGCAGGAAGAACAGCACGATGCCGAGGTCGAGCAGCAGCGCCTCGACGAGGCTCACGTTCAGCCACCACGCGGCGACCGGCACCACCATCGCGACGAGGCCGAGCTCGAACATGACCGCATGCGCGATCCGCATGCCGAGCGTGCGCGTGAGGCCCGCCCGCCGCTCGAAGCGGTCGAACAGCGTGTTGAACGTCATGTTCCAGGCCATCGCGATCAGCGACACCATCACCGTCAGCACGCCGACGTGCGACACCGGCATGTCGAGCAGCCACGCACCGATCGGCGCGCACAGCGCGATCGCCACCAGCTCGAACGTCAGCGCATGAACGAGACGTTCCGTCACCGTTTTGTTGATCTGTTTCATGGTTCCCTCCGATGCGTTCGTACAATCGATGCCGGCCATTTTGATCGGCGAAACCGCGTGAATCCAGTTTGATATCATCGGTTTTACCGATATAAAGCCCTGAGACCCGCCGCATGCGCCATGCCCCCGAAGCCCTGCTCGCCTTCGCCGAAGCGGCGCTGCTCGGCTCGTTCACGGCCGCTGCCCGCAAGCTCGGCAAGCGCCAGTCGACGGTGTCCGAAGCGATCGCGAACCTCGAGATCGATCTCGGCGTGCAGCTGTTCGACCGCTCGACGCGCACACCGACGCTGACCGATGCCGGCCGCGCGCTGCTCCCGCAGGTGCAGCGTGCGCTGGAGGCCGGCGCGGCGATCGACCGCACCGCCGCGCGGCTCGCGCAGGGCGAGGAAGCGCGGCTGACGCTCGTCGTGTCCGACACGTACCAGTCGAAGCGTTACGAGGAAACCTTGATGGCGCTCGAGCGGCGCTTTCCGGCGCTCGAGCTCGAATGCCAGATTGCCGAGCACGAGGACGTGCTCGACCTGATCCAGCAGGGTCGCGCACAGCTCGGGCTGATGGCCGCGCGCGCGGTCTATCCGCCCGATATCGGCGCGGCGACGGTGGCGGAAGAGTCGGAGATCGGCCTGTTCGTCGGGCGCACGCACGCGCTGTCGGCCTATGGCGACGCCGACGTGCCGCATGCGGCGCTGCGCGACGCGCGCGAGCTGCGCCTCAATACGTATGTGAAACCGGAGGATCGCGGCGCCGCCGACCGGATCGTCGTCGGCACGCAGCGCTGGCTCGCGCCGAGCTACCTGATGCTGCTGGAGATGGCGGTGCTGGGGTTCGGCTGGGCCGAGCTGCCGCGCTGGATGGTCGAGCACTTCGCGCGCGATCGGCTGTGCGAGCTGCGCGCGCGCGGCTGGCCGCGCCGCGTGCGGGTCGATGCCGTGTGGTCGCGCAACCGGCCGCTCGGCCCGGCCGGCGCGTGGCTGCTCGACGCGATGCTGGCCGCGTAGCGGCGCGCGGCACCGCGCCGGCGGCGGGCGCCGAACGGCGCCGCTAAATCAGAGGCCGGCGAGGCGATCAGAAGCCGCGCGACAGCACGGCCGCGCCGATCGTCACGACGCCGAGCACGAGGTTGACGACGACCAGGAGGCGCACCGTGTTCACCGCGCGCGCACCGTCCGGCCAGTTCTGCGCCTGCACCGCGCGGCGGATGCGCGGGAACAGCGCGAAGCGGATATGGCCGAAGATCAGCATCATCACGACGCCGAGCCCCGCCATCGCATGCAGCGTCCACGTCGCGTGCGCGCCGCCGAAGGCCGTGAGCAGGAAACCGCCGGACAGCAGGATCACGATCACCGAGCCCGACACCCAGTTGAAGAAGCGGCCGAACACGCCCTCGATCAGCGGCAGCCGCAGCTGTGGCGTCAGGTCGGACAGCGCCGGGCGCAGGCAGAAGTGCGCGAAGACCATCCCGCCCACCCACACGGCGACGGCCAGCAGATGAAGAAACAGCGCGACGGCAACGGCGTGGGACATGGCGGCAATCCTGTTATGAGTTGAGTGCAACGAACAGCCGCGTCACGCGCGGTCTCGAGCGACGTTCGACCGGCGGACCGCCGGTCGGTTCAGACCCTTGGCGGTATTTCACAATATTTGCAAGTTCCGCGTGACGGCGCCACGCTCGCTTTCCTGCATGCGTCGCCCCAAAAGAAACAGGCCGCACGCCCGCTGAAGCGGAGGTGCGGCCTTCGATGCCGGTCGAACCGGCGACCGGGTGCGGCGTCAGCCGAGCAGCGGACGCAGCTCGTTGACGACCTTGAGCTTCGTTTCCGGCGCGCGGCCCTTGCGTGCGCGCTTGCCGACGTGCGGCGCGAGCCCCGCGTACGACAGCGTTTCGTCCTGCGCCTTGCCGCCGCGCCCGGTGCCGATCAGCACGACACCGGCCGGGTCGATCGCGAGCGCCTGCACGAGCGTTTCCTTGTCGTCGAGCGCCATCAGGATCACGCCGCGGCCACCGCCCGACAGCGTCTTCATCTCGTCCATCCCGAACACCAGCAGACGGCCGCCGCTCGACAGACACGCGACCTGCGTCGCGTTCGGCAGTACCGGCATCGGCGCGAGCGGCACCGCGCCTGCATCGATCGTCATGAACGACTTGCCGGCCTTCACGCGGCTCACCATGTCGCCGACCTTCGCGAGGAAGCCGAAGCCGTTGCTCGACGCGAGCAGCAGTTGCTGATCGGCCGGCGCCGCGTAGTAGTGCATCAGGTGCGAGCCCGATTCGAGCTCGATCAGCGATGTGACCGGCACGCCGTCGCCGCGCCCGCCCGGCAGCACCGACACGTCGACCGAGTACACGCGGCCGCTGCTGCCCCATGCGATCAGGCGATCGGGCGTGCGGCACTGGAACGCCGCGTACAGGTGATCGCCGGCCTTGAACGTGAAGCCGGCCGGGTCGAGCCCGTGGCCCTTCAGCGCGCGCACCCAGCCCTTCTGCGACACGACGACCGTCACCGGCTCGTCGACGACCTTCGCCTCGAACGTCGCGCGCTTTTCCTGCTGGATCAGCGTGCGGCGATCGTCGCCGTACTGCTTCGCGTCGGCCTCGATCTCCTTGATCATCAGCCGCTTCATCGCGCTTTCGTTCGCGAGCAGTTCCTCGAGCTTCGCCTTCTCGTCGCGCAGCGCCTCGAGTTCCTTCTCGATCTTGATCTTCTCGAGCCGCGCGAGCTGACGCAGGCGGATTTCGAGGATGTCTTCCGCCTGGCGGTCGGAGAGGCCGAACGCGCTCATCAGCGCGGCCTTCGGCTCGTCCGACTCGCGGATGATGCGGATCACCTCGTCGATGTTCAGGAAGACGATCATCCGCCCTTCGAGGATGTGGATGCGGTCGTCGACCTTCGCGAGACGATGGCGGCAGCGGCGCGTCATCGTCAGCTGGCGGAACTTCACCCACTCGTCGAGGATCGTCAGCAGCCCCTTCTGGCCCGGCCGGCCGTCGGCGCCGATCATCACGAGGTTCAGCGTCGCGTTCGATTCGAGGCTCGTGTACGCGAGCAGCGTGTTCACGAATTCCGTCTGGTCGATCGTGCGCGACTTCGGCTCGAACACGAGCCGCACCGCCGCTTCCTTGCCCGACTCGTCGCGCACCGCGTCGAGCAGGTCGAGCATCGCCTTCTTGGTGTTGAGCTGCTCGGGCGTGAGCGTCTTCTTGCCGAGCTTGAGCTTCGGGTTGGTCAGCTCCTCGATTTCCTCGAGCACCTTCTGGCCCGACGTGTTCGGCGGCAGCTCGGTGACGACGAGTTGCCACTGGCCGCGCGCGAGATCCTCGATCTTCCAGCGCGCGCGCACCTTCAGGCTGCCGCGGCCGGTTTCATAGGCCGCCGCGATCTCGGTGTCGCTCGAGATGATCTGGCCGCCGCCCGGGAAATCCGGGCCGGGAATCAGGTTCATCAGCTCCGCGTGCGAAAGCTTCGGATTGCGGATCAACGCGACCGCCGCCGCCGCGACCTCGCGCAGGTTGTGCGACGGGATTTCGGTGGCCAGGCCGACCGCGATGCCCGACGCGCCGTTCAGCAGCACGAACGGCATGCGGCTCGGCAGCGTCTTCGGCTCCTCGAACGAGCCGTCGTAGTTCGGCATGAAGTCGACCGTGCCCTGGTCGATCTCGTCGAGCAGCAGCTTCGAGATCGGCGTGAGCCGCGCTTCGGTGTAGCGCATCGCCGCCGCGCCGTCGCCGTCGCGCGAGCCGAAGTTGCCCTGTCCGTCGATCAGCGGATAGCGCAGCGAGAAATCCTGCGCGAGACGCACGAGCGCGTCATACGCCGACTGGTCGCCGTGCGGGTGATATTTACCGAGCACGTCGCCGACCACGCGCGCCGACTTCACCGGCTTCGCGTCGGGCCCGAGGCCCATTTCGTTCATCGCGAACAGGATCCGGCGCTGCACCGGCTTCTGGCCGTCGCACACGTCGGGCAGCGCGCGGCTCTTCACGACGCTGACCGCGTAGCTGAGATACGCCTGCTCCGCGTAGTTGCCGAGCGTCAGCGCATCGGCTTCCGGTGCGTCGGACCCGGCGAAGAGATCGGAAGTATTGTCGTCCATCTGTATTCCGTATTCGTAAGTGGCGTGAGGCCGGGCCGGGCGTCATGCCCGGCCGCGCGGGTTTAGATGTCCGCTTCGACGTCGTTGCCCTTTTCCTCGAGCCAGCCGCGTCGCGCGGCTGCCTCGCCCTTGCCCATCAGCATCGTCATGCGCGCAACCGTCGCCTCGTAGTCGAGTTCGCCGAGCTTCACCGGCATCAGGCGGCGCGTGTCGGGATTCATCGTCGTGTCCCACAGCTGCTCCGCGCTCATTTCGCCGAGACCCTTGAAGCGGCTGATGCTCCACTGCGTTTCGCGCACGCCGTCCTTGCGCAGCTTGTCGAGCGTTGCCTCGAGTTCGCCGTCGTCGAGCGCATAGAGCTTCTGCGCGGGCTTCTTGCCGCGCGCGGGCGCATCGACGCGGAACAGCGGCGGCCGCGCGACGTGCACGTGACCGCGCTCGATCAGCTGCGGGAAATGCTTGAAGAACAGCGTGAGCAGCAGCACCTGGATGTGCGAGCCGTCGACGTCCGCGTCCGACAGGATGCAGATCTTGCCGTAGCGCAGGTTCGACAGGTCGACGGTGTCGTCCGGGCTGTGCGGATCGACGCCGATCGCGACCGAGATGTCGTGCACCTCGTTGTTCGCGAACAGGCGATCGCGCTCGGTTTCCCACGTATTCAGCACCTTGCCGCGCAGCGGCAGGATCGCCTGGTATTCCTTGTCGCGGCCCATCTTCGCCGAACCGCCCGCCGAGTCGCCCTCGACGAGGAACAGTTCGTTGCGCGCGATGTCTTCGGTCTCGCAATCGGTCAGCTTGCCCGGCAGCACCGCGACGCCCGAGCTCTTGCGCTTCTCGACCTTCTGGCCCGCGCGCGTGCGCGCCTGGGCCTGCTTGATCACCAGTTCGGCAAGCTTCTTGCCGTGCTCGACGTGCTGGTTCAGCCACAGTTCGAGCGCCGGACGCGAGAACGACGACACGAGCTTCACCGCGTCGCGGCTGTTCAGGCGCTCCTTGATCTGCCCCTGGAACTGCGGATCCAGCACCTTCGCGGACAGCACGAACGACACGCGCGCGAACACGTCTTCCGCGAGCAGCTTCACGCCCTTCGGCTGCAGGTTGTGCAGTTCGACGAAGCTCTTTACCGCCTGGTAGAGGCCGTCGCGCAGGCCCGACTCGTGCGTGCCGCCGGCCGGCGTCGGGATCAGGTTCACGTACGACTCGCGCACGAGCGAACCTTCCTCGCTCCATGCGACGACCCACGACGCGCCCTCGCCCTCGGCGAAGGTTTCGTCGGTCGAACGCGCATCGGCGAAACGCTCGCCTTCGAACAGCGGGATCAGCAGCTCGCTGCCGTTCATCTCGTCGAGCAGGTAGCCGCGCAGGCCGTCCTCGTATTTCCATGCCTGACGCTCGCCGGTCTTCTCGTTGACGAGCACGACCTCGACGCCCGGCAGCAGCACGGCCTTCGAGCGCAGCAGACGCTGCAGCTCGCCGAGCGGCAGGTTCGGCGAATCGAAGTACTTCGGATTCGGCCACACCTGCACGCGCGTGCCGGATTTCTTCTCGCCGCGGCCCGCGCCTTGCGTCGCGAGCGGCTTCACGACGTCGCCGTCGGCGAAGCCGAGTTCGGCGATCTTGCCGTCGCGCCAGACCGTCACGTCGAGACGCGTCGCGAGCGCGTTCGTCACCGACACGCCGACACCGTGCAGGCCGCCCGAGAACGTGTACGCGCCGCCGGCAGCCTTGTCGAACTTGCCGCCTGCGTGCAGGCGCGTGAACACGATCTCGACGACCGGCACGCCCTCTTCGGGATGCATCCCGAACGGGATGCCGCGGCCGTCGTCCTCGACCGACACCGACTGGTCGGCGTGCAGCGTGACCGTGATCTGCTTGCCGTAGCCGCCGAGCGCCTCGTCGGACGCGTTGTCGATGACTTCCTGGATGATGTGCAGCGGATTTTCGGTACGGGTGTACATGCCGGGCCGCTGCTTGACCGGCTCGAGGCCCTTGAGCACCTTGATCGATGCTTCGCTATAGGCCGCGCTGGGCTTCTTCGTTGACATAGGCGCTGAATTTCGTCATTCATCGGGACGTTGTCCACACCTCGTGTGGATAACGTCGTGGACAAAACGTTGAGTTCCGTAAAAAAGCGAATCGAAACAACGGTGTGCTTGGACTGCTCCGAAAGCGGGCGCGCGGCGTGCGCCGAGCGACCCGGGACGCGCGGTATTTTACTGGTTCCGCGTGGCGCGCCGTCGCAAGATCGTCGCACGGCGCTGCCGGCCGCCCGGCCGGCGCTCCGACGCGCCGGGCCGCCATGCGCGGTGCGTCAGACCGGCTTGCGCTTTGCCTCGAGCGTCTCCCACCGCTCGAGCGCGGCGAGGAGCTCGTCGTCGATCGCCGCGAACCGCTCGGTCAGGCGCGTGCCTTCCTGCGGATCCTTCGCGAAGATCGAGCCATCTTCGAGTTGCGCGTTGATCGTCTTCTGTTCTTCCTCGAGCGCCGCGATCTTCTCGGGCAGCGCATCGAGTTCGCGCTGCTCGTTGAACGACAGCTTCACCGTGCGCTGCGCGTTGCGGCCGGCCGCGCCTTTCGCCGCGTCTTCCTTGACCGGCGCCGCTTCCTTCACCGCGCGCTTCGCCGCTTCCTGCTGCGCGAACTGCTGCGAACGCTCGCTCTGGATCTGCCAGTCGGTGAAGCCGCCGACGTATTCGCGCCACTTGCCGTCGCCTTCGGCCGCGATCACCGACGTCACGACGTTGTCGAGGAACGCGCGATCGTGGCTGACGAGCAGCACCGTGCCGTCGTAGTCGGCCAGCAGCTCTTCGAGCAGTTCGAGCGTCGGGATGTCGAGGTCGTTGGTCGGTTCGTCGAGCACCAGCACGTTGGCCGGACGCGCGAACAGGCGCGCGAGCAGCAGCCGGTTGCGCTCGCCGCCCGACAGCGACTTCACCGGCGAGCGCGCACGCTCCGGCGCGAACAGGAAGTCGCCGAGATAGCTCATTACGTGCTTGCGCACGCCGCCGATCTCGACCCATTCGCTACCGGGGCTGATGGTGTCGGCCAGGCTCTTTTCCTGGTCGAGCTGCGCGCGCATCTGGTCGAAATACGCGACCTGCAGGTTCGTGCCGGTGCGCACCGTGCCCGCGTCGGGCTTCAGCTCGCCGAGGATCAGCTTGAGCAGCGTGGTCTTGCCGGCGCCGTTCGGGCCGACGAAGCCGATCTTGTCGCCGCGCATCACGGTCGTCGAGAAGGTGTCGACGACCGTGCGATCGCCGTAGCGCTTCGTCACGTCCGTCAGTTCCGCGACGATCTTGCCCGACTTCTCGCCCTGCGCGACGTCGAGCTTCACGTTGCCCTGCGAATTGCGGCGCTCCGCGCGCTCGTTGCGCATCTGCACCAGCCGCGCGATGCGGCCGACGCTGCGCGTGCGGCGCGCCTCGACGCCCTTGCGGATCCACACTTCTTCCTGCGCGAGCAGCTTGTCGAACTTCTCGTTTTCCACGCGCTCGACTTCGAGCTGCTGCGCCTTGCGCGTCTGGTACGCGGAGAAATTGCCCGGATACGACAGCAGCCGGCCGCGATCGAGCTCGACGATGCGGGTCGCGACGCGGTCGAGGAACGCGCGATCGTGCGTGATGAACAACAGGCCCGCACGCTGCGCGACCAGCAGTTCTTCCAGCCAGCGGATGCCGTCGAAGTCGAGGTGGTTGGTCGGTTCGTCGAGCAGCAGCACGTCGGGCTGCAGCACCAGCGCGCGCGCCAGCGCGACGCGCTTCTGCATCCCGCCCGACAATGCGTCGACCTGCGCGTCGCCGTCGGTCAGGCCGATCTGCGCGAGCGTCATCGATACGCGCGTGCGCCAGTTCCATGCGTCGTGCGCATCGAGCGACGACTGCAGCGCGTTCATCCGCGCGAGCAGCGCGTCGTGTTCGGCGCCTTCCGGTGTTTCCGCGAGGCGATGCGCGATCGAATCGTATTCTTCGAGCACTTCGCGCGTGTGCGTGAGCCCCGATGCCACGGCGTCGAACACGGTCGCGCCGGGTTCGAATTCGGGCTCCTGCGGCACATAGACGGTCACGAGCTCCTGCTGACGCGTGATCAGCCCGTCATCGGGCTTCGCGAGCCCGGCGACGATCTTCAGCAGCGACGACTTGCCCGCGCCGTTGCGACCGATCAGGCCGACGCGCTCGCCGGCCTCCAGCGAGAAGTCCGCGTGATCGAGCAACGCGACGTGACCGAACGCGAGTTGCGCGCCGGTAATGGAATAAAGCGACATGGGGAGACGGCGAAGAGAGAAATCGGAAGCGCCCATTGTACCGGTGGCGGACGCCTGCGCCGGGATGGCCGGATGGACTAGGCCGGAGGGCGAATCATTTTGTGCTGCTTAAGCGTTGCGTTGGCGCTGCGTTTTTGCTGCAGCGGCATGACGGCGCGCGCTCGGCGGACGAGGCCGGCATCGCGTGCTTCGACGTCACGGGGGGCCGGCGGCGGGCATCCGGCCGCAGCTTCCCGGCCGGGCGCCCGCAGGCGGAACGCGCGATTACTTCACGTTGACCGTGATCGTCGAGCTCAGCTCGGGACCGTACGAGCGGTGTGCGCCTTCGCCGAGCTGCAGCGTCAGCGTGTGCTGGCCGGGCGGCAGCTTCAGGTCGGTTTCGGTCTGGCCCTTGCCGAAGTGCAGCGAATGGTCGGTGGCGGGGATCACGTCGCCCTTCGGCACCGGCTTGCCGTCGACCAGCAGGTGATGGTGGCCCGTGTCCGGCGTCATGTCGCCGGCCGGCTTGAGTTCCATCCCTTCAAGGCCGAACTTCACGTGCACGGGGCTCGAGACCGTCGCGCCATCCTTCGGCTCGGCGAAGTACACGCGCGCCTCGGCACGCGCGAGCGTCGACGCGGCCAGCGCCGCGACACAAACCACACCCGCGATCCATTTCTTCTTGTTGAGCATCGTTTTTCTCCTTCAGATTTGAAAGGCTCACGAAGCATACACTGCGCGCCCGGCCCGCGCGATGACGGTCGTTGTTCGCGATGCGTACGTTTAAAACGACGTTGCGGAGGCGTTCGGCGAAATTCCGGTACCATTGCGCCTTTCGTCCGCCGGCCACGCCGCGGACGGCGTCACCGACTTTCATCATCCCGAGCGCCACATGAGCGAAGTAACCGAATACCAGAGCTGGGTCTGCCTGATTTGCGGGTGGGTCTACAACGAAGCGGAAGGCCTGCCCGACGAGGGCATCCCCGCCGGCACCCGTTTCGCCGACATTCCCGCCGACTGGCGCTGCCCGCTGTGCGACGTGGGCAAGGAAGATTTCGTCGTCGTCGATTTCTGATTCGGTTTTTTCGGACACGACCGGGCGCGCGCGGCACGTATCGGCACGCATTCCGTCCGCCGATGCGCGTCGCGTTTGCTATACTCTGCGCGCTGTCCACATCGCCGTCCCGGTCGCGTCTTCCGCACGCGATATCGCGGACATGGCTCTCCCCGTAGTTCAATGGATAGAACAAGCGCCTCCTAAGCGCTAGATACAGGTTCGATTCCTGTCGGGGGGACCAGCAATTTCCCGAAATTCCGCCTCAGCCTGAAAATCGCACCGTCGGCACGCACAGCGTCCGAACGTCGGGTGCCCACGCTCACGCCTGGCCGCGTGTTCCGCCGAAGCCGCGTATGCCGTGCTGTGCCAGCGAATAGCCGTCAGGCCTGAGCCCTGACCGCCCCGTCACTGCATCAACCCCGTCCTGAACTGCGGTATCAGACTCGCATTCGCGCCCGTCACGGCAAACGTCCCCGTCGACGACGCCCCCGCCGGCAGCGCCAGCACACTGCCGTCCGCGAGCCGGTTCGCATCGACGACGATCCGGTTCGACGCGCAGCCGTTCGTCAGCAACGAGACCGGCAACCCGGCGATCGACGAGAACGTGTTGCCCGTCACGCTGAACGAACACACGTTTCCGTACGCCCGGAACCCCGCATATCCGGAACCCGACACGCGGTTGTTCGCCACCGTGACATCCGACACGGCTCCCGACCACGTATCCAGCTCGATCGCGCCCTGCTGCGTCGGCTGCAATCCGTTGTTCACGTTCGCGTTCTGAATGTTGGTCACGGTATTGCCCGTGATGACGACGTTCGAAGCCCCGTAGGTTTTCCAGCTGTCCTCCTGCGCGACGAGAATCCCCGCCGCCTTCTCGACGCCGTCGACCGTATTGTTCGAGATCGTCACCGCCTGCCCGCCGACAACGGTGATGCCGCGCCCCCAAGAATTGCCCGATACCGCGTTATGGTCGATCAGCACGTTGCTGCTCAGGCGACCGTCGCCGAGATAGCTGACCACGGCGATCAGATCGTCGCCGGTGCCGGTCACCGTATTGTTCTGCACCAGCACGTTGGTCGACCCGTAGGTCGTATGGATGCCGTCGGCGAGCGTCGCCCGCACGGTATTGCCCACGATCGCGATACCGTTGCCGCCGAACACGAAGATCCCGGCGCTCGCGCCGCCCTGGATCGTCACCCCGAGCACCTGAACCTCCGAGCCCGTCACCTCGGCCTTGGTCGACTCGGGCGTCGTGAGCCGCGTGGTGCCGGTGCCGGCCAGCGTCACGCCGACGAGCGTCGAGCCGGCGCCGCTCATCACGATCGTCTGGTCGGCGGGATTGGTCGCGGCCAGCGTCGCGCCGTATCCCGAGATCACCGCCTGCGGCACCGTCACGGCAAGCGAATGCCCGACGACGTAGCGGCCCGGCGCGATGACGAGGCGCTGGCCGGCACGCAGGCTGTCGAATGCCTTCTGCAACGCGTCGGCCTGGTCGCTGCCGTCGGCAGCCGGGGAGACCGTCACATCGGCGACCAGAATCGGTTTGGCGCCACTGGACGGCAGAAGCGTCGTGCCGGACGCGGAACCGGTCGGCGCAGCGGTCGGTGCCGGGCTGCCGGAATTCGTCGATGCAGCCGATGCGCCGGATGCGGCGCCGGCGGGAGCGACGGGTGATGTCGATGTGCCCGCAACGGTCTGCGATGCCGGAGCCGCGCTGCCGTCACCGCCGCCGCATGCAGCAAGCCAAAGGCAGAGCGCGGCAAGCATCGCCCGATCGACCGTACGCATACGAAGTTCCGCTAGCCCAGATTGGCGTCATCGTAAGTACGCTTGATTACTTTGTAAATGAATTCCGCCGTGCGCCTGCAAAACCGTTCGTTATCCTCTTCCATTCATCATCGCGCCATCACGGTGACATGCGGCACACGTCACATCGCGCGTCACCCCTTACGCATTCGCCCCGCCGTCGGCCGAGCGCTCGGACACGGTCCGGCAAATGCTGATCGCGATGCGCGAGCAGACCGTCACCGCGTTACACGCGCGGCTGGGCGAAGGCGTTGCGACCGGAGAGCGCTCGGCACACGAACCTCGACGCGATCGCGCGCTACTACGTGACGGTGCAACAGGGGATGTCGATTCAGGCGCGCGACGGTGCGAGCCGTCGCGATCTGGAGGCGGTCGCGCAAGCCGCGCTGGCCGCATGGCCGGCGCTCGCACACCCGAGCGGCGGATAAAACGGCGGCCCCCGGAAAGAAGCCCGCAAGCGAAACCACACGCGGTCGTGCAGCGGCAAGCGCTCCTGCACGACCGCGCCGATGCGTTACTGCGTCACGGCGTGCTGCACGTCCTTCGACGCATGCCACACGCGATAGCGCACGTCGAAACCGTCCGGCACGTACACGACGAGCGGCAGGCGGCTGTTGTAGCGCAGCAGCTGGCCGTCGCCGCGCACCTGCACGAAGCGCTGCTGCGGCGCCTGGCCCGGGCAGGCCATCAGCGTCGACGCCGGCCCCTTCACGTCGGTCAGGCGATAGTACGTATAGCCCCAGCCCTTCACGTCCTCGGCGGTCAGTTCCCCGCCGAACCATTGCTGGTTGCAGTCGGTCTGCAGCGTCTTGCCGATCATCAGCTCGACGCGCGCGTCGCCTTCGTTCTCGAGCGCGGGCAGCGCGATCACCGCGCGCTGCTGGCCGGCCGTCGGCTGCGGGAACATCTTGATCGACTCGGCCGGCACGGCGGGCGCCGATGCGGGCCCGGCCGCGCAGGCGGCGGCGGTCGTCACGCACAGGGCGGCCAGGACGGCCCGGATCGCGAATTTCATCGATGTGCTCCTGAAAAACAAATAGGCCCCGGATGCTAACACTTTCGCCCCAAGACCTTACGGCGCTGTAATTTCGCGACACAATTGCATACAGCCGGCGATCCCCGCGCGCGGTACTTATACGGAAACCAACGGAGATCATCATGCTGAAGCTCATTGCTGCCGCCGGCGTCGCCACGCTGCTGGCCGGGTGCGTCGTCGGTCCGGACGCCGGATACGGCTACGGACAGCCCTACTATTCCGATCCCGGCTACGCGTACGGGCCGGCCTACGGGGCGTCGCCCGTGTACGGGACGGTCAACATATGGGGCGGTGGCGGCGGGCGCGACTGGGACCGCGGACGCCGCGACTGGGATCGCGGACGCGACGGCTGGAATCGTGACCGCGGCGGCTGGGATCGCGACCGCGGCGAACGCGCCCGTCACGGCGGCTGGGGCCGCGGCGACGGACGCCGCGCCGACTGGAATGACGACGGCGGCGGGCGCGGCCAAGGCAACGGCGGCGGCCATCGCCACTGATGCAATTGCAACCGTTTGTATCCACGCACTGCCCGCGCGAGGCCGATACGAGCCGATAGACAACCGTCAAAAAGCAAGGCCCTCGCATCACCGCGAGGGCCTTTTGTCGTCCGCTCCACCGGAAACCGGGCGGCCGGCTACGCAACGCCGAACCTGCCCGCGCCTCATGCGCGTGCCCGCCTCTTACCACCCCGCCGGCTGCGCATAGCCGCCCGACACGGGCGCACCGCACACATACGCGCGCTGATAACGGTCGTAGCAATAGCTCGGGCCGTCGTCCTGGTATTGCGCCTGCTGGTAGGTCGGATAAGCCGGCTGCTGGTAGGCCGGTGCCTGGTAGTACGTCGGCGGCTGATAGGCCGGTGCCTGATACACGGGCGCCTGATACGCGACGGGCGGATTCATCGCCGACGTCACGATCGCGCCGAGCACCGCGCCGCCGATCAGCGCGCCGATGACGGCGCCCCCGTCGCGGCCATGCGCGGACGCCGGGCCCGCCACGGCGAGCGAACCGGCGAGGACACATACAGCGGCAATCTTTTTCATGATGGACTCCCACGCGAAGTGGTACTGGATGCGATGCATTGTGGCCGCGCCCGGCCGTAATAGATGCAGCAAGTGGTAACGCGCCATTACGGGTATCACGCACGCCGAAACGCGGCACGGCCGTGCTACGATTTTCGGCACACTGGAGACGCCTTCATGCAGCCCGAAACCGCCCGCCGTTTCGATACCGAATTCGCGCCGCGCATCGCGCAGGCGATCGCCGCCTTCTTCGCCGATCACGTGCTGACCGACGTCGTCCCGTACGGCGGCCACGGGCAACCGACGCGCGTGCAGATCCGCAGCGCGCCGCACGAGCACGTGAGCGGCTTCGTGCATCCGCTGAACCTCGAACTGACCTGGGACACCGACGAGATCGAACGGTTGATGGAGCCCGACGGGCCCGTGCGCTTCGAGCACTACCTGAGCGCGCTGCCGAGGAAGCTGAGCGCATGGGAGGGCGCGCGCGACATCGACCTCGCGTCGCGCACGCAGGCCGACCCGCTCGTGCGGCTCGGCGGCCTCGATTTCGAAGGCTGAACGCGCGCCGGCCGGCGGCGGTGTCGGCGTCGCGCGATTCGGCCCGGTGATACACTCGACCGGTCCCGCGCCAGCGCCGCCAGGCCGGCCGGACCGTTCACCGCCGCCTCCACCCGCAAGCATGGTTGCGCACGCAACCGGCACCCGGGCACGCGGACAACCACGCTTTCGCTCCCGCCATGAACGCCGATACCGGCCTGCCGCTTCCGCAACGCTACTGGGCGATCGTCTGCGTCGCACTGGGCATCACGCTCGCCGTGCTCGACGGCGCCATCGCGAACGTCGCGCTGCCGACGATCGCGCGCGACCTGCACGCGTCCGATGCCGCATCGATCTGGATCGTCAACGCGTACCAGCTCGCGGTCACGATCACGCTGCTGCCGCTCGCGTCGCTCGGCGAACGCGTCGGCTATCGCCGCATCTACATCGCGGGGCTTGCGCTCTTCACCGCGGCGTCGCTCGGCTGCGCGCTCGCCGGATCGCTGCCGACGCTCGCGGTGATGCGCGTGATCCAGGGGTTCGGTGCGGCCGGCATCATGAGCGTCAACGCGGCGCTGGTGCGCATGATCTACCCGTCGTCGATGCTCGGGCGCGGGCTGTCGATCAACGCGATGGTGGTCGCGCTGTCGTCGGCGATCGGCCCGACGGTCGCATCGGCGATCCTGTCGTTCGCGTCGTGGCCCTGGCTGTTCGCGGTCAATGTGCCGATCGGCATCGCCGCGGTGTTCGGCAGCCTGCGTGCGCTGCCGGCCAACCCGCTGCACGACGCGCCGTACGATATCCCGAGCGCGCTGATGAACGCGTGCGTGTTCGGCCTGCTGATCATGGCCGTCGACGGGCTCGGTCACGGCGAAAGCCACGCGTACGTCGCCGCCGAGCTGGCCGTCGCGTTCGGCGTCGGCTACTTCTTCGTGAAGCGCCAGCTGTCGCAGCCGGCGCCGCTGCTGCCGGTCGACCTGATGCGCATCCCGATGTTCGCGCTGTCGATCTGCACGTCGGTCGCGTCGTTCACGTCGCAGATGCTCGCGTTCGTCGCGCTGCCGTTCTGGCTGCAGCATTCGCTCGGCTTCTCCCAGGTCGAAACCGGCCTCTACATGACGCCATGGCCGCTCGTGATCGTATTCGCCGCGCCGCTCGCGGGCGTGCTGTCGGACCGCTACTCGGCCGGCATCCTCGGCGGCATCGGGCTCGCGCTGTTCGCGGCCGGGCTGCTGTCGCTCGCGACGATCGGCGCGCACCCGGGTACCGTCGACATCGTGTGGCGGATGGCGCTGTGCGGCGCAGGCTTCGGGCTGTTCCAGTCGCCGAACAATCGCGCGATGCTGTCGTCGGCGCCGCGCGAGCGCAGCGGCGGCGCGGGCGGGATGCTGAGCACGGCGCGCCTGACGGGCCAGACGCTCGGTGCCGCGCTCGTCGCGCTGATTTTCGGGCTGGCGCCCGACCGCGGTCCGACGATCGCGCTTTATGTCGCCACGGTGTTCGCGGCGGTCGCCGCGGTGGTCAGCATGCTGCGCATCGCGTCGCCACGCCCCGACGCTGCGGCCTGATGCGGCGACTTCACGCTGCGACCTGACGCCGCAGCGCGCCGCGCCCACGGCTCACGTGGCGTCGAGCGCGTCCATCACGAAGCGCACGCGCGCCTTCACGCTCACGCGCGGCAGCTCGATCAGCCGATAGCCATACGCCGTATAGCAGTCGACCATCGCGTCGTAGGTGCGCACGGCCTCCGCGAAATCCTGCCGGCGCTCGGTGTCCTGCGCGTAGATCTCGGGCCACGGCGGCGCGATGAACACGCGCCGGTGATAGCGGAAGCGCCGCGCCGCGGCCTCCGCGTGTGCGGGCACCGCAAGGCCCGTCAGCCGCAGGTAACCGATCACGTCCGGCACGCCGCGATCGAAGAACACGGGCCCGCGCGCGCCTTGCGCGAGATGGTGCGAGCGCATCTCCCAGTTCAGCATCAGTTCGGCGAATGCGGCCCGGTCGCGCCACGGCAGCGCCGGGCCGTCGATCGCCATCTGGTCGCGGATCACGCCGCGCCCGGCCTCGTGCGAGCGCGCGAAACCGGTACGCTCGAGCGCATCGAGCAACGTGCTCTTGCCGGAGCCGGGGCCGCCCGTGACGATGAAGAAGCGGGCGGCCGCATCGTCCGCCGCGCCACCCGCCTCGACGCGCTCGGACATCCGCTCAGACATGCGCGGCCCGCCGGCCCGCGCGCCGCGTGACCGACGCGGCCGCCGCGACGCTGCGCAGGTCGGCGACGAACGTGTCGCGCCAGACCGACAGGTTGTTCTCGCGCAGCCGCGCGAGGTTCGCTTCGTGCCGCGCCCGCCGCTCGGCGAGCGGCATCGACAGCGCGCGCTCGAGCGCATCGGCCATCTGCGACAGGTCGTACGGATTGACGAGCAGCGCGCCGCTCAGCTCGGCCGCCGCGCCCGCGAACTCCGACAGCACGAGCACGCCCGGATCGTCCGGGTCCTGCGACGCGACGTATTCCTTCGCGACGAGATTCATCCCGTCGCGCAACGGCGTCACGTAGCCGACCTGCGACATCCGGAAGAACGCCATCAGCAGATTGCGCTCGTACTTGCGGTTCAGGTACTGGATCGGCGTCCAGTCGAGCTGCGAGAAGCGGCCGTTGATCCGGCCGGCCTCGCCTTCGAGCGTCTCGCGAATGCGCTGGTAGGTCTGCACGTCGGAGCGCGTCGGCGGCGCGATCTGCACGAGCGACACGCGCCCCTGCCAGCCCGGCTGGTTGGCGAGCATCCGCTCGAACGACTGGAAGCGCTCGACGAGCCCCTTCGAATAGTCGAGCCGGTCGACGCTCATCACGAGCTTGCGGCCCCCGAGCGCGTCGCGCAGCATCTTCACCGGCTTGCGCGAGCCATACTGGACGGCCGCCTCGGCGATCGCATCCGGATGCACGCCGATCGGATAGGCGGCGACCTTCACGACACGGCCGTGCGCATGCAGCATCCCGTCGTCGCTCGCCGCGCCGATGCCGCGCCGCTCGATGTAGTCGGTGAACGCCTGCTTGTCGGCATCGGTCTGGAAACCCGCGATGTCGTACGCGCACATGAACTTCACGAGCTCGTCGTGCGGCGGCACGACGCGCAGCATGTCGGGCGACGGAAACGGAATGTGCAGGAAGAAGCCGATCGGATTCCTCACGCCGAGCTCGCGCAGGCAATGCGCGAACGGCAGCAGGTGATAGTCGTGCACCCAGATCAGGTCGTCGGGCCGCAGCAGCGCGGCGAGCTGCTTCGCGAGCATCGCGTTCACGCGCAGATAGCCGGCGTACTCCTGCCGGTCGAAGCGCGCGAGATCGCTGCGGTAGTGAAACACCGGCCAGAGCGTCGCATTCGAGAAGCCGCGGTAGTACTGATCGTAGTCGCGCCGGGTCAGCCCGACCGTCGCATAGGTGACGTTGCCGTCCCGCTGGATCGCCGGTTGCGTGTCGGGCGTACCGACGATCTCGCCGTTCCAGCCGAACCAGACGCCGCCGGTTTCCTTCAGCGCATCCATCACGCCGACCGCGAGACCGCCTGCGCTCGGGCGCGTGTCCTCGCCGGCGGCGACACGGTTCGATACCACGATCAATCTGCTCATGCGGCTTCCCCTCCTCGATTCGATTGAATGACGCGCGGCGCGCGCCAAGGCGGACACGACGGCCCGAAGGCAGTCGCGCGGCGATTCAGATGTGAACGATGCAACCAGGCGCGCAATGAAATGCGGCAGCGGAATACGGCGGCGACGGGCTCAAGCGTCCTGCTCCTGGCCGAGGTCGCGTTGATAGTCGAGCCCTTCCGGGCGTGCGCCGCCCTGGTTGTGATCGCCGTCGGACGGCGTCTCGTCGGGCGCGCCGGCCGGCGCGTCGGTCTGTGGACGCGGGCGCTCGGCACCCGCATCGGGCGGCCGGGGAGAAAACCGTTTCGAACGGCGCATGGCTGGGTGTCTCATATGGCGCGCGGCTCGGAGCCGTCGTAGAAACATTCCATAACAGAACAGTCTAGGTCGCTTCCTCGCATGCCACGGTAACAATTACCTTCAATTTGTAACGCTTCGACCCCGGCTCCGCCATCTGTCCGACAATAGCGCCGCGCGTACGCGCGCGACCCGCCGCCGGCCATTTGTCAAAGCTTTGCAGTTTTCCTATGACCATTGCGAAACAATGACGCGGCAAGGGGGCGCGCATGCGTCGCCGCTCACCCAGACAGGACTTGCACTCAGGGATGAACATGGGTTTCGAACCGCCGCGCCGGGCCACGCCGGCGCGCATCGTGCTGGCCGCGCTCGCCACGGCCGCACTGCTGTCCGGCTGCAACTCGCTGTACAGCGAAGGCGCGACCGCCGGCGCCGGTATCGCGGGCGCCGCGATCGCCTCCAAGGTCACCAACAACGCCGCCGTCGCGACGGGCATCGGCCTCGGCGCCGTCGCCGGTGCGCGTGCGGGCGTCCAGTACACGCAGCGCGTCGCGCACCGCTACACGCAGGAACAGATCGCGAAGGCGGCCGGCCCGCTCGACGTCGGCGGCGTCGCGCCGTGGACGACGCACCATTCGTTTCCTATCGAGGATGACGAACAGGGCCGCGTGACGGTCAGCCGGATGATCAGCATCGGCCCGCTCGACTGCAAGGAAATCGTGTTCGCGGTCGACACGCCGGCGAAGGCCGACAAGGCCGCGCAATCGGCGTTCTACGTCGCCACGATCTGCCGCGACGGTCCCGTGTGGAAATGGGCGTCGGCGGAACCGGCGACCGAACGCTGGGGCGCGCTGCAATGAGCGTCGCGATCCGAATCGCTGCGATCTGCGCACTGTGCGCGGCCAGCGCCGCGCTATCGGGCTGCGGCTCGGTCGGCGCGGCGAGCGGCGCGCTCGCCGGTGCGGCGACGGGCCTCGTCACCGCGAACCCGGCCGTCGGCGTCGGTGTCGGGATCGCCGTGCAGGCGGCGACCGACGAGGCCGTCAACCGCACGATGAAACAGCTCCATCAGAACCAGCAGGACGCGATCGCGAAGGCGGCCGGCAGCCTGGCCGTCGGCGAAGTGAAGCCGTGGAACGTGAAGAACACGCTGCCGCTCGAAAACGGCGAAGGCGAGGTGCGCGTCACGCGCGCGTACTCGACGGCGCTTGCGCTGTGCAAGGAATTCGCGTTCTCGGTGAAGGACGGCGACAAGGCCGCCTGGTATTTCGCGAATGCGTGCCAGCAAGGCACGCACTGGAAGTGGGCGTCGGCCGAACCGGCGGTCGATCGGTGGGGTAACCTGCAGTAACGATGCGATGCGCGGCGCCTGGCAGGCGCCGTGCGTGCGGATGCCGGGCCAGATGGCCCGGCTCGGCGGCTCAGGACTCGACGTCCTCGAGACTGAAGATTTCGGTCTGGTCGTTGTACGAGAAGATCTCGCCGTAACGACCCCAGTCGATCACCGCGTCGAGCGTTTCCTCCGCCGCGCCGTCCGACAGGAAATCCTCCAGCTCCTGCTCGAAACGCACACGCGGCGCACGATGGCCCGGGCGCTCGTTCAGCACCTTCTTGATCCGCGCGGCGAGCGGCACGTGCTTCAGCAGGTGATCCGCGAACATCAGCTTGCGTTCCTGCGTGCCGAATTCCGCGAACACACGCCCCGGCGGCGTCAGGAACACGTCGCCTTCGCGCACGTCGGCGAAGCCGAGGTACTGCAGCACTTCGGCGATCGGGAACAGGTCGTCGACCTCCAGATGCAGCGTGCGCGCGATTTCCGGCATGTCGGCACGGCCGTGGTACGGCGCCATCGCGAGCGTCTCGATCAGGCCGGCCATCAGGTTGGTCGACACCTGCGGCAGCCAGCTGCCGAGCTCGAGCCCCTTCTTCGTCGCCTCGCCGGTCTGGCGGGCCGTCATCTTCGCGTAGATGTCGTCGACCAGCTTGCGGAAGGCCGGATCCAGCCGGTTGCGCGGATGCTTGAACGGCACCTTGATCTCGGCGATCACGCGGCCCGGGTTCGACGACAGCACCAGAATCCGGTCGCACATGAACACCGCTTCCTCGATGTTGTGCGTGACGATCAGCACCGACTTGATCGGCATGCGACCTTGCGTCCACAGGTCGAGCAGGTCGGTACGCAGCGTCTCGGCGGTCAGCACGTCGAGTGCCGAGAACGGCTCGTCCATCAGCAGGATCGTCGGGTCGACCACGAGCGCGCGCGCGAAGCCCACGCGCTGGCGCATGCCGCCCGACAGTTCGCGCGGATACGCGTTCTCGAAGCCGTCGAGACCGATCAGGTCGATCGCGGCGAGCGCGCGTTCGCGCCGCTCGCGCGCGCCGACGCCGAGCGCCTCAAGCCCGGCCTCCACGTTCTGCAGCACGGTCAGCCACGGAAACAGCGCGAAGGTCTGGAACACCATCGCGACGCCTTCGGCCGGGCCGCGCAGCGGCTTGCCGAGATAGGTCACGTCACCGCCGGTCGGCTCGATCAGCCCGGCGATGATCCGCAGCAGCGTGGACTTGCCCGAGCCCGAACGGCCGAGCAGCCCGACGATCTCGCCTTCGCGCAGCGACAGGTTCGCGTCGTCGAGCACGAGCAACTCGCCCTGCGTCTTGTTGAAGCCGCGGCAGACATGATCGACGCGCAGGATTTCCTCACCGAGGCGCGGCGGCTGGGACGTCTGGACGGGGGCGTTTACAGCATTCGGATTGTGCATCGCGTTTCGCTCTCAATCGGTCTCAGTCGAGCCGCAGCTTCGCTTCGGCGAAGGCATACAGCGGGCGCCACAGCAGGCGGTTGAACAGGGTGACGAACAGGGACATCACGGCGATGCCCAGGATGATCTTCGGAAAGTCGCCGGCGGCGGTGGTCTGCGCGATATACGCGCCGAGGCCGTGCGCCTCGATCTTGGTCGAGCCCCACTGCACCGCTTCCGACACGATGCTCGCGTTCCATGCGCCGCCCGAGGCGGTGATCGCGCCGGTCACGTAGTACGGGAAGATGCCGGGCAGGATCGCCTGGCGCCACCACTGCCAGCCGCGGATCCGGAAGTTCGTCGCGGCTTCGCGATAGTCGTTCGGATAGGACGTGGCGCCCGCGATCACGTTGAACAGGATATACCACTGCGTGCCGAGCACGATCAGCGGCGACAGCCAGATGTCGGGGTTCAGGTGGAAGCGCGCGATCACGATCACGAACACCGGGAACAGCAGGTTCGCCGGGAACGCGGCAAGGAACTGCGCGAGCGGCTGCAGCTTCTCGGCCAGCTTCGGGCGCAGCCCGACCCACACGCCGATCGGCACCCAGATCACCGACGCGATCGAGATCAGCACGACCACGCGCAGCAGCGTGATGAGCCCGAGCGCGACGACGTGCCCGACCTCCCCCATCGTCACGCCGGTCGACACGAAGCTGACGACGCGCCACACGATATAGGCCGTGCCGAGCAGCAAGAGCGCCGCCCATGCGATGTCGACCGTGCGCGATGCCTTCTTCTCGACCTTCGGCAGCGAGAAGCGCATTGCGCCCGACAGCGGCAGGCGCAGCGGAATCCGCGCCGCCTTCGCGAAGAACCAGCCGGCCGGCACGAGCAGCTGGTGAATCAGGCGCGTGCGGCGCACGAGGTCGAGCAGCCAGGATTGCGGCGCATCGCCCGATGCGGTGTTCTCCATCCGGAACTTGTCGGCCCATGCGATCAGCGGGCGGAACAGGAACTGGTCGTACGCGAGGATCACGACCGTCATCGTCAGGATCACCCAGCCGATCGCGCCAAGGTTCTTGTCCGAGATCGCCTGCGCGAGATACGCGCCGATGCCCGGCAGCGTGATGGTCTGGTTGCCGACGGTGATCGCCTCCGACGCGACGACGAAGAACCAGCCGCCCGACATCGACATCATCATGTTCCAGATCAGCCCCGGCATCGAGAACGGCACCTCGAGCTTCCAGAAGCGCTGCCACGACGTCAGGTGGAAGCCGCGCGACACTTCGTCCAGGTCGCGCGGCACCGTGCGCAGCGACTGGTAGAAGCTGAACGTCATGTTCCACGCCTGGCTCGTGAAGATCGCGAAGATCGCCGCAAGCTCGGCGCCGAGCACGCGGCTCGGGAACAGCGCGAGGAAGAACGTGACCGTAAACGAGATGAAGCCGAGCACCGGCACCGACTGCAGGATGTCGAGGATCGGGATCAGCACCATGCCGGCCCGGCGGCTTTTCGCGGCGAGCGTGCCGTACACCAGCGTGAACGCGAGCGACGCGACCATCGCGGCGAGCATCCGCAGCGTGGTGCGCAACGCGTATTCGGGCAGGTTCGACGGGTCGAGCGAGATCTTCTGGGTCTGAAGGGTCCCGATCG
Organism: Burkholderia sp. BCC1998; assembly: GCF_905339875.1. Taxonomy (NCBI): domain Bacteria; kingdom Pseudomonadati; phylum Pseudomonadota; class Betaproteobacteria; order Burkholderiales; family Burkholderiaceae; genus Burkholderia; species Burkholderia sp. BCC1998. The sequence goes on from NZ_CAJPHE010000004.1 coordinate 173,926, forward strand.
GCGCCATCGTTTCATGAAAGCCGACGACCGCCATCGCGATCAGGCAGATGATCAGCGGAAACGCGATGAAGTCCCACCGGTTCGGCAGGACGCGCCACGCGGACGCGTTGGCGGTCCGGTTCGGATTGAAGAATCCGACGTCCATCAGGCGCCCTCCCCGGTAAGGCCGAACGAAGCCGGCAGACGATGTTGATTCATGGCAAAGCGCACGGGCGCGGTAATTCGACGCGGTAATTCGATTGATTCACGATCTCACGCCGGCGCGGGGCGCCGTGCGTGCAAGCTGCGCCCCCGGGCGCGGCGAGTCGGGCCGCGACGGCACGACACTACACCAACCTGTATTTCAGGTTCAACCGTGCGGGGCCGGCGCGGCGCGCGGGCGGCGCACGGATCGTGCCCGGCACGCGGGCGAACGGCAGGCGTGCGGTGCGGAGCAGCCCGGCCGCGGTCGTGCGGCCGGCATGCAGGCCCCGAATTATGCCGTGATCCGGGCCGGCCGGGAACCCGCCAGCCGCACACGGGCGCAAACCATGGCGGATGTCAGCGGACGATTGCGGCGAAGCAGGTATGATCGGGGCTAGCCCCTGGCGTCGCTAGCCCCATAGCCGCCAGGGATCGACCGACCAGCGGGAGGAAGCGAATGGCAGGAAACTTGGTGATCGTCTGCCGCGATCAGGACGCCGATGCGTTCTACGAGCTGATGCAGGAGTACGGGTCGTTCCAGACCCGGCTGTCGTCGACGGCGTGGTACCTGAACATGAACGTCGTGCCGGAATCGCTGCAGGAGGAGATCCTGGAGCGCCTCGGCCGCTATACGACCGTCTATATCTTCGAGGCCACGAGCGTGACCTACAACACCATCGACAGCAACGCCGCCGAGACGCTCGGCACGCTGTTCGGCGAATGATGCCGCGCGGCGCCTGCCCGGCAGGCGCCGCATGCGCCGCTTACGCGGCCTGGGCGTGAAGTTCGTCCTTCGGCACCACGTCGAACGGGAACGTCATCGCCACGCGCAGGCCGCCCTCGGGACGATTGCCGATCTCGCACGCCCCGCCCAGCCGCAGCACCAGCCGCTCGACGATCGCCAGCCCGAGCCCGCTGTGGCCGTTCCCGCCGCGCGCGGGGTCGAGCCGCACGAACGGACGCGTCGCGGCCGCCAGATCGCGCGGCGCAATCCCGCCGCCGCTGTCGCTGACCGACAGCACGTAACCCGCCGGCGTACGCGCCGTCTCGATGAGCACGGGCGGCGCGCCGTACGCATGCGCATTGTCCAGCAGGTTCGACAGGATCCGGTCGAGCGTCGCGGTCGGCAGGCGGAAGCCTTCGTCGGCGGCCAGATGCGTCTGGACCGCCGGCGCGTTCGGTGCGACCGCGCGATAGCTGCGGGCGATCCGCTCGCAGGTCTGGTCGACCGGCACGGGCTCGCTGCGGTCCGCCCCGCCGTGCGCGAACACGAGGAACTGGTCGACGATGTGCGACATCGAGTCGACATCGCGCACCACGCCGTCGCGCAGCCGCGCGTCGTCCATCATTTCCGCGCGCAGGCGCATCCGGGCGAGCGGCGTGCGCAGGTCGTGCGCGACGCCGGCCAGCATCACCGCGCGGTCGCTCTCGGCCTGCGACACCTGTTCCACCATCTGGTTGAAGCCGTGCGTGAGCTGGCGCAGCTCGCGCGGGCCGCGCTCGCGCAACGGCGGCACCGGCTGGCCGCGGCCGAAGCGCGCGACCGCGCGCGCCAGCGAGCGCAGCGGCTGCTGCAGCTGCCAGGCCGCGAACAGCGCGGCGATCACGCCGGCCGAGAAAATCGTGCCGAGCCACAACAGCATCCGGTCGAGCGAGCGCGGCGGGCGCAGCGGCTGCACCGGCACCACGATCCAGTTGCGGTCGCTCGGCTCCTTGACCCACAGCACCGGCGGATGGCCGGGCGCGCCGATCTCGACCAGCGTGCCGGGCGGCATCCGCTCGCTCACGTCGTCGCGGAAACGCTTGAGCGGCGCCGCCAGGTTCGAATCGGCGTCTTTCGGCACATCGGGACTGTCCGGCGACACCAGCCGCACCCGCGACGGCAGCGGCTGGTCGGGCGTGCGCTCGACGTGCTGGCGCACGGCGTCGACGAGGAACGCGGCTTCCTCGACGGCATAACGCGTCTGCATCTGGTTGCGCTCGAGGCGCATCGCGAAGAACCACGCGAAGTGCGACAGGAGCAACACGCCGACGACCAGCAGCGCCAGCCGCCCGAACAGCGAATCAATGGGCTTGCGCATGGGCCTCGCCGTCGGGCACGAACACGTAGCCGCGCCCGCGGACCGTCTGGATGAAGCGCGGCGTCGACGGATCCGTTTCCAGGATGCGGCGCAGGCGCCATACCTGGACGTCGATGCCGCGGTCGGTGCCGTCGTACTCGGGCCCGTGCAGCAGCTCGAGCAGCCGTTCGCGCGTGAGCGTGCGCAGCGCGTGATTCACGAAGATCTTCAGCAGCGCGAATTCGCTGCTCGACAGCGTCGCCGGCTTGCCGTCGACCGACAGCGTGCGCGCCTGGAAATCGAGCACGAAACGGCCGAACGCGAACGGCTCGCGCTGCTCGGGCGCCGCCGCCGACGGCGTCGCGCGGCGGCGGCGCAGCACGGCCTGCACGCGCGCGAGCAGCTCGCGCGGGTTGAACGGCTTGCCGAGGTAGTCGTCCGCGCCGAGCTCGAGCCCGACGATGCGATCGACGTCGTCCGCGCGCGCGGTCAGCATGATCACGGGGATGTCGTCGCCGGCCGCGCGCAGCTGGCGCAGCGCGGTCAGGCCGTCCACGCCCGGCATCATCAGGTCCAGCACGATCAGGTCGGGCCGCTCGCGCTCGAGGCGCTTCTCGAGCGTCGCCGCGTCGTGCAGCACGGACACTTCCATCCCCTGGCGCACGAGATAGTCGCGCAGCAGGTCTCGGAGTTCTTGGTCGTCGTCGACGATGAGGATCTGGGTAGTCATGCTCGAAGTTTAGCGCGCGAGTGCAGAGTCGAAGAACGAAACAAAGGGACGAAAGGGTTACTGCGGGTTACGGCGCAAGGGAACTGTAATGCGCCGTAACCCGGCAGCCATCCCGCGTAACACCCGCCGGAGCGCGCGCCGCTAACCTGCGTCTTACCGGATGCGGCACCCGGGTCACCCCGCGCGCCGCATCGCCGGACCCTTTGGATACAAGGAGTTTCTGAAATGTATAAGAACACTTCCCGCGTGGCCATTGCGGCCGCCACCGTGCTCGCTCTCGCATTCGGCACCGCGCATGCCGCGCAGCCCAACGACATGCCGCCGCCGGGCGGCCCCGGCATGCACCAGATGCACGGCGGCCATGACGGCGGCCCATTCGGCGTGATCATGAAGCTGCACGACCAGCTCAAGCTCAACGCGTCGCAGGAACAGCAGTGGCAGACGGCCGTCAACACGATGAAGCAGAACCATGAAGCGATGCGCAAGAGCCACGAGCAGATGCGCGAGCAGTTCAAGGCGCAGCAGAACCAGCCGATCCTCGACCTGAACGCGATGCACGCCGCCCGCCAGCAGGCCGAGCAGCAGAACGCGCAGCTGCGCGAGCAGAGCTCGGCCGCCTGGCTCGCGTTCTACAACGGGCTGAACGACCAGCAGAAGACGACGGTCAGCACCGCGCTGAAGCAGCAGTTCGCGCGGATGGAGCAGCGTCACGAGAAGATGAAGGAACGCTGGGAGCAGCACCGCGCGGCCAAGGGCGCGTCGGCACCGGCGCAGTAAGCCGGCGGGCCGCCTCCCCGGGCGGCATCGCGGGGGACGCGGGCACCCGGCCCGCGTGCCCCGTTTCATTTCAGGCGACGTCGAACAGCAGCACCTCGGCCGCCCGGCCGCGTGCGAACGCGACCGCTTCTACCCCGGCGATCCGCGCGCCGTCGCCCGCGGCCAGCGCGTGGCCGTTGACCTCCACGTCGCCGCGCACCACGTGCACATAGGTGTTGCGCCCGGCCGGCACGGCGAATGCCGCCGCCTCGTCGCCATCGATCAGCCCCGCGAAGATCCGCGCATCCGCACGGATCGACAGCGCACCGTCGTCGCCGTCCGGCGACGCGACGAGCCGCAGGCGGCCGCGCTTCTCGTCGTCGGCGAAATGCCGCTCCGCGTAGCCGGGCCGTCCGCCCCGCTCCGCCGGCTGCAGCCAGATCTGCAGCAGATGCAGCACCCGGTCGCGCGACGCATTGGTTTCGCTGTGCATCAGCCCCGTGCCGGCGCTCATCCGCTGGACGCCGCCGGCCCGCACGATGGCGCCGTTGCCGAGGCTGTCGCGATGCGCGAGCGCGCCGTCGAGCACGCAGGTGACGATTTCGAGGTCGCGGCGCGGCTGCATCCCGAAGCCGCGCGTCGGCGCGATCCGGTCCTCGCTCAGCGCGCGCAGCGCGCCGAACGGCGGATGCCCGGCCCCGGCGTCGCCGGCGAGCGCAAAGCTGTGGCTCGATTCGAGCCAGCCTTGGCGCGTGTGGCAGCGCTCGGCGGCGCGACGGATCTGGAACATGGGGCGGGCACTCCGGCAGGCAGATATTCTTTCTTCGGGTTTACCTGCACTGTAGGGGCGTGCCGGGCGCGCCACAATCCGCCGCCCGCGCACCGCATCGTTGCACCCGCGAACCCAATCGGCGTGATGCCCGTCGCGAATACCGCGATTGCCGCAACGCCCGAATCGAAGAATCGATCGGTCGCGCCGGATTGCCGTTTTCCGGGTATCGCGTTCGGGTAAAATACCGCCCTTTTGGCGTTCGCCCGTCCGGCGAGCGCCGTTGCCTGCGCGCCGAAACACGAATTTTGGCCGTCTAGAATACGCCGCGGCGCCCGGCCCGACCGGCCGCGAGCGCCTCCCCGGAAGTGAGCGACAAAAGGATGGAAATGAAGAAGGCCGCCCTGTGCGCCGCCCTCGCCCTCGTGGCGGGCAGCGCCTTCGCGAAAGAGTGGAAGACCGTGCGGATCGGTGTCGATGCCAGCTACCCGCCGTTCGAGTCGACCGCGCCGAGCGGCGAGATCGTCGGTTTCGACGTCGATCTCACCAAGGAAATCTGCAAGCGGATCAACGTGAAGTGCGTGTGGGTCGCGCAGGATCTCGACGGGATCATCCCCGCACTGAAGGCGAAGAAGTACGACGTCATCGTGTCGTCGCTGACCGTCACGGACAAGCGTCGCGAGCAGATCGACTTCTCCGACAAGGTGTACGACGCGCCCGCGCGGATGATCGCGAAGGCCGGCTCGCCGCTGCTGCCGACGGTCGCGTCGCTCAAGGGCAAGCACGTCGGCGTCGAACAGGGCTCGACGCAGGAATCCTACGCGAAGGCGTACTGGGAACCGCAGGGCGTGACGATCGTTCCTTACCAGAACCAGGACCAGGTCTATGCCGATCTCGGCTCGGGCCGCCTCGACGCGACGCTGCAGGATGAACTGCAGGCCGACTACGGCTTCCTGCGCACGCCGCGCGGCAAGGGCTTCGCGTTCGCCGGCCCGGAGGTGAAGGATCCGAAGACGATCGGCGACGGCACCGCGATCGGCCTGCGCAAGGACGACACGGACCTGAAGCTCAAGATCAACAAGGCGCTGGCCGACATGCACAAGGACGGCACGTACGACCGGCTGTCGCACAAGTATTTCTCGTTCAGCGTCTACTCGGCGCGCTGAGCGCCGACAATACCGGGAAGCGGATGCGGGGGCGGCCCCGCGTCCGGCACGACAGGCAGTCAACCACGCGCCGCCCGCCCCCTCGCCCGCCGCTCGCGCGACGGGCTGGCCCGGCACCGTTGCCGGGGCGGACGGTCATGATACGTACGGGGCGTTCCGCGCAGCTCGGCGGGCGCGTCTTTCGCGGCGCACCGCGTGCGCCGTCCGGGACCACACCAGGGACCACATATGTTTCTACAAGGCTACGGCCCGCTGATCCTCGCCGGCACCTGGCAAACCGTCAAGCTGGCGGTGCTTTCGCTCGCGCTGTCGTTCCTGCTGGGCCTGCTCGGCGCGGGCGCGAAGCTGTCGCGCAACCGCTTCACGAACGGCGCCGGCACCGTCTACACGACGCTGATCCGCGGCGTGCCCGACCTCGTGCTGATGCTGCTGCTGTTCTACAGCCTGCAGATCTGGCTGAACATGGCGACCGACGCGCTCGGCTGGGACCAGATCGACATCGACCCGTTCCTCGCCGGCGTGCTCGTGCTCGGCTTCATCTACGGCGCGTACTTCACCGAGACGTTCCGCGGTGCGTTCCTGTCGGTGCCGCGCGGCCAGCTCGAGGCCGGCAGCGCGTACGGGATGACCAACTGGCAGGTGTTCACGCGGATCATGTTCCCGCAGATGATGCGCTTCGCGCTGCCCGGCATCGGCAACAACTGGCAGGTGCTCGTGAAGTCGACCGCGCTGGTGTCGATCATCGGCCTCGCGGACGTCGTGAAGGCGTCGCAGGACGCCGGCAAGGGCACGCTGCGGTTCTTCTTCTTCACGCTGATCGCCGGTGCGGTCTACCTCGCCATCACGACGATCTCGAACTTCGTGCTGATGTGGCTCGAAAAGCGCTACTCGACCGGTGTCCGCAAGGCTGACCTATGATCGAACTCATCCAAGAATACTGGCGCAACTACCTCTACACCGACGGCTTCCGGATCACCGGCGTCGCGATCACGCTGTGGCTGCTGGTCGTGTCGATCGGCCTCGGCTTCTGCCTGTCGGTGCCGCTCGCGGTGGCCCGCGTGTCGAAGAGGAAGTGGCTGTCGAGCGCCGTGTGGCTCTATACGTACGTGTTCCGCGGCACGCCGCTCTACGTGCAGCTGCTGCTCTGCTACACCGGCCTCTACAGCCTGCAGGTCGTGCGCGGCACGCCGCTGCTCGACGCGTTCTTCCGCGACGGCATGCACTGCACGCTGCTCGCGTTCACGCTGAACACCTGCGCGTACACCACCGAGATCTTCGCGGGCGCGATCAAGGCGACGTCGTACGGCGAGATCGAGGCCGCGCGCGCGTACGGGATGTCCACCTTCACGATGTATCGCCGCGTGATCCTGCCGTCCGCGCTGCGCCGCGCGCTGCCGCTCTACAGCAACGAAGTGATCCTGATGCTGCACGCGACCACCGTCGCGTTCACCGCGACCGTGCCGGACATCCTGAAGATCGCGCGCGACGTGAACTCGGCGACCTACATGTCGTTCCACGCGTTCGGCATCGCCGCCCTGCTCTATCTCGTGATCTCGTTCGCGCTCGTGTGGCTGTTCCGCCAGGCCGAGCGTCGCTGGCTCGCGTATCTGCGCCCGCAAGGCAAGTAAGTTTCCGCAGGACTATTCATGAATTCCCAGACTCAGAAGCTTTTCGTCGACGATCTGCACAAGCGGTACGGCGACAACGAGGTGCTCAAGGGCGTATCGCTGAAGGCGAACTCGGGCGACGTGATCAGCGTGATCGGCTCGTCCGGTTCCGGCAAGAGCACGATGCTCCGCTGCATCAACTTCCTCGAACAGCCCAACTCCGGCCGCATCTTCGTCGACGGCGAGGAAGTGCGCACCGCGCTCGACAAGACGGGCGCGCTGCGCGCCGCGGATTCGAAGCAGCTGCAGCGCGTGCGCACCAAGCTGTCGATGGTGTTCCAGCACTTCAATCTCTGGTCGCACATGAACGTGATCGAGAACGTGATGGAAGCGCCCGTCAACGTGCTCGGCATCCCGAAGAAGGAAGCCGAAGACCGCGCGCGCGAGTACCTCGAGAAGGTCGGTCTCGCGCCGCGCGTCGAGAAGCAGTATCCGTCGCACCTGTCGGGCGGCCAGCAGCAACGTGTCGCGATCGCGCGGGCGCTGGCGATGCATCCGGACGTGATGCTGTTCGACGAGCCGACGTCGGCGCTCGACCCGGAACTGGTCGGCGAAGTGCTGAAGGTGATGCAGAAGCTGGCCGAGGAAGGCCGCACGATGATCGTCGTCACGCACGAGATGGGCTTCGCGCGCAACGTGTCGAACCACGTGATGTTCCTGCACCAGGGGCGCGTCGAGGAAGAAGGCGTGCCGTCCGAGGTGTTCGCGAACCCGAAGAGCGAACGCCTGCGCGGGTTCCTGTCGGGCAGCCTCAAGTAACGCGCGCTCCTCCGCGCCGCACTGCACGAACGGGCGCCATGCGGCGCCCGTCTTGCGTTTACGCGGCGTCCACCGGCGCGCCGTCGGCGAACGCGCGCAACGCGTCGCCCGCGAGCCGGTAGCGCACCCATTCACTCTGCGGCGCGGCGCCGACGCTTTCGTAGAAGCGGATCGCCGGCTCGTTCCAGTCGAGCACGCTCCATTCGAAACGCCCGCAGCCGGTATCGACCGCGACGCGCGCGAGCGCCTTCAGCAGCCGCAGCCCGGCGCCCGCGCCGCGAAAGCGCGGCGACACGTACAGATCCTCGAGATACAGGCCCTGGCGGCCGAGCCACGTCGAATACGAGAAGAAATACACGGCGAAGCCGGCCGGCTCGCCGTCGACCTCGCAGATCAGCGCACGCGCGGGTGAACCTTCGCCGAACAGGCTGCGCTCGAGCGATGCAGGCGTCGCGACCACTTCATGCTCCGCCTTCTCGTAGATGGCCAGCTCGGTGATGAAACGCAGGATCTGCGGCACGTCGGCGACGGTGGCCGAACGGATGTCGATTTGCACGGTGGGGAGCCCTCCTTCGGCCCGGACTGAAAACGGAATGCGGCGGCGCTCGCTCGCGCAATCGCGCGTGACGCCGCCCGGATCGACATGCTACGTTCACGAGACAACTGCAGGAAGTGCAGTTTCTTCATCCTGACATGAACATGATGCATCCAGAGCTGCGCCGTCTCGACCTGAACCTGCTGCTCGCGTTCGACGCGCTGTACCGCCACCGCTCGGTCGCCGCGGCCGCGCACGAGCTGGCGATGAGCCCGTCCGCGCTCAGCCACGCGCTCGCCCGGCTGCGCGAAGCGATCGGCGATGCGTTGTTCGTGCGCCTCGGCAACGAGATGCAGCCGACCGTGCGTGCCGACGACATCGCCACCTGGGCCGGCGACGCGCTCGACACGATGTCGAAGGGGCTCGCCCGCGCACGCCGCTTCGATCCCGCGCAAAGCGACCGCACGTTCGTGTTCGCCGCGAGCGACTACACGGCGTTCGCGGTGCTGCCGGCGTTGCTCGCGCGTATCGAGCAGGTCGCGCCGCGGCTGCGGATCCGCGTCGTCCACTCCGACCGGAAGATCTCGATCGACGAACTCGCGGCCGGCCGCATCGACTTCGCGCTCGGCTATCACGAGGAGTCGGCCGCCGACGCGCCGGGCATCGAGGATTTCGACTGGTTCTCGGACGACTACGTGGTGATCGCGAGCGCCACGCATCCGGACATCCGCCGCCGGCTGACGCTCGACCAGTACCTCGCGGCACGCCACGTCGTCGTCACGCCGTGGAACGAGTCGCGCGGCGTCGTCGACTACGTGCTCGACCGGCTCGGTCTCGCGCGGCAGGTCGCCGTGCAGTTGCCGAGCGTGCTGGCCGCACCGTTCGTGATCGCGGAATCGGCACTCCTGATGACGGTGCCGAACCGTGCCGCACAGGCGCTGCGCCACGCGGCGCCGATCCGCATCTTCCCCGCGCCGTTCGAGATCCCGCGCTACACGGTGAAGGTCTACTCGCACGCGAAGCATGCGCGCACCGACGCGCACCGGTGGCTGCGCGCGCAACTGCTAGACATCCGGCCGGCGGGCGGTTGAGTTCGCCGCTCCGGTGCGGCGCGCGGCGCGCCCGCCGCACCAGCGTTTCCGGCGCCCGGGCGGCGGCGGACCACCGCCAATTCATTACGAAATACTTACCAATTCCGCGCGTCCTGCGCTTACGCTCGCGCCCCGGCAACGTCAATAGTGACAATCCTTGACCCACCGGCGCCGAATCCGTGTCTCCCTTGTCTCACAAGGGTTTTCCGGGAGTCGAAGGCCCCTTGGGCACCCGCTGCGCACTGTGTTGCATGGCAAATTGGCGACACGTGTTAGTCAAACAACGATTTCCATCGCCACAAAATTGTATTTTTGCTAAATTAGTAACCAAAGTAGCAAAACGAAGTTCGTGAAATGTAGTTTAGCTTCACGACACAACAAGGAGACCCCGCAAGCCGACCCGGCCGCGCGGGACCGCTCAACGGTTTTCCGTCCGCTTGCCCGCGTGCCGCGCTTACCGGCCCTGCACGAGGTCTCCCTGGTTATCCCGCTTTTCGCTTTTGCCCGGCGCTCGCTGCTCCGGGCATCTCGTGCAGTCTGGGTTGACTTTTTGACAGGGTATGGAGGAGATGATGAAGAAAGCTTTGGTCGCGGCCGCGCTGATGGCTGCTGGGGTGGTTACGGCGCACGCGCAGAGCAGCGTCACGCTGTATGGTCGCCTGGATGCCGGCCTCGAGTACCTGAACGGCCTGCAGAACGGCCACCAAGTGCGCGCGGAAAGCGGCGACTGGGGCACGAGCCTGTGGGGCTTGAAGGGCAGCGAGGACATCGGCGGCGGCAACAAGGTCCTGTTCCACCTCGAAGGCGCGTTCAACACGATGAACGGCGGCCTCGGCACGAGCGGCTCGATCTGGGATCGTTTCGCGACCGTCGGCATCTCCAACGACCGCTACGGTACGCTGCTGCTGGGTCGCGAACTCGCGATCGCGAACGGCGTGTGGGACTTCGATCCGCTGGGCCAGTCGAGCTGGTCGTCGGCATCGCTCGTGCGCGGCCGCAACTGGAACAAGACCAGCAACAACGTGTCGTACCAGTCGCCGCAGTTCTACGGCCTCGACTTCTACGGCCAGTTCGCGTTCTCGAACTCGACCAGCTTCAACGGCAACACGACGGCCGGCCAGCCTGGTCGTGCAGCCGGCGCACAGGTCACGTACACGAACTCGCTGTTCCAGTTGCGCGGCATCTACGACGAAACGCGCGACAGCAACGGCCGCTTCTCGGACGTGTTCAACTACTCGCGTGAATACTTCGCGGGCCTGAACGTGTTCCTCGGCCAGTTCAAGCTGCAGGCGGCTTACCAGTCGTCGCACGCGGACGGCAGCGGCGGCCCGGCCGTCAACAACGGCATCACCGGCACCCAGCAGGTCTGGGGCGGCGTGACGTGGCAGGCCACGCCGGCGGCAGCGCTGATCGCGGCCGTGTACCACGTGAACGCCAACCACGGCGGCGGCAACGCGAACATCTACACGGTCGGCGGTTCGTACAACATCTCGAAGCGCACGCTGTTCGACGTGCAGGTCGCGACGGTGCGCAACAGCTCGACGGCCAACTTCGGCCTGAACGCGAACGGTGCAGGCACCGCCGTGTCGACGGGCAACCCGCATCCGGGCGGCAGCCAGACCGGCGTCTACGCCGGCATCCAGCACCTGTTCTGATCAGGCGCCGTCCAGAGAACGATTCGACAACACTTTCCACGCTGCTGCGAGAGGCGCGTATCGGTGCGGTACCCTCCCGGGTATCCGCACCGTTTTTTATTGGCGGCCCGGGATCGTGCGATCCGCGGCCCGCTCTGCCCGCTCTGCCGAACGGGCCGGATGCGGCGCTCAGACCGCCGCTTCGTTCTCTTCGCCGGTGCGGATGCGGATCACGCGCTCGACGTCCGACACGAAGATCTTGCCGTCGCCGATCTTGCCCGTGCGCGCCGCGCCGATCACCGCGTCGATCACCTGGTCGACCTGCGCTTCCGCGACGACCACCTCGATCTTCATCTTCGGCAGGAAGTCGACCACGTATTCGGCGCCGCGATACAGCTCGGTGTGCCCCTTCTGGCGGCCGAAGCCCTTCACTTCCGTCACGGTCAGGCCGGTGAGGCCCACTTCGGCGAGCGCTTCGCGGACTTCGTCCAGCTTGAACGGCTTGATGATGGCGGTGATGCGTTTCATGATGGTTGTCCCTCAATGCTCGTTTGGATGAAAAATCGCAATCCCGATTTTAAGCCGTAAGTGTAAGCCGTAAGCCGGCCGGCCGCGCACGGCGCGGCACGGCTCAGTCGAGACGTTCGGTAAAGCGTGACGTGATCGGATAGCGCCAGTCGCGTCCGAACGCGCGATGCGTGACGCGAATGCCGATCGGCGCCTGGCGGCGCTTGTATTCGTTGATCTTGATGAGCCGCGTCACGCGCGCGACGTCGGCCTCCGCATAGCCGGCCGCGACGATCTCCGCGAGCGGCCGGTCCTCCTCCATGTACATCCGCATGATCGCGTCGAGCACGTCGTACGGCGGCAGGCTGTCCTGGTCCGTCTGGTTCTCGCGCAGCTCGGCCGACGGCGCGCGCGTCAGGATCCGCTCGGGGATCACGTCGCGCAGCCCGTAGTCTGCCGTGTCGTTGCGATAGCGGCACAGCCGGTAGACCAGCGTCTTCGCGATGTCCTTGATCACCGCGAAGCCGCCGGCCATGTCGCCGTACAGCGTGCAGTAGCCGACCGCCATCTCGCTCTTGTTGCCGGTCGTCAGCACGATCGAGCCGAACTTGTTCGACAGCGCCATCAGCAGCGTGCCGCGGATGCGCGCCTGGATGTTCTCTTCCGTCGCGTCCTCCGCGCGGCCCGCGAATTCGCCCGCGAGCGTCGCGCGGAACGCGTCGAACATCGGCGCGATCGCGATCTCGTCATAGCGCACGCCGACGCGCCGCGCCATCTCCGCCGCGTCGGTGGTCGAGATGTCGGCCGTGTAGCGCGACGGCATCATCACCGCGCGCACGCGCTCGGGCCCGAGCGCGTCGCAGGCGACCGCGAGCACCAGCGCCGAATCGACGCCGCCCGACAGCCCGATCAGCACGCCGGGGAAACCGTTCTTGCCGATGTAGTCGCGCACGCCGGTCACGAGCGCGCGATAGACCTGCGCGTCGACCGGCAGCTCGGGCGCGATCGCACCCGGCAGCGGGCGCGCGCCGTCGAACTCGACGATCGCGTGCCCTTCGTCGAACTGCGGCATCTTCGCGACGAGCGCGCCCTCGCCGTCGAGCACGAACGAGCCACCGTCGAACACGAGCTCGTCCTGGCCGCCGACGAGGTTCACGTACACCATCGGCAGCCCGGTTTCGCGGATCCGCGCGCGCAGGATGTCGATGCGCAGCGCTTCCTTGTTCATGTGGTACGGCGAACCGTTCGGGATCAGCAGCACCTGCGCGCCGGCGGCCTTCGCGATCTGCGCGGCCGACGCATGCCATGCGTCCTCGCAGATGATCACGCCGTATCTGACGCCGTCGAGCTCGAACACGAGCGGCTCGGTGTCGGTCGCGAAGTAGCGCTTCTCGTCGAACACGTCGGCGTTCGGCAGATCCTGCTTGCGGTAGGTGCCGACGATCTCGCCGCCGACGATCAGCGACACCGCGTTGTAGGTGTCGGCCGGCGGCACGCCGCGCTCGATCGGGCGGTTTGCATTACCATCGACGGCTGGCGCGTGCGGAGCGCCCCCCGACGGATCGCCGCCCGCGCTGCGCAACGGATGGCCGACCAGCACCGCGAGCCCGTCGAACGCACGCAGCGCATCGGCGAGCGCGTCGAGCGCGGCGGCCGCCGCCGTGTAGAACGCGGGCCGCAGCAGCAGGTCTTCCGGCGGATAGCCGGACAGCGCGAGTTCGGGCGCGATCATCAGGCGCGCACCATCGTTGTGCGCGGCGCGGGCGGCGGCAATGATCCGCGCGACGTTGCCGGCGAAATCGCCGACGGTGACGTTGATCTGGGCGAGAGCGAGTCGGGTCTTCATGACGGGATCGGCGCAGCCCGGCGGCGCGCCCTGAACGGCTGACGAAAACGCCTCGGAAGCGGGCCACTGCGGCACGCATCCGGCGGCATCCAACTGTACGGATTCACGCTTGAAACACGAACGCATCGATTATCGCACGGGCATCCTGTCGTCCCCCGCCGAGGTGCCGGCCGACGAATGGAACGCGCTGCTCGAGCGCGACGCGCAGCCGACGCCGTTCCTACGCCACGAATTCCTCGACGCGCTGCACGTCGCGCGCTGCGCGGTCGACGACACCGGCTGGTCGCCGCACTTCGTCACGCTGACCGACGCGCGCACCGGCCGGCTCGCGGCGGCCGCGCCCGTCTACGCGAAACAGCATTCGTACGGCGAATACGTGTTCGACTGGGCGTGGGCCGACGCGTACCAGCGCAACGGGCTGTCCTACTATCCGAAGCTGCTGTGCGGGGTGCCGTTCACGCCCGTGCAGGGCACGCGCCTGCTCGCGGCCGACGACGACGCGCGCCGCCGGCTCGCGGCCACGCTGCTCGCGTTCGCCGAGCAAAGCGACGTGTCGTCGCTGCACGTGCTGTTCCCGACCGGCGACGAGGCGCGGCTGCTCGAGTCGATGGGGATGATGTTGCGCGAAGGCGTGCAGTTCCACTGGCTCAACGACGGCTACCGCGACTTCGACGACTTCCTCGGCACGCTCGAGCAGAAGAAGCGCAAGAACATCCGCGCGGAACGTCGCAAGGTGCGCGATGCCGGCGTCACGTTCCGGCGGCTCGCCGGCGAGCAGATCACCGACGCCGACTGGCGCTTCTTCTCGCGCTGCTACCGGCAGACCTATCGCGAGCACTATTCGAGCCCGTACCTGAATCTCGACTTCTTCCGCGCGATCGGCGCGACGATGCCGGAGAACCTGCTGCTCGTGATCGCCGAAGCCGACGGCAAACCGATCGCGAGCTCGCTCGCCGTCTACCGGCGCGGCGCGAACGGCCGCGGCGGCACGCTGTACGGCCGCTACTGGGGCGCGCTCGAACACGTGCCCTGCCTGCATTTCGAAACGGCCTACTATCAGTTGCTCGAATTCTGCATCGAGGCCGGGCTCGACACGTTCGAGGGCGGTGCGCAAGGCGAGCACAAGCTCGCGCGCGGCTTCCTGCCGACCGTCACGCATTCCGCGCACTGGCTCGCGCACCCGGCGTTCTCCGATGCGGTCGCGCGCTTTCTCGAACGCGAGACCGAGCATATCCACGCGTACGTCGACGAGCTGCGCGAGCACGATCCGTTCCGGCGGGGGCCGTGACGGCGGGCGTGAATCATGTCGCTTGCGGCGGCACGCGCCAATTCTGAGACACTGACGGCTTCGCATCCCGCCGCCTCCCCATGTCCTGGTTTCTGTATCTGATCGAGTGTGCCGACGACAGCGTCTACACCGGCATCACGACCGACGTCGCTGCGCGCTTCGACGAGCACGCATCCGGCAAGGGCGCGCGCTATACGCGCTCGCGCAAGCCGCGCGCGGTGCTCGCGTCGTTCCCGCTGCCCGACCGGTCGATCGCGTCGCGCGCCGAGTACTGGGTGAAGCGGCTGACCGCCGCGCAGAAGCGCGAACTGGCGGCCGGAATCCGGACGCTGGAATCGGTGCTGCCGGCCGGGATGTCGATCGACGGGGAAGTCGACGCGGACGGTTTGAAGGCCGGCACGCGGCGACGGATGAAAGTGATGAAGAAGGCGCCGCAGCCCGCCGAAATCGCGATGCAGGCGGTCGAAACGGAACGACCCGTCAGGAAAGCCGCGAAGGCCGGTAGTGACGGGAAAGCATCGCGGTCCGGCAAGACCTCGAAGTCCGGGCAAAGCGCGCAGGTTCGTGCGAAGACGAAGGCAGCTCCAGCCAGCAAGCGTGCGACGAACGGCGACGCTGCCGAAGCAAAAAAGGCCGCGTCGCGCAGCACGGCGGCAAAGCAGGACGAGCCTGCCGTCAACTCGACGCCGAAACGGAAAGCGCCGGCGGCCGGCGGCAAGTCCGTCGCGAAGGCACGCGCCGGCAGCGGCTCGACATCGCTGGCGCGCCGCGGTACGTCGGCGGCCGGAAAGGCCAGAACCGAAGCCGTCGAAGCCGCTGCTCCGGCCACCACCGAGCGCGGCGCAACGGGCGCAATTCGCTCAAGCGGCTCAACTCGATCAACCACCTCAACACGAGCGAAGCGTACGAAAACCTCGCCGAACACCGCCGCGCTGCCCGCGCCCACCCGCACACGAAAGAACACCACCACCGGCGCCAAACCGCGCACAAAACAAAACCGCGCGGCCTCCTGAGGAGACACGCGCGGTTTGCGTTCCGAACGAGCCGGCCGCGAGGCCGGCCAGCCGGCTTACTTCTTGTAGTTCGCGGCGCCGTCGGCGATTTCCTTGTGCGCGGCGTCGATGCCGGCCCAGCCTTCGACCTTCACCCACTTGCCCTTCTCGAGCGCCTTGTATTGCTCGAAGAAGTGCTTGATCTGGTCCTTCAGGTACTCGGGCACGTCGTCGATCGACTTCAGGTTCGCCGTCATCGGGCAGACCTTGTCGTGCGGCACGGCGACGAGCTTCGCGTCGACGCCCGACTCGTCGGTCATCTGCAGCATGCCGAGCACGCGCGAACGCACGATCGAGCCGGCCAGCAGCGGGAACGGCGTGATCACCAGCACGTCGACCGGATCGCCGTCGCCCGACAGCGTCTGCGGGATGTAGCCGTAGTTCACCGGATAGCGCATGCCGGTACCGATGAAGCGGTCGACGACGAGGAGACCCAGCTCCTTGTCCGCCTCGTACTTCACCGGATCGCTTTGCGCGGGGATCTCGATGATCACGTTGAAATCGTGCGGCAGGTCCTTGCCGGCCGGAACATGATTGAAGCTCATAGCGCTCTCTGTTGGTCGATGGAATTCGGGACAGGGGCGCCGCGGCCGTTGCACCGCCGCGGGCGTCCCCGCAGGGAATGCGCCATTATAGCCAATCGACCGGTGGCGTCCGGATGACGATCGGCGCGATAATCGTTCCGGATGTCCGGCCATCGAACCCCGGGTGATGTTGCATGGAAGCCGAGTAGGCGCTGAAGCGTCAACCCGGGTCGACCGCGAAGCATGGGACCCGAGTAGGCGCTAAAGCGCCAACTCAGGTCGACCGCGAAGCATGGGACCCGAGTAGGCGCTAAAGCGCCAACTCGGGTCGACAGGAGCACGCATGGAAGAAGCGAAGCACTTCATCGCAGGCGAATGGACGTTGCCCGCGCAACTGGAGACGATTCCGGTCGTCGACCCGTCCGACGGCCAGCCGTTCGCGACGATCGCGCGCGGCACGGCACCCGACATCGAACGCGCGGTCGCCGCCGCCCGCGACGCATTCGCGGGCCCGTGGGGCGCGGCGAGCGCCGCAGAGCGCGGCCGGGTGCTAATGCGGCTGTCCGCGCGCGTCGCCGACCATCTCGAGGAACTGGCCGCGATCGAGGCACGCGACACCGGCAAGCCGCTGAAGCAGGCGCGTGCCGACGCCGCCGCGCTCGCCCGCTACTTCGAGTTCTACGCGGGCGCCGCCGACAAGCTGCACGGCGAAACCCTCCCCTATCAGGCCGGCTACACGGTACTGACGGTGCGCGAGCCGCACGGCGTCACCGGCCACATCGTGCCGTGGAACTACCCGATGCAGATCTTCGGGCGCAGCGTCGGCGCGGCGCTCGCGGCCGGCAACGCATGCGTCGTGAAACCGGCCGAGGATGCGTGCCTGTCGGTGCTGCGCGTGGCCGAACTCGCCGCCGAAGCCGGGCTGCCGGCCGGTGCGCTGAACGTGGTCACCGGCTACGGCCATGAAGCGGGCGCGGCACTCGCGCGCCATCCCGGCATCGATCACATCTCGTTCACCGGCTCGCCCGCGACCGGCAAGCTGGTCACGCAGATGGCCGCCGAAAACCACGTGCCCGTCACGCTCGAGCTCGGCGGCAAGTCGCCGCAGATCGTGTTCGCCGACGCCGATCTCGAAGCGGCACTGCCCGTGCTCGTGTCGGCGATCGTACAGAACGGCGGGCAGACCTGCTCGGCCGGCAGCCGCGTGCTGATCGAGCGCGCGGTGTACGAGCCGCTCGTCGAACGGCTCGCCACCGCGTTCAACGGGCTGCGGGTCGGCCCGAGCCGCGCGGATCTCGACTGTGGCCCGCTGATCAACGCGAAACAGCAGCAGCGCGTGTGGGATTTCCTGTCCGACGCGCAGCACGACGGCATTCCGATGGCCGGGCACGGCCAGGTCGTCGCCGACGCGCCCGAAAGCGGCTTCTACCAGGCGCCCGCGCTGCTGCGCGACGTGCCGGCGTCGCACCGGCTCGCGCAGGAGGAAGTGTTCGGCCCGGTGCTCGCCGCGATGCGCTTCGTCGACGAAGACGAAGCGGTCGCGCTCGCGAACGGCACGCCGTATGGCCTCGTCGCGGGCATCTGGACCCGCGACGGTGCACGCCAGCTGCGTCTCGCGCGCCGCCTGCGTGCCGGCCAGGTGTTCATCAACAACTACGGCGCGGGCGGCGGCGTCGAGTTGCCGTTCGGCGGCGTCGGCCACTCGGGCCACGGCCGCGAGAAAGGCTTCGAGGCGCTGTACGGTTTCACGACGCTGAAGACGATCGCGATCCGGCACGGCTGAACCAGACGAACGCGGCCGGCAACGGACCGGCCGTGTCCCGCAGCACCCTGCACGCATCCAGCACAGGAGACACACCATGCGGTTGAGCGGCAAGACGGCCCTCGTCACGGGCGGCGGTTCGGGCTTCGGCGAAGGCATCGCGAAGACCTATGCGCGCGAAGGCGCGAACGTCGTCGTCAACGACCTGAACGGCGCGGCGGCCGAGCGCGTCGCGAGCGAGATCGCGCTGGCGGGCGGCAAGGCGATCGCGGTCGCGGGCGACGTGTCGAAGGACGCCGACTGGCGCGCGCTGCTGCAGGCCGCGCTCGACGATTTCCATTCGGTGCAGATCGTCGTGAACAACGCCGGCACCACCCATCGCAACAAGCCGGTGCTCGACGTGACGGAAGCCGAGTTCGACCGCGTGTACGCCGTCAACATGAAGAGCCTGTTCTGGAGCGTGCAGACCTTCGTTCCGTATTTCCGCACGCAGGGCGGCGGCGTGTTCGTGAACGTCGCGTCGACGGCCGGCGTGCGGCCGCGCCCGGGCCTCGTCTGGTACAACAGCACGAAGGGCGCGATGATCACCGCGAGCAAGTCGCTCGCGGCCGAGCTCGGCGCCGACCGGATCCGCGTGAACTGCATCAACCCGGTGCTCGGCGAGACGGGCCTGATGACCGAGTTCATGGGCTGCGAGGACACGCCGGAGAATCGTCGCCGGTTCCTCGCGACGATTCCGCTCGGCCGCTTCTCGACGCCGCAGGACATCGCGAACGCGGCCCTGTACCTCGCATCCGACGAAGCCGAGTTCATCACCGGCGTCTGTCTCGAAGTCGACGGCGGGCGCTGCATCTAGCCGCACGGCCGTGATGGCGCCGCGCCGGCAGCGCCGGCCGGCGCCGCATCCACGCATCGTCATTGCTTCGCACGACACCGGATCGGGCGCCGCCGCGCCGGCTCCGGCCACCACAAGAAAGGACAGGAGACAACATGGCAACATCGACGCAGTCGCTGCCGGGCTCGTCCGGCGCATTCGAGGAAGCAACCTACCGCAAGGTGTCGTGGCGGCTCACGCCGCTCCTGCTGCTGTGCTACGTGGTCGCGTATCTCGACCGCGTGAACGTCGGCTTCGCGAAGCTGCAGATGGCGAGCGACCTGAATCTCAGCGACACCGTCTACGGGCTCGGCGCCGGGATCTTCTTCTTCGGCTACTTCCTGTTCGAAGTGCCGAGCAACATCATCCTGCACAAGGTCGGCGCGCGCGTGTGGATCGCGCGCATCATGGCGACGTGGGGCGTGATCTCGATCCTGACGATGTTCGTCACGACGCCCGCGATGTTCTACGTGATGCGCTTCCTGCTCGGCGTCGCCGAGGCCGGCTTCTTCCCCGGCGTGATCCTGTACCTCACCTACTGGTATCCCGCGCACCGGCGCGGCCGGATGACGACGTTCTTCATGACGGCGGTCGCCTTGTCCGGGGTGATCGGCGGGCCGATCTCCGGCTTCATCCTGAAGGCGTTCAACGGCGTGAGCGGCTGGCACGGCTGGCAATGGCTGTTCCTGCTCGAAGGGATCCCGTCGGTGCTGGCCGGCGTGCTGGTATTCTTCGCGCTCGACGACCGGATCGCGAAGGCCAAATGGCTCACCGACGACGAAAAGGCGCTGCTCACGCGCAACGTCGACGCGGAGGAAGCGACCAAGGAGGACCTGCCGCTCGGCGCGGTGATGGCGAGCCCGCGCGTGTGGCTGATGGCGCTCATCTACTTCTCGTTCGTGATGGGGCTGTACGGCGTCGGCTTCTGGCTGCCGACGATCATCAAGGCGACCGGCGTGACCGACACGTTCATGATCGGGCTGCTGTCGGCGGTTCCGTATGCGGCGGCGGTGGTCGCGATGATCCTGATCGCGCGCAGCGCGGACAAGCGCCGCGAACGACGCTGGCACCTCGCGATTCCGGCCGCATTCGGCGCGCTCGGGCTCGTGCTGTCGGTGATCTGGGCGCACCAGACGGCGCTCGCGATGCTCGGCCTCACGCTCGCGACGATGGGCATCCTGACGACGCTGCCGTTGTTCTGGAGCCTGCCGACCGCGTTCCTCGGCGGCGCGGCGGCCGCGGCGGGCATCGCGATGATCAACTCGATCGGCAACCTCGCGGGCTTCCTGAGCCCGTACATGATGGGCTGGCTCAAGCAGGCGACGGGCGCCAACGACGCGGGCATGTACATGCTCGCCGGGTTCCTCGTGCTTGGCGGGCTGCTCGCGCTGTCGGTGCCGAAGCGGCTCGTCGACAAGTGACGCGGCGCGCCGCGATGCGGTTCGTCGCGAGCGAGGACGACTTGCCGCGCCGGCTCCGCGCGTAGCGCGTCCGGTCCGGTCCGGCGAGCCGGGAACGCATAAGAAAAGCCCCGAAGGCCATCCGGCGTTCGGGGCTTTTTTACGCGCGGCGGGCGAGCGCCGCCGCGTCAGACCACGGTGATCGCGAGCGCGCTTTCGCGGTAGTGCTTCGCCGCCTTGTCGGTTTCGCCGAGGTGCTCGAACAGGCGTGCGAGCGCACGGTGTGCACGCACCTTCAGCGCCTCGTTGTCGGCCTGCTTCAGCGCGGCTTCGAGGAACGACTGCGCCTTGCCCCACAGCTGCTGCTGCTGGCAGAGACGGCCGAGCGCGAACAGCAGGTCGGCATCGTCCGGGTGATCCTTCTTCCAGCCTTCGGCCTTCTGGATAAGCGGCAGCGCATCGCCGCCGGCCGTGTCCGGATAGCGGCGCAGCAGGCGCGCATCCCAGTTGTGCGCGAGCGCGTCCTCGACGATGCGGCGCGCTTCGGTGCGGCGCTCGAGCGTCACCAGCAGCTCGGCCGCGAGATCGGCCAGGCGCGGCGACTGGCGCTCGAGCGGCGACAGCGACTGCCACACCTCGAGCAGCGCGTCCGGGTCGTGCCGGCGTTCGCGCAGCAGGTTCTCCGCCGCCTGCTGGCGCAGCCGCACGGCCGCGGCCGGATGCAGCGCCTCGCGTTTCTCGAGCGCCTTTGCGAGCTTCAGCACCTCGGCCCAGTTCTTCAACTGCTGCTGCGCGCGCAGCGCGACCTGCTGCGCATGGATGCGCTTGCCGCCCGCCTGCAGGTCGGCCAGCGCGGCGAGCGCGCCGTCGGCATCGCGCGCATCCGCGCGCATGTCGGCCGCGGCGAGCAGCCGTGCGTCCTGCCATTCCGGCGCGTCGACCTTCGACAGCCAGTCGTCGCGGCGCGTGTACTCGTGCATCCGGTGCGCGGCGGTGGCCCCGACGAGACTCGCGGCGCCCTGGTTCGCATCGACCGCGAGCGCGTCGCGCGCAGCCTTCTCGGCGCGCGAGAAGCGGCCCGCGTACAGGTTCGCGATCGCGTCGCGCAGCGACGCTTGTGCCTTCTCGTTGCGCGAACGCGCACGATACGCGGCGACCCGCTGCGGCATGCGCCAGATGTTGCGCACGATGCGCAACAGCGCGTACACGACGATGAACAGCACGACGATGGAGATCACGAACAGGTTCAGCGACACGTCGACGCGGTACGGCGGATAGACGAGCAGCACCTGCCCCGCGTCGAAATGGCCGACGGTGGCGAGTGCCGCGGCGATCGCGAACAGGATCGCGAGCCAGACGATTCCTCGAAGCGTCATCGTTACCCCCGGCTCTTGAACTGCTGAACGGCGTTCAGGCTCGTGTTCAGGTTCGGCACCGCAACCGTCAGCGATGCACCGTCGACCTGCTTGAGCAGATCCTCGACGGTCTGCGTGTCCTTCGATGCCTGGTCGAAATACTTGCCGAGCGACGCCTGCGCGGCGTGCAGGTCGGCCTTCATCGCGCCGTCGTTGCGCGCGAGCAGCGACAGCCGCGCGGTGAGCAGGCGCAGCTTCACGTTCTCGCGCACGAAGTAGCCCTGGTCGGGCGACGCGAGCATCGCGTCGGCATTGTCGATCCGGCGCACCTGCACGAGGCCCTTCAGCTGCTCGCCGAGCCCGGCCGAGAAGTCATGCCACCACACCTTCCAGCGCGGCGTGTCGGCTGCCACCGGCGACGCGGCCTCGGCCGGCGCGGCCTTCGGCGACGCGTGCGGAACCATCGCCTCGCCCGACAGCGGCAGCGCGTCGATCTTCGCGATCGCGTCGTCGAGCTTGATCGCGAGGCCCGTGAGGTCGGCCGACGGCGCGGCCTTCAGCTTCTCGATGTCCTGCGCGAGCGCCTTGCGCACCGTGACGGCTTGCGCGCTCTGCGACGTCGCGAGGCGCGCGTCGGCATTCTGCAGCGCGATCAGCGCGAGCTGCGTGTTGCCGGTGAGCTGCAGTTGCTGGCTCGCGCTCGACAGCATCTGGTCGACTTCCTCGAGCATCCACGCGTCGCGGTTGCGCGACAGGTCCTGGTATTGCTGCTGCAGCGCCTGCTGCGCGCTCTGCGCGTCGGCGAGCTTGCCGTCGAGCTGCGCGAGCTGCGTGTCGACCTGGTGCGTGCCCGCGAGCGCCTGCTCGGTCTTCATGCGGATCTCGGCCGTCTGCGCATCGAGCGCCTTCTGGCGTGCGACGAACGAATCGTCGAGCCGGTCGACCTTGCGGTTCAGCGCATAGCCGCCAGCGCCCGCCGCGCAGCCGAGCACGACGACGACGAACCACAGCACCGCGCTGCCGCCGCGGCGCGCAGGCGGTTCGGACGCCATATAGGCGGGACGGGACGGCGGTGCGGAAGCAGCGGCCGGCTGGGAAGCGACGCTTTTGGAATCGTTGGTATCTGTCATGCGTTTAGTCACCGGTGCGGCTGTCGCCGGTTGGACGGCCTCGTCGGCCATCGTTCGAAACGCGCGGACGATGCGCTCATCGCCCGCGCCGGTCAGCGTAATCCTATCAAAACCCAGTGCGCGCGCGGTCTGCTCGATGCGCGGGTGCGGCGTCACGAGCGGCGCGTGCTTCAGCGCCTCGATCTCGGCGTCGTTCAGGTGCGTGCGCGCGAGTTCGTGCAGGTTGCGCACGCCCTCCGAGCTCGTGACGAGCCACCCGTGCGGCGCGCCGGCGAGCAGCGCATGCACGCGCTCCCACGCGCCGACGCGCGGCTCGGGCACGACGCGCCGGTACGCGGCCACCAGCGTGACGTCCGCGCCGGCTTCGCGCAGCCGCTCGGCGAGCCATTCGCGCCCGCCGTCGCCGCGCACGATCAGCACGCGCTTGCCCGCCAGCGCCTGCGCGCCGCCGAACGCGGCCTCGATGCTCGCGAACAGGCTTTCCGAATCGTAATGCGGGACGCCGCCGTCGGCGGGCGCCTGCGGCGCGATCACGCGATGCGCGGGCGCCGCGATGGCGTGGCGCTCGAGCGCCGCGACGCTGCCGGGCCCGACGACGCCGACCGGCAGCGCATTCGGCCAGATCGCGCCGTACTGCGCGAGTGCGCGGTCGATCGCGTTCGGCGACACGAAGATCACGAGCGCGTAGTCCGCGAGCGCCGCGAACGCGGCGTCGAGCGGCGCCGGATCGTCGACCGGCGCGATGTCGATCAGCGGGAATTCGAGCACGTCGCAACCGGCCTCGGCCAGTTGGGCCGCCAGCGCGGCCGACTGGCCGTCCGGGCGTGTCAGGACGGCGGTGAACGCGCGCGCGCCGCCCGCCATCAGGCGTCGCCCTTGCCGGCCTGCGAGCCGGCGAGCAGTGCGTTGACGATGTCGAGCGCGCCCTGCGCCTCGAGCTCGTCGGACACCGCGCGGCCGAGCGCGAGCGCATCGGCGACGGTCATCACGGCGCCGCACTCCTCGGCGGTCAGCACGCGCCGGCCGTCGGTCGTCGACACGCGGCCCGTCAGGTACAGCTCGCCCGCGCGCCACACCGCGTGCGCGGCAAGCGGCACCTCGCAGCTGCCGCCGAGCGCGCGCGACACCATCCGCTCGGCCTCGACCGCGAGCGCGGTCTGCGGGTCGTGCAGCGGCGCGAGCCATCCGGCGACGTCCGTGCGGTGCGCGGCGATTTCGATGCCGAGCGCGCCCTGGCCGGCGGCCGGCGGGCTGTCCTCGACGTCGATCAGCGCGCGGATCCGCGCTTCGAGGCCGAGACGCTTCAGGCCCGCGGCCGCGAGGATGATCGCCGCGTAATCGCCGCGATCGAGCTTCGACAGGCGCGTGTCGAGGTTGCCGCGCAGCGGCAGCACGTCGAGGTGCGGATAGCGCGCGCGCAGCATCGCCTCGCGGCGCAGGCTCGACGTGCCGACGACGGCGCCGGCCGGCAGCGCGTCGAGCGACGCGTAGTCGTTCGACACGAACGCGTCGCGCGGATCCTCGCGCTCCATGATCGCGGTCAGCGCGAAACCGTCGGGCAGCGCCATCGGCACGTCCTTCAGCGAATGCACGGCGAGGTCGGCACGGCCGTCGGCGAGCGCATTCTCCAGCTCCTTCACGAACAGGCCCTTGCCGCCGACCTTCGACAGCGTGCGATCGAGAATCTGATCGCCACGGGTCGTCATCCCGAGGATTTTCACGTCACAAGCTGGATATAATTTGCGCAGCGCATCACGCACATGTTCGGCTTGCCACATCGCGAGGCGGCTCTCGCGCGAAGCGATCGTCAGCGTCGCGGGAGCTTGTGCCGCAAGAGTCTCGGAATTCATTGCTGGAACATCGAAGGACGGGATTGAAGATCGAACAATGGTAGCACGCACGCCCCGGCCCGCCCGGGCCCGGAGCCTGCGCCCGCCGCGCTTCGGCGCGGGCGGCGACACCGATGCGCGGATGTGCCGCACGTAGCTGGTTGCTTGACCGCAGTTCCCGTAGTTTCCGCAGTCCCCGCAGTCCCTTTTGACTCGAGCTTTCCCAAGGAAACCCATCGTGAAGTCTTCCGGATCGGCGCGTACGGCGCGCCGCAATGCTGCCCTGCCCTCCTCCGATGCCCCGACGGGCACCATCGCCACCGCCGCGAACGGCCGTGCGAAAACGGCAACGAAACCGAAAGACCCGATACGTCAGACAAAACGCGCGATCAAATCCGCCGCCCCGGCCGCCCGCAAGGCCGGCGCGGCGAAGCCCGGCGCCCGCACGCGCGAGGACAAGGACGGTCCGCTGTTCGAGGACATCCGCTACCTCGGCCGCCTGCTCGGCGACGTGGTGCGCGAACAGGAAGGCGACACCGTGTTCGACGTCGTCGAGACCATTCGCCAGACGGCGGTGAAGTTTCGCCGCGAGGACGACAGCGAGGCCGCGCAAACGCTGGAGAAGAAGCTGCGCAAGCTGACGCCTGAGCAGACGGTGAGCGTCGTGCGCGCGTTCAGCTATTTCTCGCACCTCGCGAACATCGCGGAAGACCGCCACCACAACCGCCGCCGCCGCATCCACGCGCTGGCCGGCTCCGCGCCGCAGCCCGGCACCGTCGCATACGCGCTCGAGCAGCTGAAGACGACCGGCAACGCGTCGAAGCGCCTGCTGCAGCGCTTCTTCGACGATGCGCTGATCGTGCCGGTGCTGACCGCGCACCCGACCGAAGTGCAGCGCAAGAGCATCCTCGACGCGCAGCACGACATCGCGCGGCTGCTCGCCGAGCGCGACCAGGAACTGACCGCGCGCGAGCGCCAGTACAACGAATCGATGCTGCGCGCGCGCGTGACCGCGCTGTGGCAGACCCGCATGCTGCGCGACGCGCGCCTGACGGTCGGCGACGAGATCGAGAACGCGCTGTCGTACTACCGCGCGACGTTCCTCGACGAACTGCCCGCGCTGTACGGCGACATCGAGGCCGCGCTCGCCGAGCACGGCCTGTCCGCGCGCGTGCCGGCGTTCTTCCAGATGGGCAGCTGGATCGGCGGCGATCGCGACGGCAACCCGAACGTGACCGCCCCGACCCTCGAAGAAGCGATCAACCGCCAGTCCGCGGTGATCCTCGAACACTATCTGGAACAGGTGCACAAGCTCGGCGCCGAGCTGTCGGTATCGAACCTGCTGGTCGGCGCGAACGACGCGGTGAAGGCGCTCGCGGCCGCGTCGCCCGACCAGTCGCCGCATCGCGTCGACGAGCCGTATCGCCGTGCGCTGATCGGCATCTACACGCGGCTCGCCGCAAGCGCGCGCGTGCGGCTCGGCGAAGGCACGGTGCCGGTACGCAGCGCCGGCCGCGGCGCGCCGCCGGTGCGCGCGGTGCCGTACGCCGATTCCGAAGCCTTCGTCGCCGACCTGAAGGTGCTGACCGCCTCGCTCGACGAGCATCACGGCGCGTCGCTCGCCGCACCGCGCCTTGCGCCGCTCGTGCGCGCGGCCGAAGTGTTCGGCTTCCATCTCGCGA
The DNA here is from genome assembly GCF_905339875.1 of Burkholderia sp. BCC1998. Taxonomy (NCBI): domain Bacteria; kingdom Pseudomonadati; phylum Pseudomonadota; class Betaproteobacteria; order Burkholderiales; family Burkholderiaceae; genus Burkholderia; species Burkholderia sp. BCC1998. The sequence goes on from NZ_CAJPHE010000004.1 coordinate 200,525, forward strand.
GCATCGACCTGCGGCAGAGCTCCGACATCCACGAAGCCGTGGTCGCCGAGCTGTTCGCGCGCGCCGGCGTCGAAGCCGACTACGCGGCGCTCGCCGAGGAAGACAAGCTGCGCGTGCTGCTAGCCGCGCTTGCCGATCCCCGCCCGCTGCGCTCGCAGTACCTCGAATACTCGGCGCTCGCGCAGAGCGAGCTCGGCGTGTTCGAGAAAGCCCGCGAGGTACGCGCGCAATTCGGCGCGCGTGCGGTGCGCAACTACATCATCTCGCACACGGAAACCGTCAGCGACCTCGTCGAGGTGCTGCTGCTGCAGAAGGAAACGGGCCTGCTCGAAGGCACGCTCGGCCACCATGCGAAGAACGGCCTGATGGTGATTCCGCTGTTCGAGACGATTCCCGACCTGCGCGACGCCGCGCGCATCATGCGCGAATACTTCGCACTGCCGGGCATCGACGCGCTGATCGCGCACCAGGGCGCCGAACAGGAAGTGATGCTCGGCTACTCGGACAGCAACAAGGACGGCGGCTTCCTGACGTCGAACTGGGAGCTGTATCGCGCGGAACTCGCGCTCGTCGACCTGTTCCGCGAACGCAAGATCACGCTGCGCCTGTTCCACGGCCGCGGCGGCACGGTCGGCCGCGGGGGCGGCCCGACCTACCAGGCGATCCTGTCGCAGCCGCCGGGCACCGTGAACGGCCAGATCCGCCTGACCGAACAGGGCGAGGTGATCGCGAGCAAGTTCGCGAACCCCGAGATCGGCCGGCGCAACCTCGAGACGGTGGTCGCCGCGACGCTCGAGGCGTCGCTGCTGCCGCAATCGAACGCGCCCGCGCAACTGCCCGCGTTCGAAGCCGCGATGCAGACGCTGTCCGACGCCGCGATGGCGTCGTATCGCGCGCTCGTCTATGAAACGCCCGGCTTCACCGACTACTTCTTCTCGTCGACGCCGATCACCGAGATCGCCGAGCTGAACATCGGCAGCCGCCCGGCCTCGCGCAAGCTGCAGGATCCGAAGAACCGCAGGATCGAGGATCTCCGCGCGATTCCGTGGGGCTTCTCGTGGGGCCAGTGCCGGCTGCTGCTGACGGGCTGGTACGGCTTCGGCAGCGCGGTGAGCGCGTATCTCGACGGCGCGCAGGACGCGGCCGAGCGCACGAAGCGCGTCGCGCTGCTCAGGAAGATGAACAAGACCTGGCCGTTCTTCGCGAACCTGCTGTCGAACATGGACATGGTGCTCGCGAAGACCGATCTCGCGGTCGCGTCGCGCTACGCGCAGCTGGTCGCCGACCGCAAGCTGCGCAAGCACGTGTTCGAGCGGATCGTCGCGGAATGGGAGCGCACGTCGCAGGCGCTCGCGGAAATCACCGGGCACGAAGGCCGCCTCGCGACCAACCCGCTGCTCGCGCGCTCGATCAAGAACCGCTTCCCGTATCTCGATCCGCTGAACCACCTGCAGGTCGAGCTGATCAAGCGTCACCGCGCGGGCGACTCGAACGCGCGGCTGCGCCGCGGGATTCACCTGACCATCAACGGGATCGCGGCCGGCCTGCGCAACACGGGCTGATCCGAGCGCGGTGCGGGCCTGCCCCGCGCCGCGCCGTCATCGCGAAACGAAAGCCGCAAAACGAAAGCCGCGATACGCGACCACGCGTATCGCGGCTTTTTTCATCGAACGGCGCGACGGCACCGGCCGCCGTGCCGTCCGTCGCGCTCATTGCGCGTCGATCAGCAACGCGTCGTGCTCGAACGACCCGTCCGGCTGCACCGCGTAGTAGCCGTGCACCTCGTCGGGCGCATGCGCCCACAGCGCACGAATGCCCGCGACGCTGTCGGCCGGCGTGCGGATCCGCTCGACCCACGTAGCGAAATCGATCGGCAGGCGCCAGCGGCTCTGCACGTGCGCGTCGAACCCGGCGTCGCGGAACATCGCGAGCCATTCGTCGGCTCGGTAGTCGCGCACGTGCGACGCATCGCGCAGCACTTCCGCGGCCTGCAGATACGTGTCGAGCAGCGGATGGTCGTTGCCCGCGATGTCGATCATCAGCACGCGGCCGCCGGGCTTCAGCACGCGGCGCACCTCGGCAAGCGCCGCGCGCACGTCGTGCCAGTGGTGCGCGCTCATCCGGCTGATCACCCAGTCGAAGGTGCCCGCGTCGAACGGCAGTTGCTCGGCCGGGCCCTGCTGCGTGCGGATGTTCGCGAGCCCGCGCGTGCGCGCGGCGGCATCGACGGTCGCGAGCATCGGCGCGGCGAGATCGTACGCGACCACGTCGCGCACGTGCGGAGCAACCGCGAAGCTCGCGTGGCCGGCGCCGCAGCCGAGATCGAGCACCGCGGCTTCGGGCGTCGCGCGCACGGCATCGGCCAGCGCCTGCAGATCGGCACCCGTCGCGTGGACCGTGCTCGTCAGGTAGGCGGCGGCCGTCGTGCCGAATGCGTCGGCGACCTGGTCGTGGTGTTTCATCGTTCGCTCCTTCCTTGGGTGGGGTGCTCGCTGCCTGTCAGCGCGCGAATCGCTACAATAGGGCCGCGCTTGTACCAGTACAAGTTAAGCAGTTATTCTGGTATTTGTTACACCTGCCTGATCCTTGCCGCGCACTCAGCGCCCCTTTTCAGCCGTTTCCGCATGAACCAGCCGTCGTCCGCCCCCACCCCGCCCCTCGATGCGACGCCCGCCCGCGCGCTCGGCGAATTCATCCGCGCACACCGCGAGCGGCTGTCGCCGCAGGCCGTCGGCCTGCCGCCCGGCCCGCGCCGCCGCACGCCGGGGCTGCGGCGCGAGGAAGTCGCGCAGCTGTGCGGCGTCAGCCCGACCTGGTACACGTGGATCGAGCAGGGCCGCCCGGTGTCGGCATCGGCCGACGCGCTCGCGCGGATCGCCGTCGCGCTGCAGCTGTCGAAGGCCGAACGCGCGTACCTGTTCGAACTGGCCGCACAGCGCGATCCGGCCGAGCCCGACGTCGCGGCCGGCGACTTGCCGCCGACGCTCGCCGCCACCGTCGCCGCGATCGCCACGCCGGCGTACGTGCTCGACCGGCAATGGAACGCGCTCGCATGGAACGCGCCGGCCGCCGCGCTGTTCACGGGCTGGCTCGACGACGAGCACGACCGCAACCTGCTGCGCTTCACGTTCATGGCGCCGGCCGCGCGCACGCTGATCGTCGACTGGGAAACCCGCGCGCGCCGGCTCGCGGCCGAATTCCGCGCCGACTCGATCCGCCACCTCGCCGATGCGCCGACCCGCGCGCTGATCGACGCGCTGATGGCCGGCAGCGATGCGTTCGCGCAGTACTGGGCGTCGCAGGACGTGTTCGAGCGCGAAGGCGGCCTGCGCGAATTCGACCATCCGGCCGACGGCCGCCTCGTGTACCAGCAGATCACGCTGAAACCCGCGCACCGCGAGGACCTGAAGCTGGTCGTACTCGTGCGCGATTGACGCGGCTCAGAAGCTGATCGTCGCGGTGATGGTGTCGCTGTAGTTGCCGGGTGCCGGTGTCGCCTGTGCAGGTACGCGGCCGTATATCGCGATCGCCTGCGCGAACCCGCTGCCGGTTCCGGTCGCCATCGTCGTGCCGCCGGTGCCGTCGCCCCACGGCTGCGTGTGGCCGCTGTCCTGATAGAGCTGATAGGCGACCGAGCCGCCGCCCGTGCGCTGCATCGTGCGAGCGGCGACACTGCCGCTGGCGCCGCCGTTCAACGCGATCTGGAATGCATCGCCGTTCGTGCATCGCGCACTGATCGAGCCGCTCGCGGTCAGCGCCGACGCCAGCACGCCCGACGCCGGAAACGCAACGCCGGTCGCGCTGATGATGCAGTTGTTGATGACGGTGGCCGTGGCCGTAACGGTCATCGTGCCGGCCGTCGATTGCGACGCGCACGGCGTCGGCGACACGACGCCGAGCAGCGAAAAACTGTAGCTGTAAGCGGCCTGGTTGCCGCTGAAACTCTGCGAATAGACCGTGCTGGCATTGTTCACGGTCGGCACGGTGGGCTGGTTCGACGCAATGCGGCCGTAGATGGTCACGTTCGTACTCGCGGACGTGCCGAGCAGCGGCTTCGTCAACGAGACGGATATCGGCGTCGTGCCGGTGCTGACGGCGCCCCAGGGCTGCGCGTAACCCGAGTCCTGATACAGGTCGTACTGCATCTGGTTCGCTCCGTTGCTCAGGTAGCGCGGGCTCGTGCCGCCGAGGTTCACGCAAACGAGCACGCCGGTGTTCACGCTCAGCGCGTCCCACGTGCAGCTCACGGTCATCGTGCTGTTGGTCGTATAGGCCTGCTGCGTAATCGGGCTGACCGAGCCGAAGCTCGGCACCGGCGGCGTCACCGAACACGTGTCCGCGCGGGCCGGCAGCCACGGCATGCCGAGCAGCGCGGCCAGCAACAGGCACGATAGCGCGCGCATCCAGCGGCGCGCCGTGTCGACTCCGTGATCCGCCATGCATTCCCCCGAAATTGCCCGCCCGTTCGACCCGGCTTCCAGCCCGGGCAGCGCCCCCATGGTATCCGTCCGCGCAGCGATCATTCGCATTGTTGCTTGATCCATGTCAAAAGCGCCGATGGCATTCCGCGAGGAACCGCGGACAATGCGCTCCGGATCGGCGTTTTCTCCAATGCGCGCGACCGAGTCCGTGGAGTAGTCTTGCACCAACGACAGAGCGGTAACGGCGACCGGCGACAGACCACGCGGCAGGCACTCCGCGGCCGGGCGACCCCATTAAACGGCAGGAGACAATCATAATGAACGATTCCCGACGTCGTGTTCTTTCAGCCATGCTCGCGGCCACCTTCGCGTTCGCGCCCGCGCTGCAGCCCGTCACCGTTGCCGCAGTCTATTCGAACGGCACCGCCACCGCCCAGTTCAACGTCACGCTCACGATCCAGGCCAACTGCGCGATCTCCGCGAACCCGCTTGCATTCGGCACGTCCGGCGTGCTCACGTCGGCACTCAACCAGCAGACCACGGTCTCCGTCACCTGCTCGAACTCGACGCCATACAACATCGGACTCGACGCCGGCTCGGTCAGCGGCTCGACGGTCGCCAGCCGGCTGATGGGCGGGACGACGAGCGGCAATACCGGCACGACGGTCGGCTACCAGCTCTACCAGGACTCGGGCCACACGACGATCTGGGGCAACACGCAGGGCACCGATACGGTCGGCGGCACCGGCACCGGTTCCGTGCAACTGCTGAACGTGTACGGCCAGGTACCGACGCAAGCGACGCCGAAGCCGGACACCTATCAGGCCGCCGTCACCGCCACCGTCTACTTCTGACGCGCCGTGGCATCGTTCCCGCGCGCCCTGGTCGCGCTGTGCGTCGCGTCGGCGTGCGCGGCCGCATCCGCCGCCACGCTGCAGATCATGCCCGTGACGATCGAGCTGCCGCCGTCGGCCGCCGCCGCGAGCATGACGCTCAGCAATCCGGGCGGACAGCCGATCTACGGCCAGGTCCGCGCCTATCGCTGGACGCAGGAAAACGGCGACGACGTGATGACGCCGACCGATGCGCTCGCCGCCTCGCCGCCGCTGCTGCAGATCGGCGCGAACGCCGAGCAGTTGATCCGGCTCGTGCGCACGGGGCGCGGCGCGCCGGCCGCCGAGGAAAGCTATCGCGTATTGATCGACGAACTGCCGTCGCCCGGTACGCCGGTCGAGAACGGCATCACGATCCGGCTGCGCTATTCGGTGCCCGTATTCGTCGAGCCCGAAGGCACCCGGGCAGCGCCGCGCCTCGACTGGCGCGTCGAGCGCGACGGATCCGGCACGCGGCTCGCGGTCGCCAACCGCGGCGAACGCCGTGCTCAGATTGCCGCGGTTCGGCTCGTCGACGCGCGCGGCACCGTGCACGACGTCACGCGCGGCCTGCTCGGCTACGCGCTCGCGGGCAGCACGCGACGCTGGCCGCTCAAGCTGGATGCGGGCGCGGCGGGATTCGTCAGGATCCAGGCGACCGTCAACGCGCAGCCGGTCGAGGCCCGGCTGACATCGCCCTGATCCACGCCGGAGGATCGCACGACGTTGCCCGTTCCGACGACGAGCACGGCCCTCCGGGCTGCCTGCCCCGCGCGACATGCCCGGCCCGCCGCTGCTGCGCTTTCGCTGGCGTTTTCACTGGCACTCGCGCTGGCCGTGCACGCAGGCGCCGGATGCGCACAGACGGCGCCGCAGGCGGCAGCGGCAGCCGCGCCTGCGCCTGCTCAGGACACACTGTTTCTCGACGTGTCGCTCAACGGTGAACCGACGCACCGGATCGCACGCTTCCAGCAAATCGACGGCCGGCTGTACGCGGCGTCCGCCGACCTGAACGACCTGGGCATCGCGACCGGCGACCGGGCGACCGCGCCGTCGAACACGCCCGTCGCGCTCGACACGCTCGCGGGGCTGCGCTACGACTACGACGCGGGCCGGCAGACGCTCGACCTGCGCGTGCCCGACGCGCTGCGCATCCCGCACACGTTCGATACGCGCGCACTGGCAGCCGCGCCGCCCGCCACGTCCGGCCGCGGCTTCGTGCTGAACTACGACGCCTACGCGCAGACCGTCGCCCATGCGCCGCTCGCGGTCTGGAGCGAGGCGCGCTACTTCGATCCCGCCGGCGTATTCAGCAGCACCGGCATCGCGTACCTGTACGACGACCGCCGGCGCTACGTGCGCTACGACACGTCGTGGAGCCACTCGAATCCCGGCACGCTCACGACGACCCAGATCGGCGACACGATTTCGTCGTCGTTGTCATGGACGCGCTCGCTGCGCCTCGGCGGCGTGCAGTGGCGCAGCAACTTCGGCCTGCGCCCCGACCTCGTCACGTTTCCGGTACCTGCGCTGTCCGGCAGCGCGGTCGTGCCGACCTCGGTCGACCTGTACGTGAACAACGTGCGCCAGTTCAGCGGCGACGTGCCGAGCGGGCCGTTCGTGATCAACAGCGTGCCCGGGATCACCGGCGCAGGCAACGCGACGGTCGTCACGCGCGACGCGCTCGGCCGCTCGATCGCGACGTCCATTCCGCTGTACGTCGATACGCGCCTGCTCGCGCCCGGCCTCGCCAGCTATTCGGCGGAAGCCGGGTTCCTGCGCCGCGCCTATGGCGACGATTCGTTCGACTATGCGCGCACACCGGCGGCGAGCGGCTCGCTGCGCTACGGCATCAGCGAGCGGCTGACCGTCGAGGCGCATGCGGAAGCGACGGCCGGCGTCTACAACGCAGGTGCCGGCGCGCTCGCGCGCCTCGGCGAACGCGGCGTGGCGAATGCGTCGCTCGCGGTCAGCGCCCCGGGCCGCGCGGGCGTGCAGGCCGGCGTCGGCTACCAGTACGTGACGCCGCGCTTCTCGATCGATGCGCAGACGCTGCGCGCCTTCGGCGACTACAGCGACCTCGGCAGCCGCGAAGGCGTGCCGGTCTCGCGCGCCACCGACCGCGTCACGATCTCGTTCCCGTTCCTGCGCGCGCAGACCCTGTCGTTCAGCTATCTCGCCCTCAAGTATCCGGGCGTCGCCGCGTCGCGCATCGGCTCGATCGCATACCTGGTCAATCTCGGCGGGCTGACATCGATCACGTTCAGCGGCTTCCAGGACTTCCGGCAGCACGACGCACGCGGCTTCTTCGTGAGCCTGAGCGTCGGGCTCGGCGGCAACACGTCGGTCTCGGCGAACGCCGGGCGGCAGAACGGCGACTCCACCTACACGCTGAACGCGACACGGCCTCCCGACTACGGCGGCGGCGTCGGCTGGAACGTGCAGGCGGGCGCCAACGCGGGCATCCGCTACGCGCAGGGGCAACTGCAGTATCTCGGCCGCGCCGGCCAGGTCGCGCTGCTCGCGCAATCGTTCGACGGGCGCGGCAACGCGTCGGTCGACGTCACGGGCGCGCTCGTGCTGATGGACGGCCGGCTGCTGACGGCGCGCCGCGTCGACGACGGTTTCGCGCTCGTCTCGACCGACACCGGGCACGTCCCCGTGCTGCACCAGAACCGGCTGATCGGCGAGACGGACCGGGCCGGCTACCTGCTCGTGCCCGACCTGAATGCCTATCAGAGCAATCGCGTCGCGATCGACGGCACCGCGCTGCCCGCCGACGCACGGATCGCCGACACGACGCTCGACGTCGTGCCGCAGGCGCGCTCCGGCGTGCTCGCGCACTTCGCGGTGACCCGCTACAGCGCCGCGTCGATCGCGCTGCGCGCGCCGGACGGCACGCCGCTGCCGCCCGGGCTCGAGGTTCGCCACGTCGAAAGCGGCCAGCGCACGATCGTCGGCTATGACGGCCTGACCTTCGTCGACGGCCTCGTCGCGAACAATCACCTCGAAATCTCCGGCGACGGCCGCGGCTGCGCCGTCGCATTCGCGTATCGGCGCCCGGACGACGGCACGCTGTCGCGGATCGGACCGCTGACGTGCAGCCCCCCGTGAGCCGCGCCCGTTCGCGGCCGGCGCACGCGTCGGCCGCCCGCCCCACGAATGCTAGAATTGCGGGATTCCCTCGGCGGCGCACGCCGCCCAACTCCCCTTCGAAGAATCGCCATGACGTCCCAACTGCACAAAAAGGGCGAGGCCTGGTCGGCCCGCTTCTCGGAACCGATGTCGGAGCTGGTCAAGCGCTACACGTCGTCGGTGTTTTTCGACAAGCGCCTCGCGCTCGTCGACATCGCCGGCTCGCTCGCGCACGCGAGCATGCTCGCGGCGCAGAAGATCATCAGCGCCGACGACCTCGCCGCGATCGAACGCGGGATGACGCAGATCAAGGGCGAGATCGAGCGCGGCGAATTCGAATGGCAGCTGGATCTCGAGGACGTCCACCTGAACATCGAGGCGCGCCTCACCGCGCTGATCGGCGACGCCGGCAAGCGCCTGCACACGGGCCGCTCGCGCAACGACCAGGTCGCGACCGACATCCGTCTGTGGCTGCGTGGCGAGATCGACCGCATCGGCGGCCTCCTGAACGACCTGCGCGGCGCGCTGATCGACCTCGCGGAGCAGAACGCGGACACGATCATGCCGGGCTTCACGCACCTGCAGGTCGCGCAACCGGTCACGTTCGGCCACCACCTGCTCGCGTACGTCGAGATGTTCACGCGCGACGCCGAGCGCATGCGCGACTGCCGCACCCGCGTGAACCGCCTGCCGCTCGGCGCGGCCGCGCTCGCCGGCACCAGCTATCCGATCGACCGTCACGCGGTCGCGAAGACGCTCGGCTTCGACGGCATCTGCGCGAACTCGCTCGACGCGGTGTCGGATCGCGACTTCGCGATCGAATTCACGGCGGCATCCGCGCTCGTGATGACGCACGTGTCGCGCTTCTCCGAGGAGCTCGTGCTGTGGATGAGCCCGCGCGTCGGCTTCATCGACATCGCCGACCGCTTCTGCACCGGCAGCTCGATCATGCCGCAGAAGAAGAACCCGGACGTGCCCGAGCTCGCGCGCGGCAAGACCGGCCGCGTGAACGGCCACCTGATGGCGCTCCTCACGCTGATGAAGGGCCAGCCGCTCGCGTACAACAAGGACAACCAGGAAGACAAGGAACCGCTGTTCGACACGGTCGACACCGTCGCCGACACGCTGCGGATCTTCGCCGAGATGGTCGCGGGCATCACCGTGAAGCCGGACGCGATGCGCGCGGCCGCGCTGCAGGGCTTCTCGACCGCCACCGACCTCGCCGACTACCTGGTGAAGCGCGGCCTGCCGTTCCGCGATGCGCACGAAGCCGTCGCGCACGCGGTGAAGATTTGCGACGACCGCGGGATCGATCTCGCCGACCTGACGCTCGACGAAATGAAGCAGGAACTGCCGAACGTCGCGCACCTGATCGGCGACGACGTGTTCGGCTACCTGACGCTCGAAGGGTCGGTCGCGAGCCGCAACCACCCGGGCGGCACGGCCCCCGATCAGGTGCGTGCGGCGGTCAAGGCCGCGCGCGCCGCGCTCGGCAAGTAAGCCTGCCGTCGCGGACGGACGCCTTCGGCGTCCGTTCTTCATTCGGGCGGCCGTCGCGCCGCCCGACGCCTTCCCCGCCGTTCCGTTTTCCCGCTTTCCGGACACCGCCGATGACCTTCTCCGCCGCGCTCTTCGACATGGACGGCCTGCTCGTCGATTCCGAGCGGACCATCATGAACACGTGGATCGACGTGTCGAACGCGCACGGCGTCGTGCTGACCGAGATCGACTACCTGCAGATCGTCGGCCGCTCGTTCGCCGAAGGCCAGGTGATTCTCGCGCGGCTGATCGGCCACGCCGACACGTTCGACGCCGTACGCATCCGCGTGCGCGAGCAACTCGCTGCGCCCGAACCCCATCCGAAGTTTCCGCTGAAGTCCGGCGCGCTGGCGTTGCTCGAGACGCTCGCGCAGGCCGGCATTCCGTGCGCGGTCGCATCGTCGTCCGCGCGCGACGTGATCCGTGCGCGGCTCGACGCGGTCGGCGTACTGCCGTTCTTCCGCGCGATCGCGGGTGGCGACGAAGTCGCGCGCGGCAAGCCCGACCCGGCCGTGTACCGGCTCGCGGCCGAACGCCTCGGCGTGCCGGCGCACGCGTGCGTCGCGTTCGAGGACAGCGACTTCGGCGCGCAATCGGCCGCCGGCGCCGGCGCATCGGTCGTCACCGTGCCCGACCTGAAGGCGCCGACGCCCGAGATCGTCGCGCTGAGCCTGCACGTGCTCGCGTCGCTCGACGATGCGGTCGCGCTCGTGCCGTCGTGGTTCGGCCGGCTGGACACCCAGCAGCCCGCGTAAGCGCCACGCGGCGCGCCACATGCAAACGGGCACCCGCGGGTGCCCGTTTTGCGTTGCCGCGCCGGATGACCGGCATCGCGGCGATCCTCAGTCGTTGCCGGCCGTCTCCGACAGCCGCTTCATCGTCGCGATGCGCGCGCCGATCAGGTCGACGCGACCGTCCTCGCCGACGAGCGGCGCAGTCGAATCGCGGAACGCCTCCCACGCGCGTTGCGCGCGCACGAGCGTCGCGGCCGAATGCGCAGGCATCTTGCGACGCAGCTTCTGGTAATAGCGGTTCAAGTCGAACAGCGCGTGCTCGCATGCGGCATCCTGCACGCACGGCCGCACGCGGCGGATCGCCGGATCGCGCGGCGCGTTCGCCGGCTTGCCGCCGGCTGCCGCGGCGGCGCTTGGCGCCGCGACCGCCCCGCCGCGGGTGCCGCCCTGCGCACCGCTCGTGGCCGCCACCGGCACGGCGGCAGGCGGCGGTGCATAACGGTCGGCCGCCGCGCGCAGCGCCAACGCGCGATCGCGCACCGGCTGCAGCTGCATGTCGGCGCTCGACATCGCGTACGACGTGCCGCGCGTCGTGTCGTACACGGCCTTCAGCAGATGAATTTCATCCTTGCGCCACGTGACCCAGCGGCGCTGGCTGTCCTGCCAGCCGCGCTTCGCGTCGGCCGGCGCGTCGTTCGACAGGCGCTGGTACGCGCCGTCCATCACCGCCTGCCACTGCTGCTGCGCTTCGCCCATGCACTGGATCTGGCCGGCCGTCGACGACCGGTCGCGCCGCGCGAGACACTGCCGCATCGCGACGTCGATCGGGTCGGCCGCCGCCACTTCCGCATGCGCGACGGTCAGCCCTGCCGACCAGCTCGCCCAGGCGACGAGCGCGGCCAGCGCCGCGCGTATCGTCCGGATTCGTCCCTGCGTCGCCATCAGTCGCGCACGCAGTCGACGAAGTACTCGACGCGCCCGTTCACCTCTTCCGCGACGAGGCCGTGGATATCGGTGTGGAAGCCCGGGAAGCGCTCGTTGAAGTCGCGCGCGAACCGCAGGTAGTTCACGATCGTCTTGTTGAAGCGCTCGCCCGGGATCAGGAGCGGAATGCCCGGCGGGTACGGCGTCAGCAGGATGCTCGTCACGCGGCCTTCGAGCTCGTCGAGCGGCACGCGATCGATCTTGCGGTGCGCGAGCTTCGCGAACGCGTCCGACGGCTTCATCGCCGGCTCCATGTCCGACAGGTACATCTCGGTCGTCAGGCGTGCGATGTCGTTCGCGCGGTACACGTCGTGGATCTGCGTGCACAGGTCGCGCAGGCCGACGCGCTCGTAGCGCGGATGCTGCGCGACGAATTCCGGCAGCACGCGCCACAGCGGCTGGTTGTTGTCGTAGTCGTCCTTGAACTGCTGCAGCTCGGTCACCATCGAGTTCCAGCGGCCCTTCGTGATGCCGATCGTGAACATGATGAAGAACGAGTACAGGCCCGTCTTCTCGACGATGATGCCGTGCTCGGCCAGGTACTTCGTGACGATCGCGGCCGGAATGCCCGTCTCGCCGAACTCGCCGTCGACGTCGAGCCCCGGCGTGATGATCGTCGCCTTGATCGGGTCGAGCATGTTGAAGCCTTCCGCCAGCGGGCCGAAGCCGTGCCAGTGGTCGTTCGGCTTCAGCATCCAGTCGTCGCGCGAGCCGATGCCCTCTTCCGACAGGTCGTCCGGACCCCACACGCTGAAGAACCAGTCGTCGCCGTATTCGGCGTCGACCTTGCGCATCGCGCGGCGGAAGTCGATCGCCTCGGCGATCGATTCCTCGACGAGCGCGGTGCCGCCCGGCGGCTCCATCATCGCGGCCGCGACGTCGCACGACGCGATGATCGCGTACTGCGGGCTCGTCGACGTGTGCATCAGGTACGCCTCGTTGAAGCGGTGCTTGTCGAACGTGCGGTTCTCGGAATCCTGCACGACGATCTGCGACGCCTGCGAGATGCCGGCGAGCAGCTTGTGCGTCGAGTGCGTCGCGAACACGAGCGCGCCCGTGCGCGGGCGGCCGTCGCCGATCGCGTGCATGTCGCGGTAGAAGTCGTGGAACGTCGCGTGCGGCAGCCACGCTTCGTCGAAGTGCAGCGTGTCGAGCAGGTCGCCGAGCAGGTCCTTGATCATCTCGACGTTGTAGACGACACCGTCGTACGTGCTCTGCGTGATCGTCAGGATGCGCGGCTTCATGTCCGGGTTCTGGCGCATCGCCTCGCGCGCGAACGGGTTCGCCTCGATCTTCCGGCGGATGTTCTCCGGCTTGAATTCGTCGCGCGGGATCGGGCCGATGATGCCGAAGTGGTTGCGCGTCGGCGTGAGGAACACGGGAATCGCACCCGTCATCGTGATCGCGTGCAGGATCGACTTGTGGCAGTTGCGGTCGACCAGCACGATGTCGCCGGGTGCGACCGTCGCGTGCCAGACGATCTTGTTCGACGTCGACGTGCCGTTGGTCACGAAGAACAGGTGGTCCGCGCTGAAGATGCGCGCCGCATTGCGCTCGGACGCCGCGACCGGGCCCGTGTGATCGAGCAGCTGGCCGAGTTCGTCGACCGCGTTGCAGACGTCGGCGCGCAGCATGTTCTCGCCGAAGAACTGATGGAACATCTGGCCGAGCGGGTTCTTCAGGAACGCGACGCCGCCCGAGTGGCCCGGGCAGTGCCACGAGTACGAGCCTTCGTCCGCGTACTTCACCAGTTCCTTGAAGAACGGCGGCGCGAGCGAGTCGAGATAGACCTTCGCCTCGCGGATGATGTGGCGCGCGACGAACTCCGGCGTGTCCTCGAACATGTGGATGAAGCCGTGCAGTTCGCGCAGGATGTCGTTCGGCAGATGCCGCGACGTGCGCGTTTCGCCGTACAGGAAGATCGGGATGTCCGCGTTGCGGCGGCGCACTTCGGTGACGAACGCGCGCAGCTCGATGATCGCGGTCGCGAGCTCGGGCAGTTCGCCGTCCGGGCCCGTTTCGCCGAGCATGAGTTCGTCGTCGTCGATCGACAGGATGAAGCACGACGCGCGGCTCGATTGCTGCGCGAACGACGTCAGATCGCCGTAGCTCGTGAGGCCGAGGACTTCGACGCCCTCCTTCTCGATCGCTTCGGCCAACGCCCGGATGCCGGAGCCCGAGATGTTCTCGGAGCGGAAATCTTCGTCGATGATGACGACGGGGAAACGAAACTTCATGGGCGATTCTCCAAAAAGAACGACCGCGGCGCGTCACGCGCAGCGGTCACCCGGAAACTGGTGAGACGTTATGCAACCAGATCAGGTTTTCGGCAGCGTGACACCGCGCTGACCCTGATACTTGCCGCCGCGATCGGCGTACGACACGTCGCACACTTCGTCGCTTTCGAAGAACAGCACCTGCGCGACACCTTCGTTCGCGTAGATCTTCGCGGGCAGCGGCGTGGTATTCGAGAATTCCAGCGTGACGTAGCCTTCCCACTCGGGTTCGAACGGCGTCACGTTGACGATGATCCCGCAGCGCGCGTAGGTCGACTTGCCGAGGCAGACGGTGAGCACGGTGCGCGGGATGCGGAAATATTCGACGGTGCGGGCCAGCGCGAACGAGTTCGGCGGGATGATGCACACGTCGCCCTTGAAATCGACAAACGAACCCTCGTCGAAGTTCTTCGGATCGACGATCGTCGAGTTGATGTTCGTGAAGATCTTGAATTCGTCCGCGCAGCGGATGTCGTAGCCGTAGCTCGACGTGCCGTAGCTGACGATCCGGCGGCCGTCCTCGGACGCGCGGACCTGATCGGGCACGAACGGCTCGATCATCTTGTGTTCTTCGGCCATGCGCCGAATCCACTTGTCGGACTTGATGCTCATGCCAGCCTCCGCCGGGCCGTCCCAAGAAGGCTGGCCGTCCCCTCGGGGGACAGCGGACGAAGTGAGCGTTGGGGTCGTTTCATATCGGGGCGCCAGGAAACGCTGCGTGACAGTCAGGAAGGGTCGCTCGCGACGCGGCGACCCGGAAAGGCGCACATTTTACGCGATCATCGGCTCGCGTACGCGGCGGCCGTCAACGGATCACGCCACAGGCGAGCGCGGGTCCCGCGCCATGCTGCGGAAACGCCGGATCGCTCGGCTCGCGGTGCACCAGCGCCGCGCGGTTCAGCGCGGAGCGCACGCCGTCGAGGGCCAGATCGGGCGCGACGATGAAACCGGCGGCGACGCCGTTCGCATCCGCATGGATGTTGCCGAGATCGCCGGCGACGCGCGCGCCCGCGCGCAGCCGGTCGGCGGCCGGCGCGAACACCTGGCCGGCGCTCGAGCCGTCGCCCGCGTTGCAGTCGCCGCGCTCGTGCACCTGCAGCGCGTGATCGCTGTTCGGCGGCAGGCCGGCCAGGTTGTACGTGACCTGGACGCCATCCGGGCGTTCGACGAACGTCACCGCGCCGCGCGCCTGCGAGCCGACGGTCGGCTGCAACTGCGCATCGGCACGCTTTTCGTGCGACGAGGAAAAAGAGGTACAGCCGGCCAGCAGGCCCAGCGCGGCGGCGGCCAGCAGCGCGCGCCGCGCGCGGCCGGCGCGCACGCCGTGATGTCGTTGGTTCATTCGATCCTCATGCCGGCTGGCGGCCGTTCGACACGGCGGCCATGCCGGGCGGGTAAAGGGACCCGGGAAAAGTCGCCATGATACCGCGCCTCGCGGCGCCGTAAACAGCGTGAGGCCCCGCCCCGCAAGGGTTTTACGTATTTTGAACAACGATCGACGGGAACTTCGACGTCATGTCGCGTGCGCGCTCGGCGATCGCCAGCGCGACCCCGCGCGCGATGTCGCGATAGCGCCGCGCCAGCGCGCCGTCCGGTTCGGCCGCGACCGTCGGCGTGCCGCTGTCGGCGCGCTCGCGGATCGCGATGTCGAGCGGCAGGCTGCCGAGCACGGTCACGCCGTAGTCCTGCGCCATCCGCTCGGCACCGCCCGCGCCGAAGATGTGCTCTTCGTGGCCGCAGTTCGAGCACACGTGGATGCTCATGTTCTCGACGATACCGAGGATCGGAATCCCGACCTTCTCGAACATCTTCAGGCCCTTCTTCGCGTCGAGCAGCGCGATGTCCTGCGGGGTCGTGACGATCACGGCGCCGGTCACCGGCACGCGCTGCGCGAGCGTGAGCTGGATGTCGCCCGTGCCCGGCGGCATGTCGACGATCAGGTAGTCGAGCTCGCGCCAGTTGGTCTGTCGCAGCAGCTGCTCGAGCGCCGACGTCGCCATCGGGCCGCGCCACACCATCGGGTTGTCTTCCTCGATCAGGAAGCCGATCGAGTTCGCCTGCAGCCCGTGGCCGACCAGCGGGTTCATCGACTGGTTGTCGGGCGACTCGGGCCGCTGGCCGTGAATGCCGAGCATGGTCGGCAGCGACGGACCGTAGATGTCGGCGTCGAGAATGCCGACCGACGCGCCTTCCGCGGCGAGCGCGAGCGCGAGGTTGACTGCCGTCGTGCTCTTGCCGACGCCGCCCTTGCCCGACGCGACCGCGACGATGTTCTTCACGTTCGGCAGCAGCTTCACGCCGCGCTGCACCGTGTGCGCGACGATCTCCTGCGACACGGCGACGCGTGCGTCGCGTACGCCCGGCACGGCCTTCAGCGCAGCGGCGATGCGCGCGCGCACGTCGTCGTGCTGGCTGCGCGCGGGATAGCCGAGCACCACGTCGACCGCCACGGCGTCGCCGTCGATCGCGACGTTGCGCACGCCCTTGTTCGCCGCGTAAGGACGGCCCGTATTGGGGTCGACGACAGCCGCCAATGCGGCGTCGACTTGTGCCCGGTCAATGCTCATCGAAACTCCGTGAAAACGTTTTTCTCTCGCGCAAACGTCAAGAAATATCAAATAACGCTGCGAAAATCGGGAAAAGTGAAAGAATCTGTTGCACGCCATTGCGCGAACGCGCGCGGCGGAGCAATCTTCGCGTGCGGCATGCTATGGGGCCAAATCGGCCACGAACCGCCTATATTGTAGAGGCTGACGCATCACCCTGTCCGGAACAGCCACGCTGGCGAACAGGGCATGCAGCCGCCTCGGCGGCTGCCGCGGGCACGGGCCCGCCCGCCTTTTTCGGGCGTCCGTGCCGGGAGCCGTAACTGTTGTTTGTCGTCGTTGTCGACTCGTTCAACCAAGAGAGGAATTCAAGATGAACATGAAAATCGCGACTCGCCTGTCCGTCTTCGCCTTGGCCGGCGCACTGCTGGCAGGCTGCGCCACGCAGCAAGGCAACAACACGGCCGTCGGGACCGGCACGGGCGCAGCGCTCGGCGCAGGCATCGGCGCGCTGGCCGGCGGCGGCAAGGGCGCGGCGATCGGCGCGGGCGTCGGCGCACTGGTCGGCGGCGTGACGGGTTACAACTGGCAGGCGATCAAGAACAAGCTCGCGCCGTCGGCAGCCAAGACGGGCACGCAGGTGACCGAGCAGCCGGACGGCTCGCTGAAGCTGAACGTGCCGAGCTCGGTGACGTTCGCGACCAACCAGTACGCGATCACGCCGGCCTTCACGCCGCTGCTGAACGACCTGGCGACGACGCTGAACCAGAACCCGCAAGTGACGGCATCGGTCGTCGGCTACACGGACAGCACGGGTTCGCAGCAGCTGAACCAGACGCTGTCGCAGAACCGTGCGCAGAGCGTCGTCAACGCGCTGGTGCAGCGTGGCGTCGCCGGCGGCCGCCTGGCGGCACAGGGCATGGGCCCGTCGAACCCGATCGCGGACAACGCGACCGAAGCCGGCCGCGCACAAAACCGCCGCGTAGAGATCTACCTGCGCGCAGCCCAGCAGTAAGCATCGTCGCGAGAGGAAACGGGGTCGCGCGCCGGGCGCGCGGCCCCGCCGCACAAGGCTTTCAGCGGGCTCCGTAACAAATCGAAAAAAATTTCGAACTTCTGTCGCGACCCGCGGTCTGTCTTTACGGTACGCGGCTGGCGCTGCCGGCGCGTCACCATTCTCCTCTTGTCGTTGTTGCTCCGGGGCCGAATTCGCCCCGGTTTTTTTTGCCCGGAATTCGCCTGCTGCATCGCAGCATCGCACCGCCTGGCACGCCGCCGCCGCGGCCCCGCCCCTTCCGGCGCCCGATCCACGGCGCCCGCGCCGGCTGACCTGCCCGCGCCCCTGCTAGAATCGCAGTTTCCGTCGTTTCCGCCGTTCTTCTACAGACCCTATGTCCGCATCCGACCTCACTTCCGTGCAGGCTGCGGCGCCGCAAGGCAGCCGCCAGATCCTCGTTACGTCCGCACTGCCCTATGCCAACGGCCAGATCCACATCGGCCACCTGGTCGAGTACATCCAGACCGACATCTGGGTGCGGACGCTGCGAATGCACGGTCACGAGGTCTACTACATCGGCGCCGACGACACGCACGGCACGCCGGTCATGCTGCGCGCGGAGAAGGAAGGCCTGACGCCGAAGCAGCTGATCGAGCGCGTGTGGACCGAGCACAAGCGCGACTTCGACAGCTTCGGCGTGTCGTTCGACAACTTCTACTCGACCGACTCGGACGAGAACCGCGTGCTGAGCGAGAAGATCTACCTCGCGCTGAAGGAAAACGACCTGATCGCCGAGCGCGAGATCGAGCAGGCGTACGACCCGGTCAAGGAAATGTTCCTGCCGGACCGCTTCATCAAGGGCGAATGCCCGAAGTGCCACGCGAAGGACCAGTACGGCGACAACTGCGAAGTGTGCGGTTCGACCTACCTGCCGACCGAACTGCTGAACCCGTACTCGGTCGTGTCCGGTGCGACGCCGGTGCGCAAGACCTCGACGCACTACTTCTTCCGCCTGTCCGATCCGCGCTGCGAGTCGTTCCTGCGCGAATGGGTCAGCGGCCTCGCACAGCCCGAAGCGACCAACAAGATGCGCGAATGGCTCGGCGACGCCGGCGAGGCCAGGCTCGCCGACTGGGACATCTCGCGCGACGCGCCGTACTTCGGCTTCGAGATCCCGGGCGCGCCCGGCAAGTACTTCTACGTGTGGCTCGACGCGCCGGTCGGCTACTACGCGAGCTTCAAGAACCTGTGCGACCGCAACGGCATCGACTTCGATGCGTGGATCCGCCCGGGCACGAAGGCCGAGCAGTACCACTTCATCGGCAAGGACATCCTGTATTTCCACACGCTGTTCTGGCCGGCGATGCTCGAGTTCTCGGGCCATCGCACGCCGACCAACGTGTTCGCGCACGGCTTCCTGACGGTCGACGGCGCGAAGATGTCGAAGTCGCGCGGCACGTTCATCACCGCGCAGAGCTACATCGACACGGGCCTGAACCCGGAATGGCTGCGCTACTACTTCGCCGCGAAGCTGAACGCGACGATGGAAGACATCGACCTGAACCTCGACGATTTCCAGGCGCGCGTGAACAGCGACCTCGTCGGCAAGTACGTGAACATCGCGAGCCGCGCGGCCGGCTTCCTGCTCAAGCGTTTCGACGGCCGCGTGCAGGACAGCGCGATGAACCATCCGCTCGTCGCGACGCTGCGCGACGCGATTCCGGCGATCGCCGCGCACTACGAAGCGCGCGAATACAGCCGCGCGCTGCGCCAGACGATGGAGCTCGCGGACGAAGTGAACGCGTACGTCGACGGCGCGAAGCCGTGGGAACTCGCGAAGGATCCGGCCAACGCGGTCGCGCTGCACGAAACCTGCAGCGTGAGCCTCGAGGCGTTCCGCCTGCTGTCGCTCGCGCTGAAGCCGGTGATGCCGCGCGTGGCCGAAGCCGTCGAGGCCTTCTTCGGGATCGCGCCGCTCACGTGGGCCGACGCCGCGAAGCCGCTGTCGTCCGCGCAGCCGATCAAGGCGTACCAGCACCTGATGACGCGGGTCGATCCGAAGCAGATCGACGCGCTGCTCGCCGCGAACCGCGATTCGCTGCAGGCCGAGGCCGCCGGCGCCGCTGCCGCGGGGGCAACCGCCGCCAACGCCGCGAAGGACGCGAAAAACGCCAAGGCGAACGCGAAGGCGGCTGCGGCGAACGGTGCCGACGACGGTCCGATCTCGATCGACGATTTCGCGAAGATCGACCTGCGCATCGCGAAGATCGTCGCGTGTCAGGCCGTCGAGGGCTCCGACAAGCTGCTGCAGCTCACGCTCGATGTCGGCGAGGAAAAGACCCGCAACGTGTTCTCGGGCATCAAGTCCGCGTACCAGCCCGAGCAGCTCGTCGGCAAGCTGACGGTGATGGTCGCGAACCTCGCGCCGCGCAAGATGAAGTTCGGGCTGTCCGAAGGGATGGTGCTCGCCGCGTCGGCGGCCGACGAGAAGGCCGAGCCGGGCCTCTACATCCTCGAGCCGCACAGCGGCGCGAAGCCCGGCATGCGCGTGAAGTAAGCCGCACGCGCCGCTGCTTGCACACGAAGCCCCGCACCACGTGCGGGGCTTTTTCATGGGCGGCAGCGAGCGGCGCCGCGGCCGGTGGTTGCAGGTCGGCGTGACGCTCGCCGCTGCGCGGGCAGGCTTCGGCGCGTGCGCACGCGCGAACCGGGGCGCCGGCGCGCGTGGCCGACCGGCCGGGCGCCCGCTTCGTCACCGCTGGCCGAACCAGCGATCGAAACGCCGCGTGTAGTTCAGGTCGACGCCCTGGAACGTGCCGCCGTACGCGGACACCGACCAGAAGCGCGTCAGGTTGATCGTCGCCTTGAACGCGTTGCTCGCCGATTGCAGCCCTTGCTCGTAACCGAGCACGAAGCGCTCGTTGATCGCCTTCGAGATCTGCACGACCTGCGCATCGGTCAGGCCGACGTCGCTGCGGCCGATCGAGAATTCGTCGAGACCGATGCTCTGCGCGACGCGCTTGCCGGTCGCGCTGCCGAGCAGCCCGAGCGCGGCCGTCATCGCGTTCTGCTGGCCGACGTTGTTGCCTTGGTCGGTGCCGTGCCCGAACAGCAGCCACGACAGCTTTTCGTTGTCGGTGACGTTCGGCTCGGACACGAGCTTGACCGTCGGCGACTGGATCGTGCCGGTGACCTGCACGCCGGCCTCGACCTCCTGGTTGCGCCGCATCGCGAGGATGTTCACGCCCGGATTCGACACCGGGCCATTGAACGTGAAGAAGCCGTTCTCGACCGCGAGCTTGCGGCCGAACGACGTATACGTCGAGCCTTCCGTCACGCGCACGTTGCCGACCGCGCGCAGCGGCACGCCCGGCGCGCTCATCACGGTGATCGTGCCGCGCAGGCCGAGATCCGCGCCGTGGCCCTTGAAGCGGAAGTTGTTGCCGAGCCCGATGTCGATGTTCGCGCGCGGCGCGAGCGACGGCGCCGGCTTGTCCTCGACCTTCTGCGGCTTCGCGACCGCCGTACCGGTCTGCACGTCGCCGCGCACCGTGCCGTCCGGGCGCACGATCACGACGTCGTCGGACAGGTGCGGCGCCGACTCCTCCGGCAGGTCGAACAGCGCGCGGTCGACGACGAACTTGCCGTCGATCGACAGTGCGCCGCGCGGCCCGTCGTTCGCGACGGTCGCCTTGCCCGACAGCGATAGCTTGCGATCCGGCGCCGCGAACAGCTCGAGCTTGTCCGCGACGATGCTCGCGGTCAGGTCGGGCGCCGCGCCGTCGAGACGCACGCGACCGATCGCGCGCAGCGTGCCGTCGCCGCCGTGGAACTCGACCTGCTGGAATTCGACGAGGTTCTCCGCGAGCTTCACGCGCACGATGCCGTCCTTCAGCTGCACGCCCTGATCGACGAGCGTCGCGGACAGGTCGTCGCCGGTCAGCATCCCCGACACGTTCGGCTTCACCGGCGTGCCCGCGACCGTCAGCTTCAACGCCGCGCGCCCGCCGAGCAGGTAGCTCGGCCCGAACAGGTTGCCGGTCGCCTTCAGCGACGGAATGTCGGCGTCGATGCGGCCCGACAGCGGGCCGTCGTCGACGACACCGAACACGCCGTCGCGCAGCGCGAACGGCACGGTGACGTTCGCGTCGAGCGTGCCGACCCGGTTCGCCTTCGCGAGCGCCACCACGTTGAGCCGGTTGCCGGGTGCAAAGCTCGCGCGCGCGGACAGGTCGGTCAGCCCGAGCGACGCGATACCGCGCCCGGTCTCGATCGTCACGTCGCCGCCGCGCCGCTTCACCTGCACGTAGCCCGTCGCGTTCGCGCCGAGCGAGAAATCCCAGTCGGCATCGAGCACGACGTCGGTGCGCACCGGCGGCCGCTGGCCCGTCAGTTCCTGGCGGATCTCGAGGAAACGGGCGACCGATGCATCGCGCACGGCGCCCGCCGAGCGCATCTGGCCGTGGTCGAACACGAACGACTTCAGGTCGATCGCCGCGCCTTCGAGCGTGAGCCGCGTCGCGCCGAGCGTCACGCGGCCGGCGCCGGCCGACACCGCAAGCGGCGCCTGCAGCGCCACCGCCGGCGTGCCGCGATTCGCGAGGCGTGTGACGGTGCCGTCCCAGCGCGTTCCGTCGCGGCTCTCGACCACGCCGCCGTTCGCCGCGAGCGTCAGGTCGATCACGCGGCCGCCGGCCGTCCCCATCGCCGACGCGTCGAGCGTGTGCTTCGCGCGCGTGCCGTCGAGGTTCGCGCGCAGCGATTTCAGTTGCAGCGAACCGAGTGCGATGTCGGTCGCGTCGGCCGTGAATACGAGCGCGCCGTGCGCGCCGTCGCGGATGTCGGCGCGCCCCTGCGCGGCACCGATCCGGTTCGAGCCGACCACGACGTGCTGGGCCTTGTAGGTGGCCGTGACGTTCGGATGCGCGAAGCTGCCGGTCAGCTCGCCCTGCGCCTGCACGAGCCCCTGCACGCCGAAGCCGAGCCGGTCGAGCTCCGGCGCGTCGACGACGAAGCGCAGCCGGTCGCCCGGCGCGCCGAAACTGCCGCGCAGGTCGACGTGGTTGCCCGCGATCGACAGCGTCGCATTGCTCGGCAGGATCCGCGAGCCGGCGAACTGCACGACGCCCGCGCCGGTCAGCGGCACGCCGTCGTACAGGCTGTCGCCGAGCTTGAAGGTCGCCTTCGTCGACACCTGCGGCGCGAACGCGCCGGATGCCGTCAGCGTGCCCGATACGCGCGTCTCGCCGCGCCTGGCCGGCGCCTTGGCCGCGGCGGCGGTTTTGGTCGCTGTTTTGGCCGCCGTTTTGGCCACTTTTGCCGCCGGCTTGCCGCTACCGGCCTTCGGCGCGCCCATCGCCGCGAGCAGCAGCGGATCGAACGCGGTCAGCGTCGCCTTCGCGTCGTAGCTCGAATGCGCGTCGTGACGGAACACGCCGGTCAGGTCGATACGGCCCTTGCCCGCCGTCACGCGTGCATCGGTCAGCACCGTCTGCTGCGGCGTCAGCGCGACCTTCGCACGCGCGCCGAGCGCGAGCTTCGGATCGTTCAGGTCGAAGTCGACGGTCGTCACGTCGCCGGCGAGCGTCACGCCGAGCGGCCCGCCCAGGCGCATCGGCCGCAACTCGGCAACGAAGGCGTTCAGGTCGAGATTCGCGACCTTCAGCTCGAAGCGGCCCTTGCCGCCCGTCAGCGTGCCGTTGCCGGTCACGCTGCCGTCGCGGATCAGTTTCAGCGCGAGGCCGTCGATTCGCTGCGCGTGCGCGTCGAGATTGACGATCGCATGCGCGTCGATCACCGGCAGCAGGTGCTCGCCGAGCGTGCCGGGCTTCGCGTTGACGATCGACACGGGGCCGGTCACCGCGAACCCCTTCGCCGGGGCAGTGCCGGCCGGCGCGGTCACGGGCGCCAGCTCCGCGCGCACCGCGAGATCGGCGGCCGGCGCGCCCGGCGCGATCGCCTGCGGGTTCACGTGATCGAACGCGAGCGACGCGCGCGTGAGCGGCACTGTGCCGAACGGCGCGGCCTCGACGTGCGCGCGCCCGTTCAGCTTCATCCCGCTCGCGGTCACGTCGGCGACGAGCGCTTCGAGCGAACCCGATACGTTCGCGCTCGCGTTGACCGCTTCGTTGGCCAGCTTGCCCACGTAGGTCGCATTGCCCGTCAGCGCGAACGGCTTCACGCCGTCGAGCTTCGCGCGCGCGGTCAGCGCGCCGTACGGCGTGTCGACGCCGTCGAGCGCGAGTTCATGGTGACGGCCGTCGCTGCGGCCGTTCAGCGCGAGATGGTCGAGCTGCGTCGTCGATGCGCCTTCGTGGATCGCCAGGTGGTCGACACGCAGGTCGTCGATCCGCAACTGCAGCGGCAGGCTCAGGTCCTGCGGCGTCGCGGCCGGCTTCGACGGCCCCGGCACGATCCGCACGTCGACCGTGCCCGCGCGCAGGTAAGCGACCGACAGCCGCCACGGCGCGCGGGTCAGCACCCAGCGGCCGTCGAGCCGGTCGATCCGCACTTCGGTGCTGGTGCCGCCGGGGCTCGTCCACGCGAAGCCGCGCAGCCGCACGCCGGTCGCGAGCGCGCCGCCGTCCAGCGTGCCCGCCAGCCGGCCGCCGAGTACGCGCACGGCCGTCTGCCACGCGAGCCGCGTGCCGCGCTCGGTCGTCGCCGCGGCCAGCACGAGCCCGGCCGCCAGCACGACGAGCAGCACGGCCGTCACGAGCGTCCACGCGACGATCCGGCCCGCACGCCCGCGCCGCGGCGCGCGCGGCGGTGCGTCGGGCGCGCGCTCGGGCGAGTCCGGATCGTTCGGCGGCGGCGTGTCGTTCGGGTCCTTCGTCATGCGGTTCGTCGTGGCTCGTGCAACAAGGTCAGAAGGCGATGCCGAGCGTCAGGTACGGGCGCACGCTGTGGTTGCGCAGTCCGTACGCGACGTCGACGTTGATCGGGCCGACGGGGCTGCGCCAGCGCGCGCCGATGCCGACGCCCGGGTAGAACACGCGCTCGCCCCACGCATCGGTCGCGGTGCCGATGTCGAAGAAGGTCGCGGCGCCCCAGTCGCGGTTGAACCAGTGCTGGTATTCGGCGGTGCCCGTCATCAGGTACTTGGTCGGCAGCACCGAGCCGGCGACGCTGTTGCCGATGCTCTGGTAACCATAGCCGCGCACCGAGTTCGAGCCGCCCGCGCGGAACAGCAGCGACGCCGGCACGCCGGTCGAGCTGCCGCTCGTGAATACGCCGCCGAGTTCCGCGCGGAACACGAACAGGTCGCGCTTGCCGACCGGCACGTACTGCTGGCCGCGCGCGTAACCGCGGATGAAGGTCTGGTCGGTCAACACGCCCTTGATCGCGAAGCCGGCCTCCGCGTGGATCAGGTTGCCCGAGCGCGGGAACAGCGGATCGTCGACGTTGCGGCGCGTCCATGCCCACTGCGGCACCAGCGCGCGGCTCGTGGTCGGGCCGGCGCCGTTCTGGTCGAGCCGGTCCTGGTAGAACATCAGCGAGTACGCGTAGTCGATGAACTGGCCGGTGCGCGTGCGCTGCGCGCCGATCCGCGCGCTGTAGATGCGCGTGTCCGACACGTTGGTGTTCGTGTACGACGCGAGCACGCTGTTGGTCCACCCTTTCGCGCCGGGCGGCATCGACAGCTGGACCTGGCCGTACTGCTGGATCTGGTCGAGCCGGCCCGACACGGTGAACGGCCACGCGGCGCCGAACGTGTCGAGATACGTGTAGGAGCCCTGCACGTGCGGGCCCGTATCGGTCGCGTAGCCGACGCCGCCGCGAATGTTGTTGTACGGGAACTCGCTGACCTTCACGTGCACGGGCGTGCGCTCGGGCTTCGACGTATCGTCGCCGACGTCGATCGCGACGCTCGCGTAGTACGGCGTGTTCTGCAGTTGCCGCTGCAGCTCGGTGATCCGCTGCACGTCGTAGATCTCGCCTTCCGACAGCGGATTGACGTTCGTGACGATCTTCTCCGGGTAGCGGCGCACGCCGTCGACATCGACCTTGCCGATCGTGAATGTCGGGCCGCTGTCGAACGTGACGGCCAGCGTCGCGCGCTGCGTGCGCGGGTCGATGCGCGCCTCCGACGACGCGATCTTCGCGCCCAGGTAGCGGCGCGCCTGCAATTGCCTGAGCGCCGCGCCCTTCGCGACGTCCCAGTCCGATTGCGTGAACGGGTCACCCGGCTTCAGCGAGAACGCGAAGCGGGTCGCGGCCTCCTGCTTCGGATCCTCGGTGCCGACCGGGCCCTTGAACGTCAGGTCGACCGTCGACACGACGGTCTGCGGCCCCGGATCGACGGCGACGCGCACGTCACGCTTGCCGTCGCGCGTGCGCACGTCGGTGCGCACGACCGGCGAAAAATAGCCGGCCGTCGCGGTCAGGTCGCGCACCTGCTGCGGTGTCGCGGTCACGAGGAAGTCGAACTGGTCGTCGCTGATGTCGTCGCGCTTCGCGAAGCGCGCGATGTCGAGATGGGTCTTGAGTAGCTTGCGGATCGAGCGCGGCGCGTCGATGTCGACGTCGTACTTCGCGTAGGCCGGCAGCACGACGAACGCGGCGAGACAGCCGACGAGGGCTGCCCGGACCGCCGCACCGGCGCCGCGCCGCGCGCGACGACCGGGGTGTCGGGCCGCGCGCGGGCTCGCCTCATGCGTCGTGTGTGCTTGCTGGTTCGCGTGACCCGCCAAATATGACCTCACCCTCGGTTGTCGTGATTCCGTGGAAAACCCTGTATTTGACCACAGGGCGGCGGCCCTGCCCGCGCGGACCCCGCTTTGACGCTTGCGCGCAACGACGCGCGCACGGGCCCGGCCGGTCGCGCCGCGGGCACCGGCCAGCGGATTCGACGCGCGATTGCCGCCGGCTGTTCCCCGCGATGCGGTAAAATCCCGCCATCGCGAATCCGGCGCATCGTGCGCCGCCCGAAACGGAAAGCCAAGCCATGCCGTACCAGTCCGACGTCACGCAATTCCTGAACCAGCTCAAGCAACAGAAGCCGACGCTCGAAGAAGAGCAGCGCAAGGGCCGCTCCCTGCTGTGGGACAAGCAGCCGATCGACCTCGACGAGCGTGCCGAGCAGCAGGAATCGCGCGTGAAGCAAACGTCCTACGTCTACTACCAGAACTTCTGACGACGTGAGCGCCGCCGACGAGGCCAGCGCCGCCCGGCAGGACGACGCGATCGCCGCGCCCGCGGGCGCCGATTCGACGCCCGACACGGTCGACGGTGTCGCGGCGTTCGCACGCCTGTACGGCGAGCCGCTCTTCAAGCTGCCGCAGGACCTCTACATCCCGCCCGATGCGCTCGAGGTGTTCCTCGAGACGTTCGAAGGCCCGCTCGACCTGCTGCTGTACCTGATCCGCAAGCAGAACTTCAACGTGCTCGACATCCCGATGGCGCAGGTCACCGCGCAATATCTGGGTTACGTCGACCAGATCCGCACGTCGAACCTCGAGCTGGCCGCCGAATACCTGCTGATGGCCGCGATGCTGATCGAGATCAAGTCGCGGATGCTGTTGCCGGTCAAGAAGGCCGACACCGGCGAGGAAGCCGAGGATCCGCGCGCGGAACTCGTGCGCCGCCTGCTCGAATACGAGCAGATGAAGCTCGCCGCGCAACGTCTCGACCAGTTGCCGCAGCTCGGCCGCGACTTCCTGCGCGCCGAGGTCTACATCGAGCAGAGCATCACGCCGCGCTTTCCCGACGTGAACTCGGACGACCTGCGCGCCGCGTGGGCCGACGTGCTCAAGCGCGCGAAGCTCGTCCAGCACCACAAGATCTCCCGCGAGGAGCTGTCGGTGCGCGAACACATGAGCCTGATCCTGCGCAAGCTGCAGAACGCACGCTTCATGGAGTTCGCCGACCTGTTCGACACGTCGCGCGGCGTGCCGGTCGTGGTCGTGAACTTCATCGCGATGCTCGAGCTCGCGCGCGAATCGCTCGTCGAGATCACGCAGCCCGAACCGTTCGCGCCGATCTACGTGCGCCTCGCCTACCTGCCCGCGTAAGGCGCCCGCCGCCCCGCCTCACCCCGCACACCGAAACACGCCGCATCCCGCCGCCGGGCCCGCCCGCGCGGGCTGCCTGCGGCGCGCCCGCGTAAAAAGTGAACGCTCGTACTTTTTTCGATGCGTCCGGCGGCCAAATCCTCTACAATCCGCCGACGCCCGATGCGCCGCCCGCGCGCCGGCGTTCTCCGCTTCGACCCCGACGCCGCTGTTGCGGCGCCAACGCGCGCCTGCGCGAGGAACCCGCTACCCGATCATGAAAGTCATCAGCTCGATCCAGGAACTGCGCGACCAGTTGCGCGGACAGAACCGCACGGCGTTCGTGCCGACGATGGGCAACCTGCACGAAGGTCACCTGTCGCTGATGCGCCTCGCGCGCCAGCACGGCGACCCGGTCGTGGCGAGCATCTTCGTCAACCGGCTGCAGTTCGGCCCGAACGAGGATTTCGACAAATATCCGCGCACGCTGCAGGACGATATCGAGAAGCTGCAGAAGGAAAACGTCTACGTGCTGTTCGCGCCGACCGAGCGCGACATGTATCCGGAGCCGCAGGAGTACCGCGTGCTGCCGCCCGACGACCTCGGCGGGATTCTCGAGGGCGAGTTCCGCCCCGGCTTCTTCGCCGGCGTGTGCACGGTCGTCACCAAGCTGATGTCCTGCGTGCAGCCGCGCGTCGCCGTGTTCGGCAAGAAGGATTACCAGCAGCTGATGATCGTGCGCCGCATGTGCCAGCAGCTCGCGCTGCCGGTGGAGATCATCGCGGCCGAGACCGTGCGCGACGAGGACGGCCTCGCGCTGTCGTCGCGCAACCGCTATCTGACGACCGACGAGCGCAAGGAAGCGCCCGAGCTCGCGAAGACGCTGCAACGCGTGCGCGACAGCGTGCTCGGCGGCGAGCGCGACCTCGGCACGCTCGAGCAGCACGCGCGCACGCATCTGGCCGAGCGCGGCTGGGCGCCCGACTACATCGCGATCCGCCGCCGCGCGAACCTGATCGCGCCGAGCGCCGCCGAGCTCGAAGCCGGCGAGCCGCTCGTCGTGCTCGCGGCCGCGAAGCTCGGCGCGACGCGCCTGATCGACAACCTGGAAATCTGACGGGCCGCCCGCCCTCGCCTCTCACGCATCACGGAGAACCCATGCAGCGCCACATGCTCAAATCGAAGATCCACCGCGCGGCCGTCACGCACTGCGAGCTGCATTACGAAGGCTCGTGCGCGATCGACGAAGACCTGCTCGAAGCGGCGGGCCTGATCGAAAACGAACGGATCGACATCTGGAACATCAACAACGGCGAGCGCTTCTCGACCTACGCGATCAAGGGCGAGCGCGGCAGCGGGATGATCTCGCTGAACGGCTCCGCCGCGCGCCGCGCGCAACTCGGCGACCTCGTGATCATCGCGGCGTTCGCGATGGTCGACGAAGCCGAGCTGCAGGCCGGCTGGAAGCCGAAGCTCGTGTTCATCGACGAAGGCAACAAGATCAAGGGCCACCGCGACCACGTGCCGACGCAGAACTGGACCTGATTCACGCGGCCGGCCGGCGCATCGCGGCGCGCCGGATCGCTGCCGCGGCGCCCCGCGCGCCGGGGCGGCCGAAGCCGCGCAGCCGCATACGTACGAAGGGCCTGATCCGGCACGCTGCCGCATCAGGCCCTTCTTCATTGGAGCGGGAACCCACCGAATTCGACCGGCTGCGCCGCGCGGGTTCGCCTCGCGCATCCGCCTCGCGCGCTCAGGACGCCTTCGCGACCTTCTCCGCTTTCGGCGCGCGGCGCTCGGCCCATTCGACGATCGGCCGCCACTGCTCGAGATCCTTCTCGACGCGGCTCTTCGCGACGTCCCACAGCGTCAGGCCGTGCGCGGCGATCTGCACGTAGTTCTGCGTGTCGCGCACGTAGCCGAGCACCGGCAGCCCGAGCCCTTCGACGAAGCGGTGCAGCTGGTCGGACGAGCGCGTGCGCGCGTCGACCCGCATCCCGACGATCCCGACCTCGACGCTGCCCTTGCGCACGGCCTTCTCGCCGGCGAGGCGCTCCAGAAACTGCTGGGTCGCGAGAATATCGAACATCGACGGTTGCAGCGGCACGATCACCTTGTCGGCGAGCTGCAGCGCGACGTTGAGCCGGTTGCCGTGCAGCCCGGCCGGCGTGTCGATCACCGCATATTCGAGGCCGCGCGGCGGCTTCGACGGCGCATCCGGGTCGAGCTCCCACGCCTCGATCGGCGGCAGGCCGGCCGGCCGCAGGTCGAGCCACGCATGCGCGGACTGCTGCCGGTCCAGATCGGCGAGCGCGACCCATGCGCCCTGCGCCGCGAAATAGCCGGCAAGATTGGTGGACAGCGTGCTCTTCCCCACGCCGCCCTTCGGATTCGCCACCACGATGACCGTCATGAATTCCCCCGAAAAAGCCGTGCGGCGCCTGCCGCCCTGGCAGGCGCCGCTCGATTGCGGATACAGGGAGCGATGATATCGGCAAACGGGGTGTCACCGGAACGGGTTGCGCCGAAGCCCGCCCCGTTTATGCGGTCCGCGTCGCGGCGCGCGATGCGCCGAGCGCGAATGCACCGCCGCCCAGCAGCGCCTGCACGGCCAGCGTGACGGCCCAGAACGCCGGGTATTCCCAGCCGCCGTTCGGCGACGCGAAGCTCCAGCCGTTCGGCAGATGCGCGGACACCGCGCCGAGCATGAACGGCAGCAGCACGAGTGCGGCGATCCGCACGCGGAAGCCCGCGAGCAGCGCGAGGCCGCCCGCCAGTTCGACGACGGTGGTGACATACGCGAGCCAGCCCGGCAGGCCGATCGACGCGAAAAACTGCGCGGTGCCGGGCAGCGTGAAGACGAACACCTTCTGCGCGACGTGCGCGAGGTACAGCACGCCGAGTGCGACACGCAGCAGCGTCGCGCCGAGATCGTTCAGGCGATTGGGGTTCATGGCGAATTCCTTCGTGAGTGGATGGGAATGGATCGCACTCTATTCGAATCGTTTCGACCAATAAACATGCATTTCGGCTTTAACTGATTCCCAAATGGAACGAATCGGATCATGAAAAAGGGCATGACCGATCATGCCCCGATGCCAGCACCCCGCCGCGAACCTCAGCCGCCGCTCTTGCCCTGGGCGGCGTCGCCCGAGCCGGCCGGCCCGCCGCCCGGTGCATACGAATCACACGCGTGCGCAAACGCCGACGCGCCCAGCAGCACCGCGAGCAGCACACTCAACCACCATCGACCCTTCATCGTCGCGCTCCTTCGGGCGGACCTCCGCCCATCTGAGTTGTACGCGATCCGCCGCAAAATGCCAGGCCGGCACGCCATGCGTCAGCGGAACTCGGCGTACAGCGCGCGCAGGTCGAGATGCTCGGCGAACGAATCGGCCAGCCGCTCCAGCGACGCCTCGCGCAGCGCCGGATAGTCGATGCGTTCCGCGCCGTCGAGTCCCGCCCATGCGAGCAGTGCCGCGCACGCGTCGGGCGCGTCGAACAGCCCGTGCACGTAGGTCGCGAGGATCTGCCCGTCGGCCGACCGTGCGCCGTCCGGGCGCACGCCGCCCGGTGCGTCGCCCGCCGCCAGTTCCAGCGCGGGCGCCGCGAGCGCGGGCCCGCGCGTGTCGCCCATGTGGATCTCGTAGCCGTGCACCGCGGCCGCGCCCGGCAGCGCGAGTTGCCCGGTCACGTTCTTCAACGTCTTGTCCGGCTGCAGCGTCGTGTCGAAATCGAGCAACCCGAGCCCCGCCACGCTGCCGGGCGCCCCTTCGAGGCCGAGCGGATCGTCCAGCGTGCGGCCGAGCATCTGCATCCCGCCGCAGATGCCGATCACCTTGCCGCCATAGCGCAGGTGCCGGCGGATCACCGCGTCCCAGCCCGCGTCGCGCAGCCACGCGAGATCGCGCTGCACGCTCTTCGAGCCGGGCAGGATCAGCAGGTCGGCGTCCGGCACCGGGCCGCTCTTCCAGTACGTGAACTCGACCTGCGGATGCGCACGCAGCGGGTCGAAATCGGTATGGTTGCTGATCCGCGGCAACGCGGGCACCACCACGCGCAGCACGCCGGCATCGCCGCGCACGGCGGCGCTGCGCGCCTGCGACGGCAGCATGTCCTCGGCATCGAGCATCAGCCCGTGCAGGTACGGCAGCACGCCGAATACCGGCTTGCCCGTCTGCGCGCGCAGCCAGTCGAGGCCCGGTTCGAGCAGCCTGATGTCGCCGCGAAAGCGGTTGATGACGAAGCCGCGCACGCGCGCGCGCTCGCTGTCCGACAGGCACGCGAGCGTGCCGACCAGGTGCGCGAACACGCCGCCGCGGTCGATGTCGGCCACCAGCACGACCGGGCAGTCGACGCGCTCGGCGAAGCCCATGTTCGCGATGTCGCCTTCGCGCAGGTTGATTTCGGCCGGGCTGCCCGCGCCTTCGACGAGCACCGTGTCGTAGCCGGCGCGCAGCCGCGCGTATGACTCGAGCACCGCGTCGAACGCGACCGGCTTGTAGTCGTGGTAAGCACGCGCGTCGAGGTTCATGCGCGCCTTGCCGTGAATGATCACCTGCGCGCCGCGGTCGCTCGTCGGCTTCAGCAGCACCGGATTGAAATCCGTATGCGGCGCGACGCCGGCGGCCAGCGCCTGCAGCGCCTGCGCGCGGCCGATCTCGCCGCCGTCGGCCGTCACCGCGCTGTTCAGTGCCATGTTCTGCGGCTTGAACGGCGCGACGCGCGCGCCCGCGCGGCGCGCGAGGCGGCACAGCCCCGCGACGAGCGTGCTCTTGCCCGCGTCGGACGTCGTGCCCTGGATCATCAACGTGCCGTGCGGCTGCGGTTCGGGTGCGTTCATCGTGTGCAAAGTCGTGGCGAAGCAAACGCGCATTATCGCCCGCGTGCGGCCGCCCGCGCCGTTACAATCACGCGATGATTCCGCACGACCTCACCTTCGTCCTCGGCGGCGCGCGCTCGGGCAAGAGCGCGCACGCCGAGCGGCTCGCCGCCGACAGCGGGCGCCCCGTCACCTACATCGCGACCGCGGCCGCGACGGCCGCCGACGCCGAATTCGAACGGCGCATCGCGCATCACCGCGCGCGCCGGCCGGCCGACTGGGGTTTCGCCGACGCGCCCGTCGACCTCGCCGGCACGCTCGCGCGGCTCGACGATCCGCACGCGTGCCTGCTCGTCGACTGCCTGACGCTGTGGCTCACGAACCTGCTGTGCCCGCTCGACGGCGAACCGCTCGACGATGCGCAGTACGCGGCGCAGGTCGAGCGGCTCGAGCACGCGTTGCGTGGCGCGCGTGCGAAGGTGATCGTCGTCAGCAACGAAATCGGGCTCGGCGTCGTGCCGCTCGGGTCGGTCACACGCCGCTACGTCGACGAACTCGGGCGCCTGAACCAGCGCGTCGCCGCGCTCGCGACGCGCGTGACGCTACTGGTCGCCGGGCTGCCGCTCGAACTCAAGGCCGGAGCGCCGTCATGCTGATGCTGTCGATGCCGCTCGTCGCGATGCTCGCGGTCGCGGCCGCGATCGTCGATCGTGTGATCGGCGAACCGGCCGGCTGGCATCCGCTCGTCGCGTTCGGCCGGCTTGCCGCGCGCATCGAAGGCGCGCTGAACACGGGCCGGCGCGGCCGCGTGGTCGGCGTCGCCGCATGGGTCGCGGCCGTGGTGCCGCCGGTGGTGGTCGCCGCGTGGCTCGCGGCCGTGCTGCCGTGGCCGCACGCGGCCGCGCTGCACGTCGCGCTGCTGTGGTTCGCGCTCGGCGCGAAGAGCCTCGCCGACCATGTCGCGCCGATCGCCGCCGCGCTGCTGCGGCACGATCTCGATGCCGCACGCGCGCTGACCGCACGGATCGTGTCGCGCGACACGAGCGCAGCCGACGAAGGCGCGCTGTCGCGCGCGGCCGTCGAATCGGCCCTCGAGAACGGCAACGACGCGATCTTCGGCGCGCTCTTCTGGTTCGTCGTCGCCGGCGGCCCCGGCGCGCTGCTGTTCCGGCTCGCGAACACGCTCGACGCGATGTGGGGCTATCGCACGCCGCGCTTCCTGACCTTCGGCTGGGCCGCCGCGCGACTCGACGACGCGCTCAACTGGATTCCCGCACGCCTCACCGCCGCGAGCTACGCGCTGCTCGGCGACACGGCCGCCGCGTGGCGCTGCTGGCGCACGCAGGCGCGCCACTGGGACAGCCCGAACGCGGGCCCCGTGATGGCCGCGGGCGCCGGCAGCCTGAACGTGCAGCTCGGCGGCCCGGCCGTCTATCACGGCGAAATCGAAGACCGTCCCGCCCTCGGTACCGGCGCACCGGCGACGGCCGCGCACGTCGTCGCCGCGCTGTCGCTCGTCACGCGCACGCTCGCGCTGTGGCTCGCACTGCTCGTCGCGAGCGGCGCACTCATCCTCGCAACCCATCATGTCTGACGCACGCATCCCGCACGGCGGCAACCTGCACGAAGCCGCGCGGCGCCACGGCATTCCGTACGACGCCTGGCTCGACCTGTCGACCGGCATCAATCCGGTCGGCTATCCGGTGCCGCCGGTTCCGGCCGACGCATGGCGCCGGCTGCCCGACGACGGCGACACGCTCGCCGCATGCGCGGCCCGCTACTACGGCGCACCCGATGCCGCGCACGTGCTGCCGGTCGCCGGCAGCCAGGCCGCGATCCGCGCGTTGCCCGCACTGCTGCCGGCCGGCGACGCCGGCGTCGCACCGCTCGCGTACGGCGAATACGCGCCTGCCTTCGCGCGCCACGGCCATCGTGTCGTCCCGCTCGACATCGCCTCGGACGCGTTGCCTGCGACGCTGCGTCACGTCATCGTCGGGAATCCGAACAATCCGACAGCCGAGTTCGTGCCGACCGAACGGCTGCTCGGCTGGCATGCGCAACTGTCGGCACGCGGCGGCACGCTGATCGTCGACGAGGCCTTCGCGGATACGGGCGCCACGCCATCGCTCGCGCAGTACACCGATCGTCCGGGCCTCGTCGTGCTGCGCTCGGTCGGCAAGTTCTTCGGGCTCGCCGGCATTCGCGCAGGCTTCGTGCTCGCGCGTCCCGAACTGATCGCCGCGCTGCGCGACATGCTCGGCGCGTGGACCGTCAGCGGCCCCGCACGTCACGCGGTCGCCGCCGCGTTCGCCGACCGCGCATGGCAGGCCGCCGCGCGCGAGCGGCTCGCGGCCGACGGCGCACGCCTCGCCGCGCTGCTGCGCGCGTACGGCTTCGCGGTGCACGCGACGCCGCTGTTCAGCTGGACCGACGACCCGCGCGCCGCCGCGCTGCATACGGCACTCGCCACGCACGGAATCTGGACGCGGCACTT
The DNA here is from genome assembly GCF_905339875.1 of Burkholderia sp. BCC1998. NCBI lineage: Bacteria > Pseudomonadati > Pseudomonadota > Betaproteobacteria > Burkholderiales > Burkholderiaceae > Burkholderia > Burkholderia sp. BCC1998. Next base: position 235,337 of record NZ_CAJPHE010000004.1, read on the forward strand.
CGCGCAACCGTCGAGCGTGCGCGTCGGCCTGCCGGGCAACGAAGCCGAATGGCAGCGCGTCGCCGACGCGCTCGCGCAGTGCGTGCCGACGCTGCAACGGGCATCCGCATGAACGCCCGCCCGTTGCGCCGACTCCCGGCGCTCGCGATGCTGGTCGCGCTCGCGCCCTTCGCTCACGCCGACATCACGACCCGCGACGATGCAGGCAATGCCGTCACGCTGCCCGCACCGGCGCAACGCGTGATCAGCCTCGCGCCGCATGCGACCGAACTGGTCTATGCGGCCGGCGGCGGCACGAAGCTGGTCGGCACGGTCACGTACAGCGACTACCCGCCCGCCGCGCAGGCCGTGCCGCGCGTCGGCGACAACAAGGCGCTCGACCTCGAGCGGATCGCCGCGCTGAAGCCCGACCTGATCGTCGTCTGGCGGCACGGCAATGCCGAGCGGCAGACCGACGCGCTGCGTGCGCTGCACATTCCGCTGTTCTTCAGCGAACCGAAGCATCTCGACGACGTCGCGACGTCGCTGCGCCGTCTCGGCACGCTGCTCGGCACGGAACCGGTCGCCGACGCGGCCGCGGCATCGTTTTCGCGCGACATCGCGACGCTGCGCGCGCGTTACGCGGCACGCCCGCCCGTCACGATGTTCTTCCAGGTATGGGACCGGCCGCTGACGACGCTCAACGGCGCGCATCTGTTCAACGACGTCGTCACGCTGTGCGGCGGCCGTAACGTGTTCGCGGCGCTGAAGCCGCTCGCGCCGACCGTCACCGACGAGGCCGTGCTTGCGGCGAATCCGGAAGCGATCGTGACGACGAGCGCCGGCGCGACACGCTCGGACACGCCGCTGCCGAGCCTCGCGCGCTGGCGTGCATGGCCCGCGCTGACGGCCGTGGCGCGCAACAACCTGTTCGCGATCGACGGCGATTTGCTGACGCGGCCGTCGCCGCGGATCGCGCAAGGCGCGGCCGCGCTGTGCGAGGATCTCGACGCGGCGCGGGCGCGGCGGCCGGCGCGCTGATTTCGGGCCTTGATGCCCTCACCCGCGTCAGACGAGCACGCGACAGCCTACGCGTCCCAGTGGGCGACTTCCCACATGCGGGCGGCATCCTCCATCCGACGCTGATTTCGGGCCCTGATGCCCTTGCGCGCGTCAGACGAGCACGCGACTGCCTACGCGTCCCAGTGGACGACTTCCCACGTGCGGGCAGCATCCTCCATGCGCAACCAGACGACGCCGCCCGTCGGCACCGGTCGTGACAGCAGCGTATCGAGCGGCACGCGCAGCGCATGCGACGCGAAGGCGCGAATCACGCCTGCATGAGTGATCGCCCATTGCGGCGCGTCGGCCTGCGCGACCTCGCCGGCCACGCGCGCCACGCGCTCGACGAACCGCGCGACACTCTCGCCGCCATGCGCGCACGCATGCATCAGGTCGGCCGCCCACGCATCGAGCGCGGCGCGGTCGATGTCGTCCCAGCGCTGCAGCTCCCACGCGCCGAAGTCCATTTCCTGCCAGCCCGCGTCGCGCCGCAGCGGCACGTCGAACGCTTGCGCAAGCCGCTCGGCGACCGACGCGCAACGCGTGAGCGGACTCGTCCAGACCTGCGCGGGCAACGGCGCCCCGAGCGCCGCCAGACGCTCGCGCATGGTCCGCGCCCCCGCCTCGGCCGGTGCGGCGAGCGGCACGTCGCTGCGTCCGTAGCACACGCCCGGCTCGACAGCGACGGCCGGATGGCGAATCAGGACGAGATCCATCCGAGCACCACGAGATAGATCGCCAGCTCGCTCAACTGCTGCGCGAAGCCGAGGCAGTCGCCCGTATAACCGCCGATCCGCTTCACGAAATAGCGGGCCGCCCATGCGCGCACGAGCACGAGCGCGACGACGGCCGCGACGCCCGCGCGCCAGTCCGGCCAGAACAGCCACGGCAACCCGAATGCGGCCACGACGCAGGCCGCGCGCGCGCCCATGCGCCGTGCGACCGGTTTTGCCTTGCCTTCCGGCCGGACGTAGTCGAGCGACATCAGCAGGCTCACGGCCCCCGCGCGGCTCGCCGCATGCGCGGCGATCATGGTCCACGCGGCGCGCAGCGGCGGCATGGCCGCGAGCGCCTGCCATTTCAGGCCAAGCGCGATCACGAGCGCGGCCGCGCCGAACGTGCCGATGCGCGAATCGTGCATGATGCGCAGCACGTCGTCGCGCGCGTAGCCGCCGCCGAACGCGTCGCAGCTGTCAGCCAGGCCATCCTCGTGGAATGCGCCGGTCGCGAGCAGCGTCGCGGCCATCGACAGCCCCACCGCGATCGACGCCGGCAGCACGCGCAGCGCCGCGAGATAGACGAGCGCGCCCCATGCGCCGACGCACGCGCCGACCAGCGGGAAGTAGCGTGCGGCCTGATCGAGATCGCCGGCCGCGTAGCCGATCGCGCGCGGCACCGGCACGCGCGTGAAATAGCCGAGCGCGACGAAGAAGTAGCGCAGCTCGGCGCGTACGCCCTGCGCGCGTTCAGGCGTCACGATTGTCGACGCCCGCGGATTCGAAGCTCGCCATCTCGGTAAGGAACGCGGCCGCCGCGCGCACCAGCGGCAGCGCGAGCGCGGCACCCGTGCCCTCGCCGAGCCGCAGGTCGAGCGCGAGCAGCGGCTTCGCGCCGAAATGCTCGAGCATGCGCCGGTGCCCGGCCTCGTGCGACGCATGCGAGAACACGCAGTAGTCGCGCACGCCGGGCGCGATGCGCTCGGCGACGAGCAACGCGGCCGTCGCGATGAAGCCGTCGACGAGGATCGTCATCCGCTCGCTCGCGGCCGCGAGATATGCGCCCGTCATCATCGCGATCTCGAAGCCGCCGAACGTCGCGAGCACGTCGAGCGGCGCGATCGCATGCGAATGCCGGACGAGCGCGCGGCCGAGCACCGCGCGCTTGTGCGCGAGCCCCTGGTCGTCGAGACCCGTGCCGCGCCCGACGCACGCGTCGATCGGCACGTCGAGCAGACGGCTCATCAGGCACGCGGCCGACGACGTGTTCGCGATCCCCATTTCGCCGAAGCCGATCACATTCGTGCCGAGCGACGCGTGCACGCGCACGCGCGCGGCACCCGCGGCGAGCGCCGTTTTCGCCTCGTCGTGCGTCATCGCGGGTTCGACCGCGAAGTTGCGCGTGCCGCGCGCGACCGGCAGCGACACGAGCCGGTCGGACACCGGCAGCGGCGACGCGACGCCCGCATCGACGATCTCGAGCACGCTCTGCGCGACGCCCGAGAACGCATTGATCGCCGCGCCGCCGGCCAGGAAGTTCGCGACCATCTGCGCGGTGACCGCCTGCGGATACGGGCTCACGCCCTCGGCCGCGATCCCGTGGTCGCCGGCGAACACGATCGTCACGGGACGCTGCACGTGCGGCCGCTCGGTGCGCTGGATCAGGCCGATCTGCAGCGCGAGCGCCTCGAGCTGGCCGAGGCTGCCGGGCGGCTTGGTCTTGTGATCGATCACATGCTGCAGACGCTTGCGCAGCGTGTCGTCGAGCGGCGCGATCGCGGGCGGGAAGTCGGTCGGGTTCGTCATCGGAAGGTTGCCTCGTTGGTGCGGCCGCTGCCGCGCATCGAAAGAAGGAAATTCATCGTCGCTCGGGCCACGCGGGCAGCAGCGCATCGCGGCCGTTCTCGCGGATCAGCACGAGCGGATAGCCGAACGCGTCGCTCGCGCGCGCCGGCGTCAGCACGTCGAGCACGGGGCCCGCCGACGCATGGCCGCGGCCGTCGAGCAACAGCGCGTGCGTCGCGAAACGCCGTGCGAGATTCAGGTCGTGGCACGAGAACAGCACCGTGCGCGGACCCGCGTCGAGCCAAACGCTCAGCGCGGTCAGGCCGTCGATCTGATGATGCAGGTCGAGATGCGCGAGCGGCTCGTCGAGCAGCATCAGCGGCGCGTCCTGGCACAGCGTCGCGGCCAGCGCGACACGCTGCCGCTCGCCGCCCGACAGCGACAGCACGTCGCGCGACGCGAGCGCGCTCAGCCCGAACGTCGCGAGCGCATCGCGCGCGGCCGCGCGGTCTGCCTCGCGCTCCCAGCCCCAGCCGCCGAGATACGGAAAGCGGTTGAGCAGCACCGTGTCGAATACCGTCGCGCTGAAAGCGTCGTGCAGTTGCTGCGGCATCAGCGCGCGGCGCCGTGCGAGCTGTTCGGGCGGCCAGGCGGCGAGCGGCCGGCCGTCGATCTCGACCTGCCCGCCGGCCGGCCGCTGCAGGCCCGCGAGCGTCGCGAGCAGCGTCGTCTTGCCTGCGCCGTTCGGCCCCGCGACGCACCAGATCTCGCCGGGCCGGAACGCCTGCGTGAAGCCGTCGAGCAGGGTCCGTGCGCCGGCCCGCAGCGTGAGGTCGACCGCCGCATAGGTCACGTCGCCGGCGGTGTGCGGTGCGGCATGCGTCATCGCATCGGTCTCCTCAGCAACATCCACAGGAACACCGGCACACCGATCAACGCGGTCATCACGCCGACCGGCAATTGCGCGGGCGCGATGGCGGTGCGCGCGAGCAGGTCGGCCGCCATCACGCCGCCGCCGCCCGCGAGCATCGCGGCGGGCAGCAGCATGCGCTGGTCGTTGCCGAATGCGAGCCGCAGCGCGTGCGGCACGACGAGGCCGACGAAACCGATCGTGCCGGCCGTCGTCACCGCGGCCGCGGCGGCCAGCGACGCGACGAGGTAGATCCGCATGCGCAGCCGCGCGACCGGCACGCCGAGCGCGAGCGCGGTCGCGTCGCCACGCAGCAGCACGTTGAGTTGCGGCGCGGCCGGCAGCGCGACGCAGGCGGCCAGCAGCAGCGCGCCCCATGCGAACCAGGGCGCCGTCACGCCGTTCAGATCGCCCGTCAGCCAGAAGATGATGCCGCGCAGCCGCGCGTCGGGCGCGAGCGACAGCAGCAGCGTGACGAGCGCGCCCCACCCGGCCGCGATCACGACCCCCGTGAGCAGCAGCCGCGGCGACGCGTCGCGCGCATCGCCGCGCCACAGTTCGCGGCGCGCAAGCCCGAGCACGAGCGCGACCGACACGAGCGCGCCGGCGAACGCGGCCGCATCGACGAGCCACCACGCGGCGCCCGCGATCATCGCGACGAGCGCGAAGCCGGCCGCACCGCCCGACACGCCGAGCACGTACGGCTCCGCGAGCGGATTGCGCAACAGCACCTGCAGCAGCGCACCGGCCAGCGCGAGCAGCGCGCCGCACGCGAAGCCCGCGAGCGCACGCGGCAGCCGCAACGTGCGCACGATGTCGGCGAGCAGTGCGTCGCCGCCGTGCGGCACGAGCGACGCGAGCGCCTGCCACGGCGACATCGGCACGCTGCCGATCGACAGCGACGCGACGAACAGCAACGCGACCACGGCCGCGAGCGCGGCCCAGATCGCGGCGGCACGCGCGGCGCTCATGCGCCGCACGGCATCGCGCATGACGCGTGACGCTTTCGCTGACCGTCATGGCCGGCCGGGCTCGGCACCGGCGTCGCGCTACGGCGTGTCGTAGGCATACGCAAGCTCGTCATCCTCGTCGAACAGGTTGTTGATGCATGCACGGACGAACCGTGCCCGGTGATGTCATCGCACGCACGGCCAGGATGCCATGCGCGGCATGACGCATGATTCACGGCCGGCGACGCCCCATACCGCGCGCGACGATCGGCACCCGGATTCCGCATTTCGTCGCCCGGGTCCCGCGATGCGGCGGCCGGCCGCGTGCCGGTCGCACCGACGTGACACGCGCGCGATCCGTCGCGCCGCATCCTCGCGCGGCCCACGTTCTGCGCAATATAGTGGAAGCCGTCGCAGCGGGTCGATCGGCATCGCGCTTGCGTCACCGTCAGGCACGCTCGGTGCGGCAACCACGGCGGCCGGCAGCAAGGGGACAGCGTCGCGCCAAGCGACCGGGCGCGGTGCCGCGACGACCGGCGTCGTCGCCGATCCGGACGAATCGGCGTGCGCTGCGCTCCGCGCGATGGCGGCAGGCGACATTCCGCAGCGTGCGCCGCACGCCGTGCGGACGATTGGGGTCAGCATCGAAGACAAGTCCCGTGAAGCACTGCGCGCCCCGCTTCCCCGCGGGCCGTGCGTCATGAAGCCGTGCAGGCTCCTCGCCTCGGCCGGTATCCGGGCTGGCGGCGTACCGGCTCGCCTTCCCGCGCGTATCACGCGCAGTGGCCCGCGCCAGCGTGCGACCTGCACGCGAAACGCGCCCGAGCCGGCCTGCGTCATGCGACGCGGCCGCTTACCGTTGCGGGGGCAGCGCAGGTTGGCGAACTCCGGGCGGAGCACGCGCCCTGCTTCCCGTTTAACCGCGCGACGCACGCGCGAGCACCGAGGCGGCGCCAGTTTAGGAGCGGGCCGCGCGAGCGTCAAGGAAGCGTCCGGACGCATGCGGAACACGTGCCGGACCCGTGTATTCGCGGCAAGAAGCGGGGGTGTTACGACTGGAAACGTTACAGATGTCGGAATGCGCGTTATTCCGCGCTAAAATGCTGGGTCTTTAGAGGACGCAGCAAATGCTCAACGAACTCGAAACTTTATCTCAAAATATTGGCCGTCTGATCTCGCTGAACAAGCGCTATCACTCGGAACGGCTCGCGCTCGAGGAGCAGGTCGCGCAATTGCGCGCGGAAGCGGACACGGTCCGCGCGGAACTCGCGCAACTGCGCGACGAACGCAATGCGCTCGCGGCCGAGCGCGACACGCTGTCGGCAAAGATCGACGACGCCCAGGTCAAACTGAATGCGATTCTCGAAAAGCTGCCGCGCACGAAGAGCGCGGAGCAAGCCGACAACCAGCTCGACCTGCTGGATGCGCAGGCGCGCACGGACAGCGACGACGCGGCCAGCCACGGAGAACATGCATGAGCACCAAGCAGATCGAAGTCTCGATTCTCGGTCAGCCCTATCGGCTCGCCTGTTCGGCCGAGACCGAAGCGGCGCTGCTCGAGGCCGTCGCACGCGTCGACGCAGAAATGTCGAAGATCCGCGCGAACAGCTCGGTGCGCGGCACCGACCGCATCGCGGTCATGGCCGCGCTGTCGCTCGCGTCCGAATTGCTGCGGCTGCAAACGAGCGTGCGTCACGGTGAAGCATTTCCGGCGGAAGAAATCCGTCGTACAATGCACCAGATGAACGAACAGCTCGGCGCGGTGCTCGCACAGCACGAGACGCAGTAACGTTTGATCGATGCGTCGATTCCCCTTGATCTCGGCGATCAACGGTGGTCAAATTGGCGCAACGAAACACAGTTCAGTCAGCTTCCCTGCCTGGTTCGCCAAGGTCATATATTCCTTGAACCAATGCCATGTGCACGGTTGCGGAAATTTGTAGCACGGGCGCGCGCGTCACTCTGTCTGATGTACCCGAAGTGCTGCTAACTGCGACCAATTCTGAACCCCAGGTTCAGGATGCCGGCCTAGCGGCCAAGGCGGGGGCCTATTCAACGGCATCGGGAAGTCCCGATGCCGTTTCCTTTTGTAGCAGCCCTTTCTGCGTCGATCACGATCCATGCAATACTGGCTGATGAAGTCCGAACCGGACGAAGCAAGCATCGACGATCTCGCGCACGCGCCGCAGCACTCGCTGCCGTGGACCGGCGTGCGCAACTATCAGGCGCGCAATTTCATGCGCGACACGATGAAGATCGGCGACGGCGTGCTGTTCTATCACTCGAGCTGCCCGGAACCGGGCATCGCGGGCCTCGCCGAAGTCTCGTCGACGCCCTACCCCGACCCCACCCAGTTCGATCCGGCAAGCCCGTATTACGATCCGAAGTCGACGCAGGAAGCACCGCGCTGGCTGCTCGTCGACGTGCGCTTCGTGAAGAAGTCGCCGCTCGTGCCGCTCGCCGCGCTGCGCGAACACGACGAACTCGCCGACATGCGCGTGCTCGCACGCGGCAACCGGCTGTCGATCACGCCCGTCACGCGTGCCGAGTGGCGCTTCATCACCGAAAAGCTGATGAAGTAGGCGTGCGCGGCAAGCACACGCCAAAGGTCAAATCCGGTCAACACGCGCCACCGCCACGGAACTCGCGGCGCGTTCGCGCAGCCTAAGCAACCGCTGTCGCCGCGATCGGGCGGCGGCCGTTTTTCGTCGCGCGGTACGCCCGCGTCGCGCACGCGTGATCCGCGTGCGCGCCCTCGCACAAGGAGTCCAACAATGACCAAGAAATCCGCACTCGCGCTGTCGCTCGCCCTCGCCGCCGCCGTGCCCGTCGCGCTGACGCTCGCGTCGCCCGCCGCGCATGCGCAGACCGCGAACCCGCACTTCCCGGAGCCGGCGGGCGTGCTGTCGCTGTCGTCGCAGGCCAGCGCCGACGTGCCGCAGGACATCATCCACATCACGCTGTTTTACGAACAGCAGGCGAAAGACCCGGGCAGCCTGACGTCGGCGCTGAACCAGCGCGCCGACGCGGCGCTCGCGCAGGCGAAGGGCGTGTCGGGCGTCACCGCGCACACCGGCGCGTTCTCCGTCTATCCGAGCACCGATCGCGACGGGAAGATCTCCGCATGGCGCGGTCGTACCGAAGTCGTGCTCGAATCGCGCGATTTCGCGGCGGCGTCGAAGCTCGCGGGCCAGTTGTCGAACCAGATGCAGATCGCGAACGTCGAGTTCTCGTTGTCACCCGAAGCGCAGCGCGCGGCCGAGCAGAAGCTCACGACCGAAGCGATCAAGTCGTTCCGCGCACGCGCGGACGAAGCCGCGAAGGCGTTCGGCTACAACAGCTACTCGATTCGCGACGTGAACGTCGGCGGCAGCCGTAACGTGCAGCCGTACCCGCGCATGATGGCGATGGCCGCCGCACCGATGGACAGCGCGAAGATGAGCGCGCCGATTTCGGTCGAAGGCGGCAAGGCGACCGTGTCGGTCACGGTCAACGGCTCGGTGCAGATGAAGTAACGCGCATTGCGCAACACGCGGCAGATGTGAAAACGCCGGCCCTCGGGCCGGCGTTTTTCGTTTGCGATCCTGCGATCGACGCGCACGCCGATCGTGCGCGTCCGCATCGCATCAGGCATCACGCATCAGGCATCACGCATCACGTGCCACGCGTCACACCGCTCGCGCGTGACGCAACCGCATCACGCCGCGACATCACGCGACCGCATTCGCCGCGCGACGGCGATACGCCCACACCAGCAACGCGACGCCCGCGAGGATCATCGGCAGCGACAGCCACTGCCCCATCGACAGGCCGAGCGCGAGCAGGCCGAGGAAGTCGTCCGGTTCGCGCGCGAATTCGACCGTGAAACGCGCGAGCCCGTAGCCGATCAGGAACAGCGCGGAGATCGCACCCATCGGCCGCGGCTTGCGCGAGAAGAAGAACAGCACGAAGAACAGCGCAATGCCTTCGAGCGCGATTTCGTAGAGCTGCGAAGGATGGCGCGGCAGCATCTGGTACTGCATGAACACGTCGGCCAGATGCCACTTCTCGACGAGCGCCGGATGCTTCGGCAGCCATGCCGCGTCATCGCGCATCGCGCCCGGGAACAGCATCGCCCACGGCGCGTTCGGATCGGTCACGCGGCCCCACAGCTCGCCGTTGATGAAGTTGCCGAGCCGCCCGGCCGCGAGCCCGGTCGGCACCATCGGCGCGACGAAGTCGGTGACCTGCAGCCAGTGGCGCTTGCGCTGCCATGCGAACAGCGCCATCGCGAGCGTCACGCCGAGGAAGCCGCCGTGGAACGACATCCCGCCTTCCCACACCTTGAAGACGTCGAGCGGATGCGAGAAGTAGAAGTCGGCCTTGTAGAACAGCACGTAGCCGAGCCGGCCGCCGAGCACGGTGCCGAGCACGCCGTAGAACATCATGTCGTCGATGTCCTTCGCGGTCCAGCCCTGCGCCGCGACGTGCGGCAGCTTCAGGCGGATCCGGCCGACGACGATCGCCGCGATGAAGCCGACGAGATACATGAGGCCGTACCAGCGCACGGCCAGCGGCCCGAGGTGGATCGCTACGGGGTCGAAATTCGGGTGAATGATCATGGGTTAGCGATGAAGTTTTCGAATGCGGTACGGCGCTCGCACCGGCGCCGCACCGCGCATTGGACGGCGCCGGCGCGCCATCGTTCGCGTCACGTGGCGAGCCCCTGCGCGCGCACGACGTCGATGAAGCCGGCGAGCACGGGGCTGACGTCGCCCGTGCGCCACACGAGGCCGGTTTCGACGACCGGCGCGTCGCCGGCGAGCGGCCGGTAGACCACGCCGGTGCGCCGCAGGTTACGCAGCGACTGCGGCACCAGTGCGACACCCATGCCGGCCGACACGAGGCTGACGATCGTCTGCATCTGGATCGCCTCCTGGCCGATGCGCGGGGTTTCCCCCGCCGCGCCGTAGCAGCCCGTAATGATGTCATAAAAGCCGGGCGCCAAACGACGCGGGAAGATCACGAGCGGCAGCGCGGCCAGGTCGGCCAGATGCACGGGTTCGTCTTCCGACACGCCGTGCGCCGCGGCCGCCGGCATCGCGACCACCAGCGGCTCGCGCACGACCGGCAGGTACGACAGCCCGGCCGCGTGGCGCGGCGGCACCGGCGGAATCACGAGCCCCGCGTCGATGCGGCCCGCGACGAGTTCGTCGATCTGCACGTCGCTCGTCGCCTCCGCAAGCTGCAGCCGCACTTGCGGATAACGCGCGCCGAACGCGCGCAGCAGCGACGGCAGCAGCCCGTAATCGGCGGTCGACACGAACGCGAGCGACAGCGAACCGGCTTCGCCGCGCGCGAGGCGCCGTGCGAGCGGCGGCAGCGCGTCGGCCGACGCGAGCAGCCGGCGCACGTCGGGCAACAGCGCCGCACCGACCGCCGTCAGCGCGACCGAGCGCTTGGTGCGCGCGAACAGCGCGACGCCGAGCGTGTCCTCCAGTGCCCGGATCGCCTGCGACAGCGGCGGCTGCGTCATCGACAGGCGCTCGGCCGCGCGGCCGAAATGGCGCTCGTCGGCCACGGTCACGAAATAGCGCCACTGGCGCAGGTCCGGCGTCGGTTCGGCCATCTCTCACTCATTCGCAAAAAGACTTAATAAGCGACAAATAATATATTGGACATCCCAAACCGGAAACTCCATGCTTGATTGATCCGAACCGGTGCGCCGATCGCGGGCGTCGCCAATACAACGATGGAGTCCCCCATGCCGTACAACCGTCGCTCGAAGCACATCACGCAAGGCGTGGCCCGTTCGCCGAACCGCTCGATGTATTACGCCCTCGGCTACCAGAAGGACGATTTCGACAAGCCGATGATCGGCATCGCGAACGGCCACTCGACGATCACGCCGTGCAACTCGGGCCTGCAGCGGCTGTCCGATGCCGCCGTCGCGGCGGTGAAGGCGGCCGATGCCAACCCGCAGATCTTCGGCACGCCGACGATCTCGGATGGCATGTCGATGGGCACCGAAGGGATGAAGTACTCGCTGGTGTCGCGCGAGGTGATCGCCGACTGCATCGAGACCTGCGTACAGGGCCAGTGGATGGACGGCGTGGTGGTGGTCGGCGGCTGCGACAAGAACATGCCGGGCGGCATGATCGCGCTCGCGCGCCTGAACGTGCCGGGCATCTACGTGTACGGCGGCACGATCCGCCCCGGCCACTGGAAGGGCCGCGACCTGACGATCGTGTCGTCGTTCGAGGCGGTCGGCGAGTTCACCGCGGGCCGGATGTCGCAGGAGGATTTCGAAGGGGTCGAGAAGAACGCGTGCCCGACGTCGGGCTCGTGCGGCGGGATGTACACCGCGAACACGATGAGCTCGTCGTTCGAGGCGCTCGGCATGTCGCTGATGTACTCGTCGACGATGGCGAACCCCGATCAGGAGAAGGTCGACTCGGCCGCCGAATCGGCACGCGTGCTGGTCGAGGCCGTAAAGCGCGACCTGAAGCCGCGCGACATCATCACCAGGGAGTCGATCGAGAACGCGGTATCGCTGATCATGGCGACTGGCGGCTCGACCAATGCGGTGCTGCACTATCTCGCGATCGCGCACGCGGCCGAGGTCGACTGGACGATCGACGACTTCGAGCGCATTCGCAAGCGCGTGCCGGTGATCTGCGACCTGAAACCGTCGGGCCAGTACGTCGCGACCGACCTGCACCAGGCCGGCGGCATCCCCCAGGTGCTGCGGATCCTGCTCGATGCGGGGCTGCTGCACGGCGGCTGCATGACGATCACCGGCCGCACGCTCGCCGAGGAGCTGAAGGACGTGCCGGGCGTGCCGCGCGCGGACCAGAAGGTGATCTTCCCGATCGATCGCGCGCTGTACAGGGAAGGCCATCTCGCGATCCTGAAGGGCAACCTCGCGGAAGACGGCGCGGTGGCAAAGATCACCGGCCTGAAGAACCCGGTGATCACCGGCCCGGCGCGCGTGTTCGACGACGAGCAAAGCGCGATGGACGCGATCCTCGGCGACAGGATCCGCGCGGGCGACGTGCTGGTGCTGCGCTATCTCGGCCCGCAGGGCGGCCCCGGCATGCCGGAAATGCTCGCGCCGACGTCGGCGATCATCGGCAAGGGGCTCGGCGAATCGGTCGGCTTCATCACCGACGGCCGCTTCTCGGGCGGCACCTGGGGGATGGTGGTCGGGCACGTCGCGCCCGAAGCGTTCGTCGGCGGCACGATCGCGCTCGTGCAGGAAGGCGACTCGATCACGATCGATGCGCACCGCCTGGTGCTGCAGCTGAACGTCGACGACGCGGAACTCGCGCGCCGGCGCGCCGCGTGGAAGCAGCCGGCGCCGCGCTACACGCGCGGCGTGCTCGCCAAGTTCGCGGCGCTCGCGCGTCCGGCGAACCAGGGCGCCGTCACCGGCTGATGCGGCGCGCGGGGCATGCGACCCCATTGCGAACGGCCGCCGGGGAAACGCGCAAAACGCGCTTTCCCTTTGCTTTTATAATGCGCGGACCGTGAAGCCGGCCGTCCCCGCCGGCGGAGAACCGCATGAAACAGACGATATTGCGCGCGCTGCTGGTGGCGCTGCTGACCGGCAGCGCGGCGGCGGCACACGCCGACCTGGCCGGCGACGGGTTCGCGCTCGCGCAGCGCAAGAACTGCATGGCCTGCCATGCGGTCGGCAAGCCGCTGATGGGCCCGTCGTTCCACGACATCGCCGGCAAGTACGTGGCGCGCACCGACGCCGTCGATTACCTCGCGCAATCGATCGTGAAAGGCAGCGTCGGGGTGTGGGGTGGCGTGCCGATGCCCGCCAACACGCAGTTGACGAGCGCAGAAGCGCACACGCTCTCGCAATGGGTGCTGTCGCTGCGCTGAACCGGATGACCGGGTGCGTGCATCGCGCACCGTGCCCTGCACCCGGCAGCGTTCCGCGCTTGTCGTTGCAACCGGCCGGCAATCGTCAGCGACGATGACCGGAGCCGCGCACGAAACGTGCGGCGGGCTCAGCCTGAATGACCGGTCCGGCGGCGGGCGATCTCCGCATCGACCGCGTCGCGAACCCACTCCATCACTTCGGTTTCGAGCGCCAGCGCCACTTCGCGCGTGATCTGGCCGACGAGCCAGGCCGTATGGTCGTGCAACGCGTCGCGACAGCGGGCCTCGATGGCCTCGCGCCCTTCCCCGGTCAGATAATTCGTCAGCCGATTGCGCAGACGCTCGGCGATATGCTGCGTGTCCTCCGCCGTCAGCGCGGCGGCTACATGCGCGTCCGGATGCGACGCGCCGGTGAGTTGAGCGGTAGCCAGCCCGCCGGCAGCCGGTGCAATCGCGTGGGACAGCATCGCTTCGCCAGCATCGCGCGGCATCGCGGCAACGCCGGCCTGCTGCGCATCTTCGTCTTCGGCGGCCAGTGCCGAGCGCAGCGGCGCCTGCGCCGCAGCCGACTCTTCGGCGACGACGTGCCCGGCGGCACCGGGTTGCGCCGGCGCATCGCTGTCGCCCGGCAATTCGACGGTCGGGATGTCCGGCGTCGGCACCGGCTCGACCACCACGAATTCGGGGTCGGTGCCCGGCTGCTCCGGCGCGGCGGACGCCCGAGCCGGATGGCCTGATACCAGCACGTCGGTCAGCACCGGCACCGCGGCAACGTCGTGCGGCGGCGCGTCGGCCGCGGACGAACGCGCCGGCACCGGCTTGCCCGGCACCAGCACGTCGGTCAGCGTCGGGATCGAAGAGGATTCGGCTTGTGTCACGGGAACGCTCCGTCGACGGTTTCGGCTAACTGCCCTGCTTGTAGTTGTTCAGCGCGTAGCCGCGATCGCGATAGAAGCGGTAGCGGTCGCGGCCCGCGGCCAGCTCGTCCGGCGCATTGCCGACCACTTCGAGCAGGCGCTCGAAGCGGGCGAACTGCGCGGGTACGGCCGCGCCGAGGTTCAGCAGCACATGATGATGCGGCGCCTGGTCGAGATCGGCGGCCAGCACGATCGGCGTGCCGGCCGCGTGCGCGCTGTCGACGCCGCAGTGCGGAATGAAATCGAGCGGCGAGAACGTCCAGAGCCGCTCGTCGAGCGCACGCAGGCGCGCGGGCTCCGCGAGCACGACGACCGGCTGCCCGGCCTGGTAGGCCTTGCGCAGCAGCCGGCATGCGTATGCGAGCGAATCGCCGACGTTCGAATGGAAATCGATTCGCGTCATTGCCCGCGTACCCGCATCGTCGTGAGACCTGCCATCACTGGCCGGCGCGGTCGATCAGGAACTGCGCGAGCAGCGGCACCGGACGGCCGGTCGCGCCCTTCGCCGCGCCACCCTTCCATGCGGTGCCGGCGATGTCCAGGTGCGCCCACGGATAGCTGTCGGTGAAGCGCGACAGGAAGCACGCCGCCGTCACGGCACCGGCCGGACGCCCGCCGATGTTCGCGATGTCCGCGAAATTCGACTTCAGCTGATCCTGGTACTCGTCGTCGAGCGGCATGCGCCATGCCGGATCGTTCGCTTCGCGCGATGCGTCGAGCAGTTCGCCCGCGAGTGCGTCGTCCTTCGAGAACAGGCCGCTGTTGTGGGCGCCCAGCGCGATCACGCAGGCGCCCGTGAGCGTCGCCACGTCGATCACCGCGGCCGGCTTGAAGCGCTCCGCATAAGTGAGCGCGTCGCACAGGATCAGGCGGCCCTCGGCGTCGGTGTTGAGCACCTCGATCGTCAGCCCCTTCATGCTGGTGACGATGTCGCCCGGCTTGGTCGCGTTGCCGCCCGGCATGTTCTCGCAGGTCGGCACGATCGCGACGACGTTGATCTTCAGGCCCATTTCGGCGACCGCACGCATCGTGCCGAGCACCGAACCCGCGCCGCACATGTCGTACTTCATCTCGTCCATGCCCTCGCCCGGCTTCAGCGAGATGCCGCCCGTGTCGAACGTGATGCCCTTGCCGACCAGCACGACCGGCGCGGCCTTCGCGGCGGCGCCCTGGTAGTGCAGCACGATGAACTGCGGCGGCTCGACCGACGCGCGCGCGACCGACAGGAACGAGCCCATCTTGAGCGCCTGGATCTGCTTCAGGCCGAGCACCTCGACCTTCAGACCCCAATCCTTCGCGATCTTCTTCGCGGTGTTGCCGAGATAGGTCGGCGTGCACACGTTGCCCGGCAGGTTGCCGAGGTCGCGCGTGAGGTCCATCCCGTTCGCCAGCGCGACGGCCTGCTTGACCGCCAGCTTCGCAGCCTTCTCATCGGCCGGATCGACGCTGAACACGACGCGCTTGAGCGTGTGCGACGCCGGTTCCGGCTTGCTCTTCATCTGCGTGAAGCGGTAGGTCTCGTTGCGCAGCGCGAGAATCGCCGCACGCACACCCCAGTCGGAGCTGCGCTCGTCGACCGGCAGCTGCGCGAGCGAGAACGTGACCTGGCCGACCTTGGTCGCGAGCAGCGCGCGCCATGCGGCCGTCACTGCGTCGTTGTAGGCTTTCTGATTGAAAGCATCCTGCTTGCCGAGGCCGACGAGCAGCACGCGCGATGCGCCGATGCCCGACACTTCGTGCAGAAACAGCGTCTTGCCGCGCTTGCCGTCCATGTCGCCGGCCTTCACCACGCGCGAGATCAGCCCCTTGGTGGCCGTGTCGATGTCGAGCGCCGCGCCCGAGAGAGTCTGCGCCTCGAAGATGCCGAGCACGATGCAGTCGGACTTCCCGGTCAGGAACCCCTTGGCCTCGCCTTTGCTCCAATCACAGCCTTTTATGCTAAAGTCCATCGCGCTTGTCCTCGGATAAAATCTGGGCTAAGGATGAAAGCCGCAATTATCCGCTATTTTTCCCGTGGCGGCGCGAGCGCTCCACCACGCGTGCGCAGCCTCCCGCCCTCTTCTCATCAAGAATGATCTTCGAACGCTCCCTCCAGCGCGAGCTTGCGTATACGGCTGGCGCCGTGTTCATGGTGCTGCTCACGATCATGCTCACGACGATGATGATCCGCATCGTCGGCTATGCCGCGTCCGGCGAAATCGATCCGCGCGACGTGCTCGTGCTGATCGGCCTGACCGTGATCGGCTACCTCGCCGTGATGCTCGTCGTCACGCTGTTCGTGTCGATCCTGTTCGTGCTGACCCGGTGGTACCGGGACTCCGAAATGGTGGTCTGGCTTGCATCCGGCGTGAGCCTCACGCGCCTGATCAAGCCGATCGGCGTGTTCGCCACGCCGATCGTCCTGCTGATCGCGTTCTTCGCGTTCGTCGGCTGGCCGTGGTCGAACCAGCAGAGCAAGATGATCAAGGCGCGCTTCCAGCAGCGCGACGAGATCTCGCTGCTCGCGCCGGGCCAGTTCCGCGAATCGGCCTCGAACCATCGCGTGTTCTTCATCGAGAAGATGTCGCCGGACCAGAGCAAGGTGCAGAACGTGTTCGTCACGTCGACCGAGAACGGCAAGGTCAACGTCGTCGTGTCGCACACCGGCCACACGGAAACGAAGGACGGCGATCGCTTCGTCGTACTGGAAGACGGCCGCCGCTACGACGGCACGCCCGGCCAGCCGAACTTCAAGATCATGGAGTTCCAGCGCTACGGCGTGAAGATCACGAGCACCCCGGTCACCAACGTGCCGACCACCAACAGCACGCCGACACCGGACCTGCTGCGCAACCCGACGCGCGACAACCTCGCGGAATTCGCGTGGCGCGCGGGGCTGCCGCTGATCGCGATCAACCTGATGGTGCTCGGCATTCCGCTGTCGTACCAGAACCCGCGCCGCAGCCGCACGATCAACCTCGTGATGGCCGTGCTGATCTACCTGACGTACTCGAACCTGCTGAACGTCGTGCAGGCGCAGATCGAGCAGGGCAAGATGTCGTTCGGCGTCGGCCTCGTCGGCCTGCACCTGGTCGTCGCGGCGATCGTCGCGTTCATCTTCTGGTTGCGCGTGCGCAATCGTCCGCTGTTTACACGCGCGCTGTTCGGCCGCTCGGGAGCATGATCGATGCGGCTCTATGAAAAATACTTCGCGCGGCAGATCTACGTCACGTTCATCTTCATCCTGTTCGCGTTCTCGGGCCTGTTCTTCTTCTTCGACCTGATCAGCGAACTGAACTCGGTCGGGCACGGCAACTACAAGTTCGGCTACGCGGTGCTGCGCGTCGCGCTGCAGACCCCGTCGCGCTTCTACGAGATCATCCCGGTCGCCGCGCTGATCAGCGCGATCTACGTGTTCGCGCAGATGGCCGCGAACTCGGAATTCACGATCTTCCGCGTGTCGGGTCTCGCGACCAACCAGGCGCTGCGCTCGCTGCTGAAGATCGGCGTGCCGCTCGTGATCATCACCTACCTGATCGGCGAATTCGTCGGCCCATACGCCGACCAGCTGTCCGAACGCGTGCGGCTGCAGGCGCTCGGCGCGTCGGTGTCGTCGAACTTCCAGTCGGGCGTATGGGTGAAGGACACGCTCGCGGCCCGCGAGAACGGCGAGCAGGTCACGCGCTTCGTGAACGTCGGCAGCCTGTCGCCCGACTCGACGATCAGCAACGTGCGCATCTACGAGTTCGACTCGAAATTCCAGCTGCAGAACGTGCGGATCGCGCAGACGGGCCGCTACGAGCCGCCCGGCCACTGGCTGCTCAAGGGCGTCACGGAAACCGAACTGACGCCGATCAAGCCGGTCGGCGGCGCACCGGCCGACGCGCTGAACCCCGTGTACCGGTCGCAGCAGGTGACGCTGCCCGAATACCGGCTGCGCTCGGACCTGACGCCGCAGATCCTGTCGGTGCTGCTCGTGTCGCCGGAACGGATGTCGCTCATCAACCTGTTCCGCTACATCCAGCACTTGCGCGAAAACCAGCAGGACACGCAGCGCTACGACATCGCGCTGTGGCGCAAGCTGCTCTACCCGTTCGCGGTGTTCGTGATGCTCGTGCTGTCGCTACCGTTCGCGTACCTGCACACGCGTGCCGGCGTGGTCGGCGTGAAGGTGTTCGGCGGCATCATGCTCGGCATGAGCTTCCAGCTGCTCAACACGCTGTTCTCGCACATCGGCACGCTGAACACCTGGCCCGCGCCGCTGACCGCGGCGACGCCGGGCCTCATCTATCTCGCGCTCGGCCTGTTCGCGCTCAAGTGGGTCGACCGGCACTGAGCGCGGTCACGACGGAGGCTTCGACATGAGTTCGCACGGCATCGTCCTGTTCGGCCACGGCGCACGCGATCCGCGCTGGGCCGAGCCGTTCGAGCGGCTCGCCGCGCGGCTGCGCGGGGCCGGCTCCCCTGCTCCGCACGTGTCGCTCGCGTTTCTCGAACTGATGACGCCATCGCTCGATACGGCCGTCGCCGCGCAAGTCGCGGCCGGCTGCACGCGCATCACCGTGGTGCCCGTGTTCTTCGGTCAGGGCGGGCATGTCCGCCGCGACCTGCCGCAGCTCGTCGATGCATGCCGGGCCACGCATCCGGGCGTCGAGATCCGTTGCGCGACGGCCGTCGGGGAAGACGACGGCGTGCTCGACGCGATCGCGCGCTACTGCATCGACCAGCTCGGCCACGACGCGTAAGCGAATCGCTGGCCGAAGCGGCGAGCCCAAACGAAAAAGCGCCGGCCTCGGAAGCCGGCGCTTTTTTTGCCTGCGGATCGCACGTTCGACTCAGGCCGCATCCTGCAACGCAGCGCCCTCTTTCGCGTGCCGCACGCGTTCGGCGAACGCATCGCCGATCATCAGCAGGCTCGGCTCCGCCGGGTCGAGCCACGCCTGCGCGCCGCCCGCCGCCATCTGCCCGAGCGTCAGCGTCAGCGTGCGCTCGCGCGCGGTGCTGCAAGCCTCGACGATCGCCACCGGCGTCGCGCTCGCACGGCCCGCGTCGATCAGTTCCTGCGCGATGCCCGGCGCACTGTCGCGGCCCATGTAGTAGACGATCGAATCGGCGCGCGCGGCCTCGCGAATCTCGTCGCTGCCCGGTGCGCGGCTGTGCGTCGCGAACGCGACGCTGCGCGACACGCCGCGCAACGTCAGCGAGCGCTTCAGCGTCGCCGCGCCGGCCAGCGCCGCGGTGATGCCCGGCACGACCTCGAAATCGATGCCCGCCGCTTCGAGCGCGCGCATTTCCTCTTCGGCGCGACCGAACAGCATCGGGTCGCCGCCCTTCAGGCGCACCACGCACGCGTGCTCGCGCGCCGCGTCGACGATCTGCTTGTTGATGAAATGCTGCGCGGTCGAACGCTGCCCGCAACGCTTGCCGACCGCGATCTTGCGCGCGTTCGGTGCGTAGTCGAGCATCGCCGGCTCGACGAGCGCGTCGTGCAGCACGACGTCGGCTTGTTCGAGCAGCCGCATGCCGCGCACCGTGATGAGGTCCGCGGCGCCCGGCCCTGCTCCGATCAGATATACCTTGCCCATGTTTGTCGCTTCGCTTGGGGTCCTGCTCGTGCGGACGGCGGCCGGCCCGCGCCGCCTCGAGGGCGGCGCTGACCGCCGGTTAAGCCCGTTACGCCGAGAACGCCCGAATCATGCCGGCGGCGACCGTGTGGTGCGTCGCCTCGTCGATCAGCACGAACGCGCCCGTGCCCGGGTGCGCATCGTAGGTGTCGCAGACGATCGGCTTCTGCAGCGTCAGCGCGACGCGGCCGATGTCGTTCATCTTCAGTTCCTGGCGGTCGGTCGCGTGCGACAGCGTATGCACGTCGAGCACTTCCTTGACCGCGCCGATCTTCGCGAACACCGTGCTCGTGGTCTGCTTCAGCAGGTACTTGCGCTGCGGCGACAGCGGCGTCTCGTCGAACCAGCACAGGTCCGCCTCGAGCTTCTTCGCCGGCGCGACCGTCTCGGCGGTCGTGACGAACATGTCGCCGCGCGACACGTCGACGTCTTCCGCGAGGCGAATCGTCACCGTCTGGCCCGCGAACGCGTGCGCGACCGCCGCCGTGCCGCCCGGCACCGGCGCGATGATCTCGGCGATCGTCGCAGTGCGGTTCGACGGCAGCACGACGATTTCGTCACCGACCTTCACCTCGCCCGATTCGATCCGGCCCATGTAGCCGCGGAAATCGTCGGCCGAGCTGCCGTCCTGGCGTGCGACCCACTGCACCGGGAAGCGCAGCGCGTCGTGCGCCTGCGTCTCGACCGGCAGCGATTCGAGCAGGTCGAGCAGCGGCTCGCCCGCGTACCACGGCATGCGCTCGCTCGCGCCGACGATGTTGTCGCCCTTCAGCGCCGACACCGGCACGAAACGCACGTCCTTCAGGCCGAGGTGCTTCGCGAGCGCGACGTACGCGTCGCGGATCTCGTTGAAGCGCGCTTCGCTGTAGTCGATCAGGTCCATCTTGTTGATCGCGACGATCACGTGCTGCAGCGCGAGCAGCTTCACGATCGCGCTGTGGCGCTTCGTTTGCGACAGCAGTTCCGCCACGCCGTTCTCGATCGTCACGCGCGTCGCGTCGACCAGGATGATCGCCGCGTGCGCGGTCGATGCGCCCGTCACCATGTTGCGCGTGTACTGCTCGTGGCCCGGCGTGTCGGCGATGATGAACTTGCGCTTCGCGGTCGCGAAATAGCGGTAGGCGACGTCGATCGTGATGCCCTGCTCGCGCTCGGCTTCGAGCCCGTCCGTCAGCAGCGCGAGGTCGATCTCGTCGCCGACCGTGCGCTTGTTCTTCGCGCGCGACAGCGCGGACAGCTGGTCGGACAGCACGGCCTTGCTGTCGTACAGCAGGCGGCCGATCAGCGTGCTCTTGCCGTCGTCGACGCTGCCCGCGGTGATGAAACGCAACACGCCGAGGTCTTCGGTGTTCTCGATGATGCTCATGATGTGAATGTCCTCGTGTGCTTCAGAAATAACCTTGCTTCTTGCGCTGTTCCATCGCGGCTTCGGATGCCTGGTCGTCCATCCGGGTCGCGCCGCGTTCGGTGATCTCGGTCACCGCCGTCTCGGCGATGATCTTCTCGACGTCGTCCGCGTCGCTCTCGACCGGGCACGTGCAGCTGATGTCGCCGACCGTGCGGAAGCGCACCTGCGCGAGTTCGCTCGTCTCGCCGTCACGCATCGGCGTGAGCGGCGTGACCGGCACGAGCAGCCCGTTGCGGCGCACGATCTCGCGCTGGTGCGCGTAGTAGATCGACGGCAGTTCGAGGTTTTCGCGCGCGATGTACTGCCACACGTCGAGTTCCGTCCAGTTCGAGATCGGGAACACGCGCAGGTGCTCGCCGTTGTGCAGGCGCGCGTTGTACAGGCTCCACAGTTCCGGGCGCTGCGCCTTCGGATCCCACTGGCCGAATTCGTCGCGGAACGAGAAGATCCGCTCCTTCGCGCGCGCCTTCTCTTCGTCGCGGCGCGCGCCGCCGATCAGCGCCGTGTAGCCGTGCTGTTCGATCGTCTCGAGCAGCGTGACGGCCTGCGCGGCGTTGCGCGAATCGGTTTCGCGGCGCAGCACGACGGTGCCGCGCTTGATCGAATCCTCGACGTGGCCGACCACCAGCTCGGCGCCGAGCTCCTGCGCGCGGCGGTCGCGGAAGTCGATCACTTCCTCGTAGTTGTGGCCCGTGTCGATGTGCACGAGCGGGAACGGCAGCGTCGTCTTGCGGTTCGCGCCGAGGCCGAACGCCTTCAGCGCGAGGTGCAGCACGACGACCGAGTCCTTGCCGCCCGAGAACAACAGCGCCGGCTTGCTGCATTCGGCAACGAGTTCGCGCAGGATGTGGATCGACTCGGCTTCGAGCCAGTCGAGGTGGCCCATGCGGTCGTCGGCACCGGTGGGCGGGGCAAAGGCGGATTGCTCGAGCGTCGTGCTCATGATTTCAGTCCTTCTCTTCTGGGTTCGTGCCGCCCGCTGTCGCGGGCGGCGCAATATTCGGTTTCTTGTCGGCTTTCAGTGCGCGGCGCCGGCTTCGGCGTTCGCGGGAATCGGCGTGATCGTGATGTGCAGCCCGCATTCCTTCGTGTCGCGCGACTCCCACCACCAGCGGCCCGCCCGGCTGTCCTCGCCGGGGCGGATCGCGCGCGTACACGGCTCGCAGCCGATGCTCGGATAGCCGCGCGCGTGCAGCGGATTGACCGGCACGTCGAACGCCTTCAGGTACGCCCACACGTCGGCTTCCGTCCAGTCGGCGAGCGGGTTGTACTTCGCGATCCCGCGCGCTTCGTCCTGTTCTTCCTCGTGCAGCTCCGCACGCGTGACCGACTGCTCGCGACGCTGGCCCGTGACCCACGCGCCGACGTCGGCCAGCGCGCGGTTCAGCGGCTCGACCTTGCGGATGTGGCAGCACGACTTGCGCAGCTCGACGCTTTCGTAGAACGCGTTCAGGCCGTGCTCGGCGACGTACTGGTCGACCGCGTCCTGCTGCGGATGAAACTGCTCGATCTCGTAGCCGTAGCGCTCGCGCACGCGGTCGATCATGCCCAGCGTTTCCGCATGCAGGCGGCCGGTGTTCAGCGAGAAGATGCCGATCGACACGCCCTTCGACAGGATCGCGTGCGTGAGCAGCATGTCTTCCGCGGCGAGGCTGCTCGCGAACTTCACCTTCTCGTGGCGCCCGCCGATCTGCGCGAGCAGCGCGTCGAGGCGCTCGACCTTCGCGGCCAGTTCGGGCGTCAGTGCGGTCGCGGCGCTCATGCGCTCACCTTCGCGTCGGCCGCGGCCGCGCGGCGGCGGAACAGCGGCGCCGGCTCGTCGAATGCGCCCTGGTAACGCTGCGTGAATTCGCCGAACGCGTTCAGTGCATCGTGGATGTCCTTGTCGGCACGCACCGCGAACGCGTCGAAGCCGCAACGCGACATGTACAGCAGCTGGTCGCGCAGCACGTCGCCGATCGCGCGCAGCTCGCCGGTCCAGCCGTGGCGCTCGCGCAGCAGGCGCGCGATGCTGTAGCCGCGGCCGTCCGCGAAGCGCGGGAAATCGACGGCGATCAGCGAGATCGCACCGAAGTCGGCCACGAGATCGGCCGGCTCGCTGTCCGGCGCGAGCCACACGCCGAGTTCGTCCTTCGTCTTCGCGGCGACGAGCGCCGCGCGCTCGGCCTGCCACAGGGTGAACGGCACCAGCACCTTGCCGGCCGGCAATGCGTCGACCGCGGGCAGCGCACCGTCTTCCGCCGCGCGCACGACCTGCCATGCGTCGTCGATCACTGCGCGGTTCTTGATAATCGAAGCCATCTGCAAATTCCTTCTACCCGGTTGGTTACGCGTTGACTGCCTGGCGCGCCGCATACACGCGCTCCTTGAACGGAGCGATGCCGATGCGGTCGTACGTGTCGATGAAGCGCTCGCCGTCGATGCGTGCCTCGACGAACGTGTCGATCAGCTTCGCGATCACGCCCGGCACTTCTTCCGCGGAGAACGACGGCCCGATCACGCGGCCGAGGCGCGCGCCGTTGCGGCCCGTGCCCTGCTCGCCGCCGAGCGACACCTGGTACCACTCGGCACCGTCCTTGTCGACGCCGAGGATGCCGATGTTGCCCACGTGATGATGACCGCACGAGTTCATGCAACCGGAAATGTTCAGCGACAGGTCGCCGAGATCGTACACGTAGTCCAGATCGTCGAAACGCTGCTGGATCGCCAGCGCGATCGGGATCGACTTCGCGTTCGCGAGCGAGCAGAAATCGCCGCCCGGGCACGCGATGATGTCGGTCAGCAGGCCGACGTTCGGCGTCGCGAAGCTGGCCGCCTTCGCCTTTTCCCACACCGTGAACAGGTCGCGCTTCTTCACGTTCGCGAGGATCAGGTTCTGCTCGTGCGACACGCGCAGTTCGCCAAGCGAGTACGCGTCTGCCCAGTCGGCCACCAGGTCCATCTGCGCGTCGGTCGCGTCGCCCGGGGCGACGCGGTGGTCCTTCAGCGACAGCGTGACCGCGGCATAGCCCGGCACCTTGTGCGGCGCGACGTTGCGCTCGACCCAGCGCGCGAACGCCTTGTTCTCGAGCAGGTGCTGTTCGAACGACGCGTCGGTGTCGGCCAGCTTCTCGTAGACGGGCGGCTGGAAGTACTGCGACACGCGGTCGACTTCCGCCTGCGTGAGCGTCGACGGGCCGTCCTTCAGGTGCTGCCACTCTTCCTCGACCTGCTGCGCAAACTTCGCGGGCGACAGCGCCTTCACGAGGATCTTGATACGCGCCTTGTACAGATTGTCGCGGCGGCCGTAGCGGTTGTATACGCGCAGCACGGCTTCGCAATAGGTGAGCAGGTGCTGCCACGGCAGGTCTTCCTTGATCACCGCGCCGATGATCGGCGTACGGCCGAGGCCGCCGCCCGCGAGGATGCTCGCGACCACCTCGCCCTGCGCGTTCTTCTTCAGGTACACGCCGAGATCGTGGATCTGCACGGCCGCGCGGTCGTGCGTCGAGCCCGACACCGCGATCTTGAACTTGCGCGGCAGCCACGCGAATTCGGGATGGAACGTCGACCACTGGCGCAGGATTTCCGACCACGGACGCGGATCGATCTCCTCGTCCTGGGCGACGCCCGCGAACTGGTCCGCCGTGATGTTGCGGATGCAGTTGCCCGAGGTCTGGATGCCGTGCATCTGCACCGACGCGAGCTTCGCGAGGATCTCCGGCGTTTCCTCGAGCTGGATCCAGTTGAACTGGATGTTCGAGCGGGTCGAGAAGTGGCCGTAGCCGCGGTCGTGTTCGCGGGCGATGCGCGCCAGCATCCGCAACTGGTCGCTGCGCAGGTTGCCGTACGGAATCGCGATGCGGTGCATGTACGCGTGGCGCTGCATGTACAGGCCGTTCTGCAGGCGCAGCGGACGGAATTCTTCTTCGCTCAACTCGCCCGACAGCCGGCGGCGCACCTGATCGCGGTACTGCGCGACACGCTCGTCGACGATCGTCTGGTCGTATTGGTCGTACTGATACATTCGGGGACCCCAGGGGTTTTCGTGGTGACCGCGCGACGTCCTAGCCACGTCGCGCCCGAATCTCCGTTCCGCCGCCATCGCCGGCCTTGCGCGGCCCGGCTGGATTGCTAATGACGAAAACAGATATCCATATTTGAAAAACTCCGGTGAATCGTAATAAACTCGCCTTATATTTCAAACGACTAAAAAATTCTGTTGATATGCGGAAGGGTTATAAATGAACCTGCACCAATTTCGCTTCGTGCGCGAGGCCGTCCGGCAGAATTTCAACCTCACCGAGGCCGCCAAGGCGCTCTACACGTCGCAACCGGGGGTGTCGAAGGCGATCATCGAGCTCGAGGACGAGCTCGGCGTGGAGATCTTCACGCGCCACGGCAAGCGCGTGCGCTCGCTCACCGAGCCGGGCAGGATCATCCTCGCATCGGTCGAGCGGATCCTGCAGGAAGTTGAAAGCCTTAAAAGGGTCGGAAAAGATTACGCGGCGCAGGATCAGGGCAACCTGACGATCGCCGCCACCCACACGCAGGCCCGCTACTCGCTGCCGGCCGCGATCGCCGAGTTCAAGAAGCGCTTCCCGAAGGTGCACCTGTCGATCCTGCAGGGCAGCCCGACGCAGGTCGCCGAGATGGTGATCCACGACCAGGCCGATCTCGCGATCGCGACCGAGGCGATCGCCGACTACAAGGAACTCGTGTCGCTGCCCTGCTTCCAGTGGCATCACGCGGCCGTGGTGCCGGCCGACCATCCGCTGCTCGAACGCAAGCCGGTCACGCTGGACGATCTCGCGCAGTACCCGCTGATCACGTACGACGACGCGTTCGCCGGCCGCAAGAAGATCAATCATGCGTTCGCGCTGCGCGGGCTGTCGCCGGACATCGTGCTGGAAGCGATCGACGCCGACGTGATCAAGACCTACGTCGAACTCGGCCTGGGCGTCGGGATCATGGCCGACATCGCATTCAACCCGGAGCGCGACCGCAACCTGCGGCTGATCCCGGTCGGCCACCTGTTCGGCAGCAACGTGACGCGTGTCGCGCTCAAGCAGGGCGCCTATCTGCGCAGCTATGTGTATACGCTCGTCGAGCTGCTGTCGCCGACGCTGAACCGCAAGCTGATCGAGCAGGCGCTCAAGGGCGAATCCGAATCGTACGAGCTTTGACGGTCAGGTATAACGACAGGGGCGCAAATCGCGCCCCTTTTTATTGCCCGACGGAGATTTCCGCATGACGCTTCCCGCCCTGTTGCGCCGCGCCGCCGGCGCCGCCCTCGTGCTCGCCTGCGCGGCCGCGCATGCCGACCTGAAGGTCGGCGTCGACCTGTCGTCGACCGGCCCGGCCGCCGCGATCGGCATCACCAGCAAGAACGCGATCCTGATGTGGCCGAAGACGATCGCCGGGCAGCCGGTGCAGGTGACGGTGCTCGACGACGCGTCCGACCCGGGCGCAGCCGTGCGCAACATCCGCAAGCTGGTCGACGAGGATCGCGTCGACGTCGTGGTCGGGCCGAACATCACGCCGGCCGCGCTCGCGGCGCTCGACGCGGTGGCCGCCGCCCAGACGCCGATGATCACGCTGGTCGGCTCCGGCGCGATCGTCGAGCCGCAGGAAGGCGCGCGGACCTGGGCATTCAAGATGGCTCAGAGCGACAGCGCGATGGCCGACGTGATGACGCGCTACATGGCCAACCACGGCGTGAAGACGGTCGGCTTCATTGGCTTCGCGGACAGCTATGGCGACAGTTGGCTGAACGAATTCACGCGCTTCGCGGAAGTCCGCAAGATCCGCGTGATCGCGACGGAACGCTTCAACCGCACCGACGCGAGCGTCACCGGCCAGGCGCTGAAGCTGATCGCCGCGAAGCCCGACGCGATCCTGATCGCCGGCTCGGGCACGCCGGCCGTGTTGCCGCAACGCACGCTGATCGAGCGCGGCTACAAGGGCGCGATCTACCAGACGCACGGGATCGCCACGCCGGAGTTCATCAAGCTCGGCGGCAAGGACGTCGACGGGACGCTGTTCCCGACCCAGCCGGTGGTCGTCGCGCGCACGCTGCCTGCCGACCATCCGGCCCGCAAGGCCGCGCTCGCGTTCGTCGATGCGTATGAAGCGAAATACGGTGCCGGCACGGTCACCCAGTTCGCGGGCGACGCGGCGGGCGTGTACCCGCGCCTCGCCGACGCGGTCGGCCGCGCGCTCAAGGCCGCGCAGCCCGGCACGCCGGGCTTCCGCGCGGCGCTGCGGCGCGAACTCGAACGCGCGCACGAACTCGTCGTGCCGAACGGCGTCGTCAACACCAGCGACAAGGATCACGTGGGGCTCGATCAGCGCGCGAGCGTGATGGGGATCGTGAAGCAGGGCCGATTCGTCTATCTGAGCCAGTAACGCACGGGCGGTCGCCGGACAGCTTGCCCGGTGCCCCGTTTTCCGCCATAATTCGCGTTTCGCCGCGCACAATCCGTACGAATCGCATGCGCGGCCAGGATCAAAGCCCAGGTGGTGAAATTGGTAGACGCAGGGGACTCAAAATCCCCCGCCGCAAGGCGTGCCGGTTCGATTCCGGCCCTGGGCACCAGCTAATGTTCCTCGAAATTCCCGACCGGTCGCAAAAACCTTGATAAATAAAGGCGCGGAGGGAAATTTCGTTCCGGAAGAGTCCGGCTCGGTTCGTTGAAAGCCGGGGGTACGCAGGGGTACTTTTAGGGGTACGTCCTCACTTCGAGGCTCCAACTAACGGAGATACCCCTGATGCCCTTGACCGACACGGCAATCTGGACTGCCAAGCCGGGACCAAAGATTCAAAAAATCTACGACAGCAACGGCCTGTTCTTGCAAGTCATGCCGAGCGGCCAAAAATACTGGCGGCTCAAGTTCAAGTATTACTTCGCCGGGAAGGAAAAACTGCTTGCACTCGGCGTATACCCTGACGTCTCGCTGGCCGTCGCTCGTAAGAAGCGCGACGAGGCACGCGCCAAACTCGTCGAAGGCATCGATCCGAATGAAGCGAAAAAGATCTAGAAACGCACGGCCAAGCTGAACGCCTTCAACACATTCGAGCCAATCGCGCGCGCTTGGCTCGAAGAGCGCAAGTCGCACGTCGAGATTGGTCAGCATCAAAAGACGCTTGCCCGCATGGAAAACGATGTATTTCCGTGGCTTGGCAAGCGTCCGATCAAGGAAATCGACGCGCCGGAGATTCGGGAAGTGCTCAAACGGATCGACAGTCGAGGCGCGCGGTACACAGCGCACCGCGTCCGCAGCGAAATCAGCCGCGTTTTTCGGTATGCGATCCAGAATGGCAAGCTGAACCTCAATCCTGCTAAGGACCTGATCGGTGCGATTCCGCCTGCCACCGCAACGCACTTTGCCTCGATCACCGGATCCGAAAAAAATCGGCGAAATGCTGCGCGCGTTCGACGGGTTCAGCGGAACATTTCCGGTGCTCTGCGCACTCAAGCTTGCGCCGATGTTGTTCGTTCGCCCCGGCGAACTACGCAAGGCCGAATGGAGTCAGTTCGATTTGGGCAAAGGCGAATGGCGCTATCTCGTCACGAAAACCAAGACCCGATCACCTTGTTCCTCTCGCTACGCAAGCCGTCGTCATCTTGCGTGATCTGCACGCGCTGACAGGTCGCGGCCGTTATGTTTTCCCCGGTGCTCGTTCTGCCGAGCGACCAATGAGCGAAGCTGCGATCAACGCGGCACTTCGTCGCTTGGGATATGACACACGCACGGAAATTACCGGACACGGCTTTCATGCGATGGCCCGTACCATCCTGCACGAAGAGCTGGAGCAGAAGCCGGAAGTCATTGAACACCAGTTGGCACACGCCGTACCGGACGCGCTCGGCTCAGCGTACAACCGCACAAAATTCCTCAAGGAGCGCCGCCTGATGATGCAGCAATGGGCGGACTACCTTGAACGGCAAAAAGTCGGGGCGGAAATTATTCCGCTCAGCGCGGAAGCGGCCTGATCAAGTTGTAGTTCCCCACGTTACACCTCAAGGCTGCGCCGACATCAGACGTAAACGAAATGGTTTAGATAAATTAAACACTTTCGTTTACTTCGCCCCGTCGATGCAGTAGCATGATTCGCAATTCAACACTTGAGGACCCGTCATGGCCCACCCCGATCCGCTTGAGCAAATCATGAAAACCGTCGTGGAAGGTTTCAAGCAAACGACCGATCAACTGCGAGAACTGCACGAGAAGCAAGCAAGGCTCGAACAGACGCAAAAAGAGCAAGCAAAGGCCGCGTACAACGGGATGACCGGAAGCGGCAAGTCGCGATACGTCGCGACACTGGTCGAAATCGAGCGCTCGGTCGACGACAAAGGGGCACAAGCACGGGTGGCGAACATGCTTGACCTGTCGGCAGGGCGAATCTCCCAACTGCTCAATTCGGAAAAAAACCGGAACAACGGCAAGTAGTTCGGTAAAAATAGCGCCCTTTGCGCAAGGGCGGCAGATAAGTGCGCGGCCGGTTACGTCAGCAAGCACATGCGCGCCCGCTGCCTATTTAGCTCCAGCCAGGTCATGCTGCGATATCAGCAGCAGCCTTGCTGATCGTCGGGTGCGACACCCCGTATTCCTTCGCGAGTCCGCGCGCAGTCGCACCCGCCGCCAGCTTTGCCTTAATTTCCGCGCGCTGTGCAGCCGTCAGCGATGAAGGACGACCGGCGATCTTCCCTTCTGCTTTCGCGCGCGCCAGACCTGCGTGCGTCCGCTCGACCAGTTGATCCCGCTCGAACTGCGCGAACGCCGCGAACATCCTCATAACCAAATCACCAGCCGCGCTCGTCACCTCCACCACCGGCAGGTCCAGCACAATGACGGCGACCTGCATATTCCGCAGCATCGCGACCGTCGCATCAATGTCGCGCGCGTTCCGCCCGAGCCGATCAAGCTTGGTCACAACCAGCTTGTCGCCTTCGTCAAGCTTCGCGACCAATCTGGCGAACATCGGCCGGTCCATCGCGGCAACCGTCCCGCTAATCGTTTCTTCGTACACGTGACGGGGTGCAACGACGTACCCCGCCTTTTCGGCCAGCATGATTTGGTTCGCTGTCGTTTGGTCGCCGGTGCTCACGCGTGCGTATAGAAAAGTCTTGGACATGGCGCGCCCGATGGAAAGATAACGTGGTAAATATGCCATGTGGAAACCTATTCCGGAACACGGACTTTATTTCCACTTTTCCAGCGTGTTTTGTAGCGGCAAGAAAACGGTCGGTTTTTTACCGAAGCAGGATCGACTATCCGCGCCAGATGAGTGACGACTCACATTTGCCGCACATAAGTTCGTACCGACGAACGTCGCCCCGATCTGTAGTGCTCCGATCGTCGAAATGGAATCTCTAGAAATGCGAGGCGTTAGCTGGATCGATGCAAGACACCTCAATGATCCCAGCCCTAGACTGGGCACGCACAGCGGATGAGCGATCGAGCAGATTGACAGCAGGACGCGCACAGAACCCGCTGAGTTGCAGCGGGACGTGGCTAAGGTTGGTGAAAGATGATCGGGTCGCTGAGTGTGTGCAACTTCCACTGTGTGAACAGCTCGGACAGCTTCAGCCGCTCATATGCCAGTCTGCGCGGCGCTTCCATATCGGAGCAGCCACCTATGCCTGTCATAGAAGTACGGTCGCCCCGTGCAAGCGACTTCCGTGGAGGAGCCACGACCATCTTTCGACACGGATTGTAACCGCTCAATATGCACGCTTCAATTCCTTTTTCTCAAGCGAGTTCAGCAAATCAACCTCAGTCCAGTTCACAAACCAATACTGCTTCGATGCAGCCTCAAGAAACTTATCCAGTTCCCCTGCCGAAGGGGGGGTCATCTTCAGTTGGACATAAAATCGTGATATCCATCGGCGACGCTGAGTATGATAGACATACGGGCACGTTATCAAATCGAGAAACAAATGAGCCTTCTCCGAGTTGAAAAGGATGTCCGACAAATCTTTCAAACCGCTATCAGCCGCCTTAACCAAAAGGCGCCTGAGCCTTCTGTATTTCGGCTCTTTTCTGACATAGAACAGACCGCATGTGATATCGAAATACGAGAGCTTTCCACGCGCATCAAATAGCTCCTCTACGACCTCCTCCGAAAGAAGGTAGTTTTCGCCCAACTCCCTGCTGGCAAGCAATATGTTGCTCGCCTCAAGCCATGTGAACCCTTCTACGGCCGCACGCCTCCCCAAGCTTCCATGAGATAACAGGGAATTCGTCAAATCATATATTTTTTGCCTGATCGTCTCCTTAAACACCACCAACTTCTTATCAAAGAATCTTATTAATACAATGATAGACGTGGCGAGCTTATACGACGCACTTACCGAAGGAGAAACCGAGTACAAGAAGAAAAGCACATCAAGCAACACCAACCCGCAATCACGGTAATTCTCGGCATCATCGTCCGACAGAGTGTCGACATCCGAGTTCGCCAATTTCTTAATTCTTTCCGTGAAAGCAGAAATCAGATACGACGACACCTCATCATACGCAACATCATTATAAGAACATATTGATTTTACCGACTCAACAAAACTTCTCGTAAGCTTCCATTTATGGAAAATCTTCTTTGGGACAATTTTTGAAGTACCGTCAACCTCATCGATGAATTTTTCCAGAAATTCACTCGCAATCCTATTGGCATCTCGAATAATTCTAGATTTCTTTGTAACGAATGGCCGCCGAAAGCACTGCGACTTAGCAGAGTTAACATGCAAATTAAATTCCACCAACGTATCGCGATAGCATTCGAAAACTTGCTGCGCCATCCCTTCGTCACCGGAAAATATAAACACATCATCGACGTATCGGCGTATCTCGTAGTCCTCGCCATAGGCAGCACTACACCCTTCTCTTAACTTCTTTATAACTCTACTATCGACCGCCTGGAATACTATTTCAGCAAAGACTCTACTTACCTCGGGGCCGATAACAATACCATTAGTCTCATTATGGTTTGCATGACGCATTACGCCATCAAATGCCTGCCCGAAGGTCGACTCAACTGTAACGTGCGCCTTTGTAAAATCCTTGTCTTTTGTCGCCCACGATAAGCAATGCGTATATATACTATCAAAACACTTTGAAACGTCTAACGTCCATAGATGCCCGAACGCTTTCTCGAGCCCCAAAAAATCAGGGGAATCGAAGAATTTGTACAGCCTATCATATCCGCGATAGGCGAAAAAGGACGGACTGTGCTTCGCAAATTGATCCAGCGCAGCTTCCGATACTCCCCCCGTTTTATATTGACTGATATTTTCCCATGAACTTTTTGTGTAAAAAGTTGAAGCGATTTTATGCGGAGATCGAATGGACGCAGGGCTAGCAGCACAATAATGCAGCACCGCCCTTTCATACTTCTCATAGAATTCTTTTATTTTCCACTGAGAAATTGGATGAACCAAGCCGAGGCGACGGAATTCGGCTGCATTTTTTCTAATTTTATACAAATAAGGAGTGGTTGCACTACCCTTCTTTGATTTCTCACCACACACCAGCCCATCGACCAAAATCCGCGTTATTCCATTGGCATTTTGACCCGATATCACATTTCTGTACAACCCTTCGTTCGAGAAAATAATCGGAGTTTCGTACGGTAAAGTTTCCGTCACAAGCACCCGGCAGTAATCACGCTTATTGATTTGTTTTTTATTTTTATTCTTACCCATGATTCCAGCACCCCTGTATTGCGTGAATTCGGCTCGCGTGAAAATGCGCAAACGTACAGTCCTTGTGACCGCGCATGAAGCTCAACGTGAGGAGCTTCCGTTTGTGCAGTGAAGTCAATATCTTGGAACTACGAGAAAAAACTCGACCATGAGCGCTGCGAATCGCATCTCGAAGGAATTTTTCCAACTCTATCAAACTAGCGGCATCGCTTGAAATATGAGGGTAATTGTAATAAATACCCGCAAGCCTACGCTTCCCTGTGTTCAAATCCTTCACGCTAAAGTTACTTGTCAGAAATTTCAATCGATCATACAAGAGGTCAAAATCATGATCTTTCGAAAATTCTAGAAACGAAAGACATATTCTAGTCTTATATCGCGTCTTCTTATCTCTCGATATATTCACCAGCACGTCTCTGAAATGCTTATTCGGTTGCATATCATTTATTCTTTTCGGCTCCAGCACATCGAAAGAATAACCCAAATATCCGAATGAAATAACCGCCTTCCCGCTTGGCGTTTTCTCTGGACTCACCCTCTCTTTAACGCACTGCACCCGCTGCTTTGATTCATTAAATTCCAGCCCGCGAGGAAGCCTACTCTTCAGCCTCTTCAGAAATGTCGTTTCGTTTTCTAGCGCACTCGTTATCACAACAATGTCGTCTACATATCGCGCATAGAAATAAACCCCCGATATCCCCCTGACAGAAACATCAAAATCTCGCATCATCATTTCTGACAATACAGCACTAAGCGCCAACCCCCGCGGCACCCCAAGCCCGCCATTTGACTGATATGCACTTAGCAGCCATTCGGCCAAACGCTTTGTTTGAGGGCTTAGTTCAGAAATTTCGTTAACCGCCCGAATCACCTCGGAAGTATCGAATGACTCGTAAAACGACTTTATATCAAGACGATACAATCGGAACGGAATCCCTTCCGTCAATAGCAGCTTCAGATTAGCCACAATCGATTGCCGATCCGGCTGCCTAACCCTAGTTTTTCGTCGAATATTCAGCGTGATTTTTCTAAGCGTCAGCTCACTCGACAAATCAGCGACTTGATAAACACTCTTTCCATTTTTTTTGAACGCCGTCAATGGAATTACACCTTGAAAATTTGTACGCGCCGCATTAGCCGCCGCACTAATGCAATTTTTTTTATTGTTATTATCATACAAATCTGAGTGATCTCGGAAATCACTCTTCCGGAGCATGCGCAGAAGCGTAAACTCGCTGAAGGACTGATCGTACATTCGCGTTCCCCGTTCGCAACCTGTAATTATCTGTAGTGCAATAGTACCAAGCAGTGTCTTTGTAAGTCACTTGCTTGGTATTTCAGCACCAGACGGTTGTCTCAGAGTGCGCAGCGGGAGAAGGTAGGTCGTGGCTAAAGGCTGTCCTGAGAAGGAGAAGCGTTCTCAAGCGCAAAGGAACATTCGCCGGTAGTCACCAGACCCAACTACTTGCGCGACTTGCCGCCCGTACCGCGTTGCGTCCGAAGCAAATCGGCAAACTGTTGAACGAACTGCACAACGAGTACTCGCTCGTTGGCATCAAGTCCAAGCAACGCATCTGCAATGGTCGCTAACTGATCGTCCACACGCTTCGATCCTCGCTGCAAAAGCTGATCTACCGAGCAATCCAGCGCATCGCTGAGTTGCTGTAGCCGGTATCGACGATCGCATGCGCCCCGCTCTCGCTCTTCACATGCTTGGTGCCGACTGGCGGTTGTTCTACGCGGATGTAACGCGTGCACGCCACAAGGCATATTTCCGCAAACTCGGCATCAATCTCGACTGTCCGCATCAGTTGAAGCACCAAGTTCCGCTCGTAGAAATTCTCAGCCGTAAGGGTGCAATTGCGTGCACGCCGACTTGGCTGCTCGAGGCAGGTATGGCCCCGAAGCCCCGTCGCTAGATGATTGGCGCTGCTGTCGACATACGCGGTAGCGTGTTCCTTTCAATCTGACGCGCCCTTGCTCTTCACGATCAAGGGCGCGTTTCTTTTTCTGATGTGCAGGGACTGCACGTTAGCCAGTCCGAGAATTCCAACGCGCCGCACGGTTCTCGATACGATGGATCATCATGCCGTGTCCAAACACGCGGGGTGCATTCGAGCAACCGACTAGCCGCAGGGGTACCAACAGGGGTATCAGTGTTGCGGGCACGCCACGAACCCCTTAATTATCAAGGAATTAGCAAGGTTATTTCGTTCAGGCCCTGGCACCAGTCTTTCGCAGCGTCATGCGCTGCACTGTCGAAACCCGCGCAAGCTCGCCGCTTCGCGGGTTTTTTGTTGTTGCCGCGCGCGAGGCACACCGCAACGCACGCCCTTCCCCGGCGGTCCAAGCATCAGGACACGCAAGCACGGAGGCCGCTCATGTCCACGCGCGTCTTCTTTTCGAGCCCGATCCGCCGCTGCGTGCTTGCCGCGCTGTTGTCGATCCTGCTGGGCGGATGCGACCTGCTGCGCGAGCCGCCCGTGCCCGACTGGCCAGGGCCGCACGCGCCCTACCCGTTCCCGGACAGCATCCCGCACCGCACCGAGTGACCGGTTCGATCGACCGCGCACCGAGGTGCGGCCGCGCGTTCAGCGTTGCTCGCAGAACCGCGCGATCGCGTCCGCAACCGCTCCCGGCGCCTCACGCTGCGGAAAGTGCCCGACACCGTCCAGCACGGCGCGCTCGTAGCGGCCGGTGAAGAACCGCTCGCGCCCGGCCGAAGTCTCGGACCCGTTGCAGGAGTCCGCGCCGCCGTGCAGCACGAGCGTCGGCACCGACAGCACCGGTGCGGGCGTCAGTTGCGCGTCGTCGTCCGCATACGCGGCCCCGCCGTCGACGAATCCCCAGCGATAACGGTACGAGTGCAGCACCACGTCGATCCAGTCCGGGCCGTCGAAGGCCGTCGCGGCCGCGTCGAAGTCGCGTGCGTCGTACCAGCCGGCCGGCGACCACGTATCCCACATCAGGCGCGCAAACGCCCGGCGATCGTCGCGCAGCGCCTGCTCGCCGCGCGGCGTCGCCAGGAACCAGTGGTACCAGTAGTTGCGCGCCTGCGGCAGCGACAACGCCTGGGCCGGGTCGTTCGTGCCGTATCCCACCGACAGCATCACCAGATGCGAGGCCGCGCCGTCGCGCAACCCGCACGCGTTCGCAACCGCGCGCGCACCCCAGTCGTGCCCGACCAGCACGGGCCGCTCGATGCCGAGCGCGTCGATGAATTCGAGCAGGTCGCGGCCAAGCGCCGCGAGCCGGCCGCTGCGCGGCGTCGCGGGATCGCGAAAGCG
Organism: Burkholderia sp. BCC1998; assembly: GCF_905339875.1. Taxonomy (NCBI): domain Bacteria; kingdom Pseudomonadati; phylum Pseudomonadota; class Betaproteobacteria; order Burkholderiales; family Burkholderiaceae; genus Burkholderia; species Burkholderia sp. BCC1998. The sequence goes on from NZ_CAJPHE010000004.1 coordinate 271,510, forward strand.
GGTCGGCGCGAAACCGCGCAGCGCGGGCGCGAGCACGCGGTAGCCGCGCGCGGCCAGCGTTCGAGCCACGGCCTCCCAGCCGACCGGGCTGTCCGGCCAGCCGTGCAGCAGCACGGCCACGCGTTCGCCGCGCGGGTTCCATTCGAGATAGGCGAGTTCGAGCGACGCGGTCGTCGCATAGCGGTAAGCGGTCATGTGCACTCCGGTTGGTCAGCCTGAATGCCCGATGGTAGGCCCGTCTCTCATCACGATTCGCGGCGTATCATTACTCATTCTTCAAATATCGTGGTGAATCAACCGATGGAACCGCTGACCGATCCCGCGTCGACCGCGCTCGACATCGCGCTGTTACGCACCTTCCTCGAAGTCGTCGACAGCCGCGGCTTCGCGCCGGCCGCGGAGCGCCTCGCGCTGACGCCGTCCGCGGTCAGCGGCCACATCAAGCGGCTCGAGCAGGCGGCCGGCACGGTGCTGCTCGCGCGCACGACGCGCCGCATCGCGCTCACGCCGGCCGGCGACACGCTGTACGCGTACGCGCGCAACATCGTCGACATGGAGCGCGAAGTGCGCGCGAGGCTGCGCGGCGCGCCGGCGCATGGCCGGCTGCGGGTCGGCGCGTCGGAGGATTTCGCGGGCGCATGGCTGCCGCAGGTGCTGCGCACGTTTCGCGACAGTCATCCGCGCACATCGATCGAACTGAAGGTCGGGATCACCGCGGCACTGCTGCGCGAGCAGACGCTGGGCCGGCTCGACGTCGTGTTCGGCAAGCAATGCAGGCAGGTCGACGCGCCGGGCGAACTGCTGTGGGAAGAACCACTGGTATGGGCGTTCGCGTCGGATATGGCAATCGACGCCGAAGGCGATGTGCCGCTCGCGCTGTTCCCGGAGCCGTGCGTGTACCGGGAAGCCGCGGTGTCCTCGCTCGCCGCCGCGCTGCGGCCGTTTCGCGTGCTGTTCGAAAGCGCCAGCATGGCCGGCTGCATATCGGCCGCGCTGGCCGGCTTCGCGGTCACGGCGCTCGCGCGCAGCCAGCTGCGCGACGGCCTGCGCGCATGCGGGGCGAATGACGGCCTGCCGGCGTTGCCGGCCGCGCGCTTTTACGCGTTCGCGTCGAAGCCCGACGGCGCCTGCGCCGCGCTGATCGACGCGGTGCGGGCGACCGGGCGCACGCGGCAGTTCGCCGCCTGAGTGCGCGACGCGATGGCCGCACGTGCCGGACGTACCGCGCATGCCGCGTCGCACCGACGCCGATCGATCGGCGTCACCGGCCGGCGAATGGCGGGCGGCCCTCAGTTGCGGCCACGACGCCGCTTTCAGTCGCCGCTGCCGGCCGCGCCCGTGTCGTTCAATGCATCCGCCATCAGCTCGCCGAACCACTCGACGAACGCGTTGAGCCGCCTCGACCGATGCCGCCGATGCGGATATACGGCCGACACGTCCATCGGCGCGGCCCGATGGCCGGGCATCACCTCGACCAGCGCTCCGCTGTCGAGCAGATGCACGACGTCGAAGCGCGGAATCTGGATCAGCCCCATGCCTGCGATGCAGCTCGCGATATAGGTTTCAGCGTTGTTGACGATCACGCGGCTCGGCAGCGTCAGCGTATGCCGTCCACCGTCCGCGCAGTATTCCCAGCCGAGCTCGCGGCCGGTCGTCGGCGACGCATAGCCGATCGCCCAGTGCCCGTGCGCAAGCGCATCGGGATGCTCGGGCACGCCGCATTCGCGCAGGTAGTCGGGGCTCGCGCAGTTGATCAGCGCGAACTGCCCCAGCGGCCGCACGACGAGGCTGCTGTCCGCGAGCCGCCCGACCCGGATCGCGCAGTCGACACCCTCCTGCACGAGATCGATCGAGCGGTCGGTCGAGCCGAGCGACAGTTGCAGCTTCGGGTAGCGGCGAAACAGCGACGGCAGCGCGGGGGCGATCACGCGGCGCGCGATCCGGCTCGGCGCATCGACGTTCAGCCGCCCGATCACGTCGCGATCGCGACGCCGGAACAGCCGGTCGAGCTCGTCGGCTTCCGCGAGCAGGCGCCGGCCACGCTCCAGCAGCAGCGCGCCGTCGGCAGTCAGCTGGACCTGCCGAGTCGTACGGTGCAACAGGCGCGTGCCGAGCGCGGTCTCGAGCTGCTGGACGGCGGCCGACACGGTCGCGCGCGGCACGTCGAGTGCGTGGGCCGCCTTGATGAAGCTGCCCATCTCGGCAACCTGAAGGAAGATCCTGACCTGATCCAGCTTGTCCATCGGCAGGCAGAGAACGTGGGTTCGGACGACCGCGGCCGGCAAGCGCCGCGCGTCGCGGCCGATCCCGGCGGCACAGATGAAACGGCGCGCGGCGTTGTGTCCGCGCGCCCGTCCATTGTCCATGCAAACGGTCCATTGCGGGTCGCCGCGCACACGACGACCGCCGGCACGGCCCGTTACCGGGTCGATTACTTGGTCGTATAGCCGCCGTTGATCAGGATCGTCTGCCCGGTGATCCACCAGCCGTCGGTCACGAGATGACGGATGAACGGCACGACGTCCTCGATGTCGGTGAGGCCCGTCTTGCTGAACGGCGACAGCGCGGCGGCCGTCTTGTGATACGCGACCGCGTCGGCGCCTTCGGCCGGGTAGAAGAACGGCGTATCCATCGGGCCGGGCCCGACCGCCGTCACCGAGATGCCGCGCGCGCCGTACTCCTTCGACGCCGCGCGCGTGAAGTGCTCGACCGGCGCCTTCGATCCTTCGTAGGCCGCATAGAACGGCGTGAACGCGCCGAGCAGCGACGTCACGAGCGTGACGAGCTTGCCGTGATCCTCGAGGTGCCGCCCCGCTTCCTTGATGAAGAAGAACGCCGACTTGCTGTTCACCGCGAACATCTCGTCGTACTCGGCCTCGGTGATTTCGGTGAACGGCTTCTTCAGCACCTTGCCGACGGTATTGATCGCGATGTCGATCTTGCCGAAGCGCTGCTTCGCATCGCCGAACAGCTTCTCGACCGCGGCGGCCGTCGTCAGGTCGGCCTGGAACGTCGCGGCTTCCGCGCCGGCCGCGCGCACGGCAGCGGCCGTCTCTTCGGCCTGCGCCTGCGATGCCGCGCTGTTGTAGTGAATCGCCACCGCCTTCGCGCCGTGGCCGGCCAGGTCCCGGGCGATCAGCCCTCCGAGATTCTTGGCGCCGCCTGCGATCAGGACGACCTTGTCTGCGAGCGTATGAGTAGCCACGGTTGACTCCTGTTTGCGTTGAATGAAGCTAGGAGTGTAGGCACGCGCGACGTGCCGGTCAGCCGGGCACGGCTGGATGAATTATCCAGAAAAACGATCCAGTCAGGCATCCGGAACGGTGGGCTGCCCCACCGACGAACGCGGCGAAATCCGCTCGACGCGACACGATGCACGGCCGCCGGGCCGTGCGGTTCAGCGCGCGTACAGCGCCGCGTCAATCTTGCCGAGCAGCCACTGCATGCCGGCCAGATGCTGCTGGTCGTGGCTGCACAGGTAATGGACGAGACCGCGCACGGTCAGCGCGCCGTAGCCTTCGAACTCCCCGGTGCGCGCAAACTGCCCGGGCGTGAGGCGCGACACGAGGTCGAGCGTCTCGCGCCGCGCGTCGCGAATCGCCGCGAGCACGTCGGACGCGTACGCGGCGTCGTAGCGGCGCTCGAGCGCGAGCGCATCGCCGTCGACCGACACGAGCAGCGGGTGATCTTCGTCGAGCATCCGCCGCAGCCGCACGTGGTAGCCGTCGATTTCGATGTCGCGCACGTGGCAGAGCTGCCCGAGCGGCGAGAAATGCTCGCTCGGGATCCCGCTCCAGTCGTCGGGGGTCCAGCGCGCGTAGCCGTCCGGCACGGCGGCGAAATGGGCTTCGAGCTGACGGGGGAAATCGGCGAGTGCATCGAGCGTCGTCGGATTCATGCGGCGAACTCCGTGTCGGATGGAGACGGCGGCAGCCCGGGTACGAGCCTGCCGCCGTCGTGGCGCGACTTCACGCTGAAGCCGGACGCCCCTTGAATGCGACGTCCACTTTCCGTGAAGAACAAACGTGCGGCGCGGCGCTCCGGCAGCTTACCAGCGTGGGCAGGTTCGTGCCGGTGCCGGCGCGTGGCTTGATAGAATGCGCGCGCTATGGATCTCGAAAGCATTCTCTACACGCAGGGCTTCGGCTCGCGCCGCCAGTGTCGCGGCCTGATCGAAACGGGCCGCGTCACCGTCGCGGGCGCGAGCGCGACCGACCCCGACGCGTCGTTCGACACCGACGGCCTCGTGTTCACGGTCGACGACACCGCGTGGCCGTTCCACGCCCGCGCGTATCTCGCGCTCAACAAGCCGGCCGGCTACGAGTGTTCGCGCGAGCCGCAACACCACGCGAGCGTGTTCAGCCTGCTGCCCCCGCCGCTCGTCGCACGCGGCGTGCAATGCGTCGGCCGCCTCGACCAGGACACGACGGGCCTGCTGCTGCTGTCCGACGACGGCCAGTTCGTGCACGCGTACACGTCGCCGAAGCGCAAGGTGCCGAAAACCTACGTCGCCACCGTGCGCCACCCGCTCGACGACGCCCAGCTGGACGCGCTGCGCGCCGGCGTGCAGCTCCACGGCGAACCAAAGCCGATCGCGGCGGTCGCCGCCGACGCGCGCGACACGCACGCGCTCGCGCTGACCGTCCTCGAAGGCAAATATCATCAAGTGAAACGCATGGTCGCGGCTGCCAGCAATCGCGTCGAGGCACTGCACCGCGAAAGCATCGGCGGGTTCACGCTGCCGGACGACCTGGCGCCGGGCGCGTGGCGCTGGCTTAACGACAGCGACCTTTCAGCCCTGCGCAATCCCGTCAAAACCCTGTAAGGGAAAATCCGCACGATCGTTCGATGTCGGACCGCGTCGCGGCCGCCCGATCCCCCGCTATACTGAAATCACAAGCTGTACGAGCAGCAATGCAGGGGAGACATCATGAACTTCAACCATTCTTTCGAACTGTCGTACGTGACGATCGCGTTCGCGGTCGTGGGCGCCATCGTGATCGGCGCGCTGCTGGCCATGATGCACATGAAGCACAAATACCATCCGAACCTGATCGGCGCGCTGATCGGCGCGCTGTTGTGCTTCCTGCTGATCGAGGCGTTACCGGCGCTGACCTGACGCGCCGCGCGGCGCGAGCGTTTGAAGGAATTCGTCTACGGTCGGATAGCGCAACGTCACGCACAATTCGGCCTTGAGCCGCGCATTGGACAGGCGCCGCGACTCGCGCATGAACGACAGCAGCGCCGGCTCGAGTTGCTGCTCGGCGTCCGCGCGGCTGATCCGCGGCGGCGGCGGCAGGCCGAACACCTGCGCGACCCGGTCGAAATACTCTCCCATCCGCAGTTCGCTGTCGTCCGACGCGTGCACGGCGCGCGCCGGCTTGCCGCGCACGGCCGCGCGACGCAGGATCGCCGCGAGATCGTCGGCGTGGATGTGGTTCGTGTAGACGTCGTCGGCCGCGTCGAGTGCCGGCGTGCCGCGCTCGAGCCGCGCGAGCGGCAGCCGGTTCGCCGCGTAGATGCCGGGAATGCGCACGATGCGCGCGGACAGCACGCCGCGCACCGTCGCCGCCCGCAGCTGACGCTCGGCCGAGACGCGCCGGAACGCGCGCGGATTTGCGGGGCGCAGCGGCTGCGTTTCGTCGATTCGGGCGCCGCCGCAGTCGCCGTAGACGCCCGTCGTGCTGGCGTAGACGAGCGTCGGCGCGCGAAGGGCGTCGGGTACAATACGCGCTTCCCGCACCGGCACGCCGGCCTGTCGGGTCGCGGCGCGCAGCGTGCGCAGCCGGCCGACCGACGACACCGCCGGTGCGGACGGCCGCCGCGCAGGCACGGACAATGCGGCGATCAGCGCACGGGTGCGGCGATCGTCGCGGCCGTCGGATTGCGGCGGCGCGAGATGCAGGACCGTGCGGGCGAGGCCCGCGATACGTCCGAGCGTCGCCCGGCGATCGAGGTCGCCGACGAGCGGCGTCGCGCCTGCCGCGCGCAGTTCGTCGCGGCGGCCCGGATGGCTCGTCAGCGCGACGATGCGCAGGTTGCGGCGCGCATCGCGCCATTGCGCGACGCAGCGCAGGCCGACGTCGCCGCAGCCGACGATCAGCACGCGCGGCCGGCGCAGGATTCGAGTCGCGATCATGTTGGTTGCGAAATCAGTAGCCAGCGTTGCGCGGCGCGCAACGGGTTTGCATTGTAGCTGCCGTGCGCGATATGCACGGTCCCCACATTTTGTTCTATTTGGTTCTATGGCATTCAACGTTACTCTCAAGCAAAGCGGCCGGCAGTTCCAGGTCGAGTCGGACGAAACCGTGCTGGCGGCGGCGCTGCGCCAGAACGTCCATCTGCCGTACGGGTGCAAGAACGGCGCGTGCGGCTCCTGCAAGGGCCAGATCGTGTCGGGCCAGATCGAACAGGGCCCGCACGCCGCATCGGCACTGTCCAACGACGAGCGCACGCGCGGCCTCGCGCTGCTGTGCTGCTCGAAGGCGCAATGCGACCTCGAGATCGACGTGCGTGAAATCGCCGGCGTCGACGGCGTGCAGGTGAAGAAGCTGCCGTGCCGGATCGCCGCGCTCGAGCGCCGCGCCGACGACGTGATGGTCGTGAAGCTGCAGCTGCCGGCCAACGAACGCCTGCAATACCTCGCGGGCCAGTACGTCGAGTTCATCCTGAAGGACGGCTCGCGCCGCAGCTACTCGATGGCGAACGCGCCGCACGAGGAAGGCCCGATCGAGCTGCACATCCGCCACATGCCGGGCGGCAAGTTCACCGACCACGTGTTCGGCGCGATGAAGGAACGCGACATCCTGCGCTTCGAAGGCCCGCTCGGCACGTTCTTCCTGCGCGAGGACTCCGACAAGCCGATCGTGCTGCTCGCATCGGGCACCGGCTTCGCGCCGATCAAGGCGATCGTCGAGCACGTCAGGCATTCGGGCATCACGCGCCCGATGACGCTCTACTGGGGCGCACGCCGCAAGAAGGACATCTACCTCGGCGAGCTCGCCGAGCAATGGGCGCGCGAGATCCCGAACTTCAAGTACGTGCCGGTGCTGTCCGAGCCGGACGACGCCGACCAGTGGACCGGCCGCACCGGCTTCGTCCATCGCGCGGTGATCGAGGACCTGCCCGATCTGTCGGGCCACCAGGTGTACGCATGCGGCGCGCCGGTGATGGTCGAATCCGCACAGCGCGACTTCACGCAGCACCATGCGCTGCCGGCCGACGAGTTCTACGCGGACTCGTTCACGAGCGCCGCCGATCTCGCGCATCCGGTCTGAGCCCCGGGCGCGCCCGCGCGCCCCGCTGCGCGCCGCCGTGTCACATCCGTGGCATCGCGGCGGTTTACAGTGGGGCGCGGGATGCCTTATGCTTGCGCACATGAACCGCTTCCTGTCCGCACTTCGACGTCGCCGCTCGCCGCTCCGCCCGGATGCCGCCGGCTCGTCACGGACTCGCGCGTAACCTACTCCTCCGCTTCACCGGTTACGCACAAGCTGTTCGACCCACCAGCCACGGCCTTCCGTGGCTTTTTTATTGCCCGCTTTCCTTTCAACGTCCGCTGGAGTCTGCTGCCATGCCCCTGAACGATTACCCGATCGACTCGCTGATGTACATCACGAACCGCCCCGACATCGTGTTTACGCACGGCAAGGGTTCGTGGCTCTACGATCACACGGGCAAGCGCTATCTGGACTTCATTCAGGGCTGGGCCGTCAACAGCCTCGGCCACTGCAACGACGGCATCGTCGAAGCGCTGAAGACGCAGGCGGAGAAGCTGCTGAACCCGTCGCCCGCGTTCTACAACGAACCGATGGCGAAGCTCGCGGGCCTGCTCACGCAGCACAGCGTGTTCGACAAGGTGTTCTTCACGAACAGCGGCGCGGAAGCGAACGAAGGCGCGATCAAGCTCGCGCGCAAGTGGGGCCGCAAGTTCAAGAACGGCGCGTACGAGATCATCACGTTCGACCACAGCTTCCACGGCCGCACGCTCGCGACGATGTCGGCCAGCGGCAAGCCGGGCTGGGACACGATCTACGCACCGCAGGTGCCGGGCTTCCCGAAGGCCGAGCTGAACGACATCAACTCCGTCGAGAAGCTGATCACCGACAAGACCGTCGCGGTGATGCTCGAGCCGATCCAGGGCGAAGGCGGCGTGATCCCGGCGACGCGCGAATTCATGCAGGCGCTGCGCGCGCTGACGAAGCAGCACGACCTGCTGCTGATCGTCGACGAAGTGCAGAGTGGGTGCGGCCGCGCGGGCACGCTGTTCGCGTACGAGCTGTCCGGTATCGAGCCGGACATCATGACGCTCGCGAAAGGCATCGGCGGCGGTGCACCGCTCGGCGCGCTGCTGTCGAAGGCCGACGTCGCGGTGTTCGAGGCCGGCGACCAGGGCGGCACGTACAACGGCAACCCGCTGATGACGGCGGTCGGCTATTCGGTGATCTCGCAGCTCGTCGCGCCCGGCTTCCTCGAAGGCGTGCGCGAGCGCGCCGAATACCTGAAGCGCAGGCTGCTCGAACTGTCGGAGGAACGCGGCTTCGAGGGCGAACGCGGCGAAGGCCTGCTGCGCGCGCTGCTGCTCGGCAAGGACATCGGCCCGCAGATCGTCGAGAAGGCCCGCGACATGCAGCCCGACGGCCTGCTGCTGAACGCTGCGCGCCCGAACCTGCTGCGCTTCATGCCCGCGCTGAACGTCACGACCGAGGAAATCGACCAGATGATGGCGATGCTGCGGTCGATCCTCGACACGCTCTAAGGAAACCGCCGCGATGGATGCCGCCGCCGATGCTGTCGCGATCCGCCCGTTCGAACGCACCGACACCGATGCCGTGCTGGCCGTGTGGCGCGATGCGTTCCCGCAGTACGACGAAGCCGGCGCGCCGCCGCACCGCGATCCGCTGCGCTCGATCGAGCTGAAGCTCGCGACGCAGCCGGAGCTGTTCTTCGTCGCGACCCGCGGCGCGCGGGTCGTCGGCACGCTGATGGCGGGGTTCGACGGACATCGCGGCTGGCTCTACTCGTTCGGCGTGTCGAACGACGCGCGGCGGCTCGGCATCGGCCGCGCGCTGATCGCGCATGCGGAACGCGCGCTCGCCGCGCGCGGCTGCCTGAAGATCAACCTGCAGGTGCTGCCCGGCAACGACGATGCATGCCGCTTCTATGCGGCGCTCGGCTATCGCGTCGAGGAACGCATCTCGTTCGGCAAGACGCTGCCGGCCGCGTGACGCCGCCGGCAGCCGCCACGTTCAGCGCGTGATCGGCCCCGCGTCCGGCAGCGGATTGCCGAGCGCGTCGGTCGGCACGGCCTGCTGCTCGAACGCCGCGAAATACGCGGCCCACTGCGACTCGCTCACGCGCACGATCAACGCGCCGTCCTGCCACACGTCGTTGTGATCGTTGTGGTCGTTGCCCGCGCGATGCAGGTAGTTCGCGCCTGTCGAACCCTGGTTCATGTGCGTGTCGTGGATGCCGTTGCCCTCCCTATACGTGCGGCCGAACACGACGACGTCGAGCCCCTGCGACTGCGCGGCATTGACGAGTCGCAGCAGCGACGGGATCGGCTCCGCGTTCTCGGTGCCGTCCATCACCGCGCTGGCACGCCATGCGCCCGTCTCGTTCAGGATGTCGCTGCGCAGATAGTCGAGCGCCGGCAGCGCGGTTTGCCCGGTGAGATCGGTATAGCCTTCGGCCGCGGCCGCGAGCGTCGCCGTGACCGGATGATGGAAATCGTAGACGAGCTTGTAGTTCAGCAGGTCGTCCGCGTCGTTGGTGCCGACGTTGATCGCGACGTCCCAGTCGCCGGTCGGCAATGCGAGCGTCAGGTGGATGTGATACTGGATCTCGCTGCCGTGTGGCGAGCCCTTCAGCTGCGCCACCGACGTCACCTTCGCCTTCACGAAACCGTAATCCAGACTCATGGGTGCTCTCCGTGTCCCGATGGACCGACCATGCTACGCAGCCTGCGTGACGGTTGGTGGACGGCCGGTTTCGGAGGGCCTTCGCGCTACCGTGCCCCGCGCCGCATGGTCGGCGTCACTGTCGAATGCATGGAGTCGCGTCCGCGCGCGCAGTTCGCCGCCGGGCGCGCCGCACGAAAAAAAAGCTGTCACGGTATCCCGTGACAGCCTTTCGAAAGCCCTTGCGCGGCACGCCGGCATCCGCCGCCGCGCCGCACCGGGCCCGCTCATTTACTCACCCAGATACGCAGCCCGCACCTTCGGATCGTCGAGCATCTGCTTCGCGTCGCCTTCCATCGTGACCGTGCCGGAATCCATCACGTAGCCGCGATCGGCCGCCTGCAGCGCGAGGCGCGCGTTCTGCTCGACCAGCAGCACCGTGATGCCCTCCTTCGAGATCTCGCGCACCACTTCGAAGATCTTCTCGACCATGATCGGCGACAGGCCCATCGACGGCTCGTCGAGCAGCAGCAGCTTCGGCTTGCTCAGGATCGCGCGCGACATCGCCAGCATCTGCTGCTCGCCGCCCGACAGCGTACCCGCGAGCTGCGTCGCACGCTCCTTCAGACGCGGGAAGAAGCCGAACATCCGGTCGACGTCCTGCTTGATCTGCTCCTTGTCGTTGCGCAGGTATGCGCCCATCTGCATGTTCTCGATGATCGACATCCGCGCGAAGATCCCGCGACCTTCCGGCACCATCGCGAGGCCGCGCTTGAGCAGCTCGTGCGACGGCACGCCCTTGATCGACTTGCCGTCGTACTCGATGTCGCCCGCCGAATACGGCTTGAGACCCGTGATCGCCTTCATCGTCGTGGTCTTGCCCGCGCCGTTCGCGCCGATCAGCGTCACGAGCTCGCCCTGGCGGACTTCCATGTCAACGCCCTTGACGGCCTGGATGCCGCCGTAGTTGACCTGCAAGCCCTTGATTTTCAACATTGCCGCTGCCATCAGTGCACCCCTGCGCCGAGATATGCCTCAATCACCTTCGGATTCTTCTGCACGTCCTGCGGCAGACCCTCGGCGATCACCTTGCCGTAATCGAGCACCGTCATCCGGTTGCACAGTCCCATCACGAGCTTCACGTCGTGCTCGATCAGCAGGATCGTGCGGCCGTCCGAACGGATCTTGTCGAGCAGGCGCGTGAGTTCGACCTTCTCGGTCGCGTTCATCCCGGCCGCCGGCTCGTCGAGCGCGAGCAGCTTCGGGTCGGTCGCCAATGCGCGCGCGATTTCCAGCCGGCGCTGGTGGCCGTACGACAGGTTGCGCGACGTGTAGTCGGCGTACTGCAGCACGCCGACGTACTCGAGCAGCTCGATCGCGCGTTCCTTGATCTCGCGCTCTTCCTGGCGCTCGGCCGGCGTCTGGAACACCGCGCCCAGCAGGCCGTGCTTGGTCCGCACGTGGCGGCCCACCATCACGTTCTCCAGCGCCGTCATCCCGCCAAACAGGCGGATGTTCTGGAACGTGCGCGCGATGCCCGTCTTCGCGACCTGGTGCACCGCGGTCGGCTTGTATTCCGTGCCGTCGAGCTTGAACTCGCCGGAGTCCGGCGTGTAGAGGCCCGTGATCACGTTGAAGAACGTGGTCTTGCCGGCGCCGTTCGGGCCGATCAGGCCGTAGATCTCGCCTTCCTTGATCTGCAGGCCGACGTCGGACAGTGCCTGCAGCCCGCCGAAGCGTTTGTTCACGCCCGAGACGGACAGTCGGATTTGCTTGTCGCTCATGTGTGTATCCCCTTGTCCGTTGGTTAAGCGCGCACCGGCTTCTTGCTGTTGCGCTTCGCCAGTTTCGCGATCTTGTCCTCATGCTTCGGCGCCGGCCACAGGCCTTCCGAGCGATACAGCATGATGATCACCATCGCGAGGCCGTACAGCGCCTGACGGATCACTTCGGTGTCGACGATGTCGTGACCGAAGATCGCGTGCTGCAGCGGGCTCATCGTCGAGCGCAGGAATTCCGGGAAGATCGCGAGCAGCACCGCGCCGAGGATCACGCCCGGGATGTGGCCCATGCCGCCGAGCACCACGCACGCCAGCACGACGATCGATTCCCAGAACGTGAACGACTCAGGCGACACGAAGCCCTGGAACGCACCGAACATCGCGCCCGACAGGCCGCCGAACGACGCGCCCATCGCGAACGCGAGCAGCTTCACGTTGCGGGTGTTGATGCCCATCGCTTTCGCGGCGATTTCGTCTTCGCGGATCGCGGCCCATGCGCGGCCGATACGCGAGTGCTGCAGGCGCGTACAGACCCAGATCACCAGCAGCGCGCAGAGCACGAACAGGTAGTAGTACATGTAGACCGACGGCAGCTGGAAGCCGAAGATCGAGTGCGTCTGCGACAGGTTGAAGCCGCCGACGTGCACCGGATCGATGCCCGTGATCCCCTTCGGGCCGTTGGTGATGTTCACCGGACGGTCGAGGTTGTTCATGAAGATCCGGACGATTTCACCGAAGCCGAGCGTCACGATCGCCAGGTAGTCGCCGCGCAGGCGCAGCGTCGGCGCGCCGAGCAGGATCCCGAAGGTCGCCGCCAGCGCCATCGCGATCGGCACGATGATCAGGAACGGGATGTGCAGGCCGTTCGGCGCGAGCGCCGCGATCCACTCGAACTGCGAGGTCAGGTGCGGCGAGCTCAGGAGTGCCGCCGTGTACGCGCCCACCGCGTAGAACGCGATGTAGCCGAGGTCGAGCAGGCCGGCGAAGCCGACCACCACGTTCAGGCCCAGCGCGAGCATCACGTACAGCATCGCGAAGTCGAGCACGCGGACCCAGTAGTTGCCGCCTGCCGAGCCGATGATGATCGGCGCCGCGATCACGAAGGCCGCGGTCAGGATGCCGATGACGACGGTCTTGGCGGTGTTGCGTTCTTCGACGAGCGACGTCGAGGATTCGATCGGTTGAATGGATGTCATGTTGTTTGCTCCCCTTCCGTTACGCGCGGTCCGCGACACGTTCGCCCAGCAGGCCCGACGGACGGAACACCAGCACGATGATCAGCACGATGAATGCGAACACGTCCTGGTAGTTACTGCCGAACACGCCACCCGTGAGGTTGCCGATGTAGCCCGCGCCGAGCTGCTCGATCAGGCCGAGCACCACGCCGCCGACCATCGCGCCGCCAAGGTTGCCGATCCCGCCGAGCACCGCGGCGGTGAACGCCTTCATGCCGGGGATGAAGCCCATGTAGAAGTGCACGTTGCCGTATTCGGACGCGATCATCACGCCGGCCAGCGCGGCGAGCGCGGAGCCGATCATGAACGTCGCCGAGATCACGAAGTTCGGGTTCACGCCCATCAGGCTCGCGGTGTTCGGGCTTTCGGCGATCGCGCGCATCGCGCGGCCGAGCTTGGTCTTGTGCACGAGCAGCAAGAGGCCTGCCATCACGATGAACGCCACCGCGATGATCACGATTTCGGTGACCGAGATCACGGCGCCGGGCGTCGTGTCGGTCGCCTTGATCACGTTGATCGGATCGGTCGGCAGCAATTGCGGGAACGGCAGCGGGTTGCGCGACCAGATGATCATCGCGGCCGTCTGCAGCAGGATCGACACGCCGATCGCGGTGATCAGCGGGGCGAGACGCGGCGCGCGGCGCAGCGGCCGGTACGCGACCCGCTCGATCGTGTAGCCCACGCACGCGCAGACGACCGCGGCGATGCCAAGGCCGATCGTCAGCGTCGCGACGTTGCCGAGTCCGGGAAAGTGGTTCTGCAGCACGGTGATCGCCGACAGGGCGACCATCGCGCCGATCATCAGCACGTCGCCGTGCGCGAAGTTGATGATGCCGAGAATGCCGTACACCATCGTGTAACCCAACGCGATGATGGCGTACACACTGCCGAGCACCAGCCCGTTGAGGATCTGCTGGACGAAAATATCCATTTAAAGCTCCTTGGCCCATGCTGCCGGAGGACGTTGCGCCCCGCGGGTAAGCGAGGAATCGCGCCTTCGCGGCGACACTGCGGGTACTAGTCGATACCGGTAAGGGTGGATCGCCCCGGCGCGCGCCGCCCGGCCTGTACGGCCGGACCTGCCGCCGGAACGGATACAGAAACGACACCGCACTGTTCCGGTGCCATCATGAGTCCCGTCGCTAAATCGTCACGACATCGAGGACGGTGTACTTGGCCTCCTTGAAGTCGTAGGGCAGCGTGCCGCAACGGCCGGTGTCCGGTTGCCCGAACGCCATGCCTTTTTCCGTCCGGGCCGGGGCGAACCCCGCGTCCGGGCAGATCAGGTTCCGCGCCGCGTCGCCCGCGGGCTCGACCACCTTGACGGCGCACATGCCGATGTCGCCAAGGGTTTGCGCTCCGATGCCGGACGCCGTCGCCTGCGGTGCAAGCGGGCCGTCCGCCGCCACCCGCGCGGCGCCCGAACCGGCATCGCGAAGGTGGCGCCCGACTTTCGTCAGGACTGCGTCGGAATCCGTGAAACGAAGCAGACCGCCCGCCGCGACGCGATGGGTCGCGGCGACACGCTGTTTCGTCGAATCGAAATGAAAGGGAATCAGTGACATCTGCACGTCGCCTGCGTTGCCCCGAAACCCGGGCGCCCGCCGTGCGGCGCGCCCTGCTGCTGCCGCATCATGGCCGGCGGCTCGTTGTCGGGCAATCAGCTTGCCCGTCGCCCGGTCGATGGCAGCGCCGCCGGCGCGTCCTGCCCGCCGTGCCGAATGCATGCCGATCTTCGGGCCCTGCGCGTTGAAATCCTCGATCGCCAAACGTGCCCCGTTGTCCTTGTCACTGTCCGATTGCGCAATGCGGCACACCGACCGCGCCGCACGACCGGGTCCGGCAGCGCGCACGTCGCTGGCCGCCGGTACTGCGGGTGCCGCAGTCTCCCTGCCCGCCTCGTCGTCGCTCTTTTTGCTACAGCCGGCAAGCATTGCAACCGGTGCGGCGACGGACATGGCGTCAGCCAACTTCACATGCATCGAGTAGGTCTCCCGCGCCTTGCCAAAACCCGATTTCAAAGCCATTCCGGCCTGAAAACGGGCGCATTGTAACTCCATTTATAGGCCGCCAATAATCCTGATTCGATGGGGTTTTCCTGCATTGCAACCAATTTTGAGAAGCGGCTACGCGCAGCGATAGCAACCGGGTTGCACCATTGCTGTGAACAATGGTTGCATCTCGTTTTCGCGACGCAAAAAAAAGCGCGCCGGGAGGCGCGCTTCGGGGGTATCGCGGGTGCGATGCGGCAATCAGGCGGCGGGCGGCAGGTTGAGCCCGCGCGGCAGCGGAAACGACACGTTTTCCTCGATGCCGTCGAGGGCGCGGACATTGCGCACGCCGAGCTCGCGCAGCCGCGCGATCACGGCCTGGGCGAGCACTTCCGGCGCCGATGCGCCGGCCGTCACGCCGATGCGGCGCTTGCCCGCGACCCAGGCCGGATCGATCTGATCGGGCGCGTCGACCATGTACGCGGCCACGCCGCGCTTCTCGGCCACTTCGCGCAGGCGGCTCGAATTCGAGCTGTTCGGGCTGCCGACCACGATCACGACGTCGCACTGCGGCGCCATGAACTTCACCGCATCCTGGCGGTTCTGCGTCGCGTAGCAGATGTCCTGCTTCTTCGGCTCGCGGATCTTCGGATACTTCGCCTTCAGCGCGCCGATGATCTCGGCCGCGTCGTCGACGGACAGCGTCGTCTGCGTGACGAGCGCGATGCGCTCGGGATCGGCGAGTGCGAGCTTCTGCACGTCCTCGACGCTTTCGACGAGATGCATGCCGCGCTCGACCTGCCCCATCGTGCCTTCGACTTCCGGGTGGCCCTTGTGGCCGATCATCACGATGTCGACGCCGTCCTGGCGCATCTTCGCCACTTCGACGTGCACCTTCGTGACGAGCGGGCAGGTTGCGTCGTAAATACGCAACCCGCGCACGTCCGCCTCGTCGCGCACGGCCTTCGACACGCCGTGCGCGCTGAAGATCACGGTGTTGCCGGCCGGCACTTCCTCGAGTTCCTCGACGAAGATCGCGCCTTTCTTCTTCAGATCCTCGACCACGTACTTGTTGTGGACGATCTCGTGACGGACGTAGATCGGCGCACCGTGCATCGCGATCGCGCGCTCGACGATCTCGATTGCGCGATCGACCCCTGCGCAGAAGCCGCGCGGCTGGGCCAGCAGGATTTCGGCATCGGCGGCGACGGTCTGCCCGGACAGCGTATCGGTGGTGCTCATGATTACAGGATTCCGATGATTTTCACTTCGAACGTGAGCGCTTGGCCCGCGAGCGGATGATTGAAGTCGAACAGCGCCGAGGTTTCGCTGACTTCCTTCAGCACCCCTGCATAGCGGCCGCCGTCCGGCGCGTTGAATTCGATCAGCTCGCCCGGCGTGAAATCGTCGCCGACCATCCCGTTCTCGCGCAGCGTCGACAGCGTCACGCGCTGGAGCATGTCGGGATTGCGGGGACCGAACCCCTGCTCGGGCGTTAGCTGAAAAGTCGAATGGTCACCGACCCTGAGCCCGAGCAGAATCTGTTCCAGCGAGGGCGCCAGTTGCCCGGCGCCGAGCAGCAGCGTGGCGGGCTTGTCGGAGAAGGTGTTGACGATATCGGCGCCGTCGGCCAGTGCCAGCCGGTAATGCAGCGTGACATGGGAACCGGGCTTCACTTCGGATAGATCGATGATGCTCATGAATGACTCGTGTTCGTCGGCGCCCGAACTGGCCGAAAGGCCCGGCGCAAAGCCAATATTGTAAGTCACCTGAGCGCGCAAGGCTGAAAGTGCGACGACGTCGCGCACACGGCCGCCGCCAATGGAGTTTCGATCATGCCGTCATCCTCTCTCGCCGTCGCGCCGGTCGAATGCCGCGACACCGCCGACCCACCGGCCGCTGCGCCGGCCCGCGTCGTCCCGATCCACCTGCGCAAGCGCCGCCCGGCCGACTGGCGCCCCGAGCGGCCGCGCGAACGGCTGCTGGAGCGCGGGCCCGCCGCACTGACCGACGACGAGCTGATCGCGCTGCTGCTCGGCACGGGCAAGCCCGGGCACGATGTGTTCGTCACCGCCCGCGCGCTGGTCAGGCAGTTCGGCACGTTGCGCGGCCTGCTCGAGGCGACCTCCGGCGACTTCGAGATGCACCCCGGCATCGGTCCCGCGCGCTCCGCACGGCTCGTCGCGGTCACCGAGATCGCGCGGCGCATGCTGGAGGAGAAGGCGCACGCGCGCCTGCAGATCGATTCGCCCGGCGCCGTCGAGGATTGCCTGCGGCTGAAGATCGGCTCGCGCCCGCACGAAGTATTCATTGCGGTGTACCTCGACGCCCGCAACGGCCTGATCGACATGGAGGAAATCACGCGCGGCTCGCTGACGCGCATGGCCGTCTATCCGCGCGAGGTCGTGCGCCGCGCGCTGCAGCAGAACGCCGCGGCGCTGATCGTCGCGCACAATCATCCGTCGGGCGCGGTCCAGCCGAGCGCGGAGGACCGCCGCCTGACGCGGGTGCTGAAAGACGCGCTCGAACTCGTCGACGTGCGGCTGCTCGATCACGTCGTCGTCGGCACCAGCGATACATTTTCGTTCGCGCGCGCCGGTTGGCTGTAGACTGTGGCCCGGCGACCCGCCCCACGGGCGCCGCAACGACGATGCGAAATTGGGTTTGATTTTTCTGAACTTTTTCTGCTAGAATCGTCGTCTGTCTTTTTTCCAACCAGTTCTAGCCATCGAAGGGCCTTGTCTTTACAGGCTTCGGCGTTCTGAGTGCAGCCATGGATCACGTGGCAGTACGATGGAACCTTCATCGGCGATCGAACCCCGAATTTAGCGTATTAGGAGTGCTCTCATGGCACGCGTATGCCAAGTAACTGGGAAAGCGCCGATGAGCGGCAACAACGTTTCCCACGCCAACAACAAGACGAAGCGCCGCTTCCTGCCGAACCTGCAAAACCGCCGGTTCTGGGTGGAGAGCGAAAACCGCTGGGTGCGCCTGCGCGTCTCGAACGCCGGCCTGCGCCTGATCGACAAGAACGGCATCGATTCCGTGCTCGCTGACCTGCGCGCACGCGGCGAAGCCTAAGCCCAAGGAGCACAATCATGGCAAAAGGCGCACGCGACAAGATCAAGCTTGAGTCGACCGCTGGTACGGGTCACTTCTACACGACCACGAAGAACAAGCGCAACATGCCGGAAAAGATGGCGATCAAGAAGTTCGATCCCGTCGTCCGCAAGCATGTGGAATACAAAGAAACCAAGATCAAGTAATCTCCGGTTTCTGCCAGCCTGACGGCGACCGAAAAGCCCCGCACAAGCGGGGCTTTTTGTTTTGCGCGGTTTCGCGCGCACGCTCGGGCCCGACGCGGTATGCTCTCCCCTTTCCGCGGCCAAAGTCGACGGAACGCACAAGATCAAAAGCGTAACGATGGAGATGCAGCATGAAATTCGACGTGGCGATCGTCGGCAGCGGCCTGGCAGGGCTGTCGGTCGCACTCAACCTGGCCAGCACGCGACGTGTCGCGCTGATCGCGAAACGTTCGATGATGGAGGGGGCAAGCGATAACGCGCAAGGCGGCATCGCGGCCGTCCTCGATTCGGCGGACAGCATCGAGAACCACGTCGACGACACGCTGGTCGCCGGCGGCGGGCTGTGCGACGAAGGCGCGACGCGCTACATCGTCGAGCATGGCCGGGAAGCGATCGAATGGCTGATCTCCCAGGGCGTGCCGTTCACGAAGGACGATGCGGCCGAACTCGGTTTCCACCTGACGCGCGAAGGCGGCCACAGCCACCGCCGGATCATCCACGCGGCCGACGCAACCGGCCATGCGGTGCTCGCGACGCTGTCCGACCGCGCACGCCAGCATCCGAACATCACGTTCTTCGAAAACCACCATGCGATCGACCTGATCACGTCGGACCGGCTCGGGCTGCCCGGGCGCCGCTGTCACGGGCTGTATGCGCTCGACGTCGACAACGACCGCACGATCACGATCGAGGCGCCGCACACGGTGCTCGCGACCGGCGGCGCCGGCAAGGTCTACCTGTACACGACGAACCCCGACACCGCGACCGGCGACGGCATCGCGATGGCGTGGCGCGCGGGCTGCCGCGTGTCGA
Source organism: Burkholderia sp. BCC1998 (assembly GCF_905339875.1). Taxonomy (NCBI): domain Bacteria; kingdom Pseudomonadati; phylum Pseudomonadota; class Betaproteobacteria; order Burkholderiales; family Burkholderiaceae; genus Burkholderia; species Burkholderia sp. BCC1998. Next base: position 290,534 of record NZ_CAJPHE010000004.1, read on the forward strand.
ACATGGAATTCATCCAGTTCCACCCGACCTGCCTGTTCCATCCGTATGCGAAGTCGTTCCTGATTTCGGAGGCCGTGCGCGGCGAAGGCGGCCTGCTCAAGCTGCCGGACGGCACGCGCTTCATGCCCGCACACGATCCGCGCGCGGAACTCGCGCCGCGCGACATCGTCGCGCGCGCGATCGACTTCGAGATCAAGAAGCGCGGGATCGACTGCGTGTATCTCGACATCAGCCATCAGCCGGAAGCGTTCCTGCGCGAGCACTTCCCGACGATCCACGCGCGCTGCCTCGAATTCGGCATCGACATCGCGAAGCAGCCGATTCCGGTCGTGCCGGCCGCGCACTACACATGCGGCGGCGTCGTCACCGATCTCGCGGGGCGCACCGATCTCGCGGGCCTGTATGCGGTCGGCGAGACGTCGTACACGGGGCTGCACGGCGCGAACCGGCTCGCGAGCAATTCGCTGCTCGAATGCCTCGTGATCGGCCGCGCGGCGGCCGAGGCGATCGAAGCGGCCGGCTTCGACGCTGCAACGCCGGCCAAGCTGCCCGCATGGGACGAAAGCCGCGTGTCGGATGCGGACGAGGAAGTCGTCGTCGCGCACAACTGGGACGAACTGCGCCGGCTGATGTGGAACTATGTCGGCATCGTGCGTACCGACAAGCGTCTCGAGCGCGCGAAGCACCGCTTGTCGCTGCTGCGCGACGAGATCCACGAGTACTACGCGAACTTCCGCGTGACGCGCGACCTGCTCGAGCTGCGCAATCTCGTCGACGTCGCGACGCTGATCGTGAAGAGCGCGTACTCGCGCCGCGAAAGCCGTGGGCTGCACTACAGCCGCGACTGGCCGCACACGCTGCCGAAGGCGCTGCCGAGCGTGCTCACGCCCCGCTCGCGCCGCTGACCGGTACGCCCTTCCCGGCTGCAGCCGACAAAAAAAGCCGCTGGCGTCATGCGCGCCAGCGGCTTTTTTCGTCAGACGGTATGTCGTGCGGTCAGTCGACGATCCGCATCGAGTAGTCGGTCGCGCGCACGTCCTTCGTCAGCGCGCCGATCGAGATGCGGTCGACGCCCGTCTCCGCGAACGTGCGCACCGTATCGAAATTGACGCCGCCCGACACTTCGAGCACGGCCTTGCCGGACGCGATGCGCACTGCCTCGCGCATCATGTCGAGCGTGAAGTTGTCGAGCAGCACCGACTGCGCGCCATGCGCGAGCGCCGTATCGAGCTGCGCGAGCGTCTCGACTTCGACCTGCACCGGCACGCCTGATTCGAGCGCGAACGCCGCATCGAGCGCTTCGCCGACACCGCCGGCAGCCGCGATATGGTTTTCCTTGATCAGGATGCCGTCGTACAGCGCCAGACGCTGGTTCTCGCCGCCGCCGACCCGCACCGCGTACTTCTGCGCGAGCCGCAGGCCCGGCAGCGTCTTGCGCGTATCGAGGATCTTCGTGCGCGTGCCTTCGACGCGATCGACGTAACGACGCGTCGCGCTCGCGACGCCCGACAGCAGCTGCAGGAAGTTCAGTCCGTTGCGCTCGGCCGTCAACAGCGCGCGCGCCGGCCCTTCGAGTTCGCAGACGGTCGAATCCGGCGCCATCCGGTCGCCTTCGCGATAGCGCCACTGCACGACGATCGACGGATCGATTCGCGCGATGACGGCCTCGAACCACGGCACGCCGCACAACACGGCTTCCTCGCGCACGATGATGCGCGCACGGCGCCGCTCGCCGGCCGGCACGAGCCGCCCGGTCTGGTCGCCGGTGCCGACGTCTTCGGCGATCGCATCGGCGACGTTGCGCGCGATCGCTTCGTCGAACGCCGCGCCGTATTGTGCGCGGACGGCTTCGAACAGCGGAGAGACTGTGCCGGTCATGCAGCCCCCACGTTCGCGAACAGTTGCTGATCGCGCTGCAGATCGCCGCTCGCTTGCACGCGCTTCTTGTGCGCCGCGGCGAAATCGAGCATCCGGTCGATCGGCAGACGCGCGCGCGCGCCGATCGCCGGATCGACGAAGATCTCGTTGTGACCGCGCTCGAGCACGTCGGCGAGGTTCGCGAGGCCGTTCATCGCCATCCACGGGCAATGCGCGCAGCTCTTGCAGGTCGCGCTGTTGCCGGCCGTCGGCGCGGCGATGAAGGTCTTGCCGGGCGCCGCGAGCTGCATCTTGTGCAGGATGCCGAGGTCGGTCGCGACGATGAAGTGCGTCGCGTCGAGCTTCACGGCGGCATCGATCAGCTGGGTCGTCGAGCCGACGACGTCCGCCTGCGCGACGACGTTTTCCGGCGACTCCGGATGCACGAGCACCTTCGCGTCCGGATATTCGGCACGCAGCAGGTCGAGCTCGATGCCCTTGAATTCGTCGTGGACGAGGCACGAACCCTGCCACAGCAGCATGTCCGCGCCGGTTTTCTTCTGGATGTAGCTGCCGAGATGGCGATCCGGTGCCCAGATGATCTTCTCGCCCCGCGCGTGCAGGTCGGCGACGATTTCGAGGCCGATCGACGACGTGACCATCCAGTCCGCGCGGGCCTTCACGGCGGCGCTGGTGTTCGCGTAGACGACGACGGTGCGGTCGGGATGCGCATCGCAGAACGCGGAGAATTCGTCGACCGGGCAACCGAGATCGAGCGAGCAGGTCGCGTCGAGATCGGGCATCAGTACGCGTTTGCCGGGGCTCAGGATCTTCGCGGTTTCGCCCATGAAGCGTACGCCGGCGACGACGAGCGTCTGCGCGTCGTGGTCGCGGCCGAAACGGGCCATTTCGAGCGAATCGGCGACGCAGCCGCCGGTTTCGTCCGCCAGTTCCTGCAGCTCGGCATCCACGTAGTAGTGAGCGACGAGCACGGCCTTTTCACGTGCGAGCAGCGCCTTGATGCGCGCCTTCAGCGCGGCGCGTTCTTCGGCGGACGGCGCCTCGGGCACTTTGGCCCACGCTTGCCCGACGCCACACACGGTTCCCGCCGAAACCGGCCGGTCGTACTCGACGGGTTTGATCGTCGATTGCATCTCCATATCTCCTGTCGGCCAGAGTTAGTGCTTTAGCACTTACTCTGGCCCCATGCTTCGCGGTCGACCCGAGTTAGCGCTTTAGCACTTACTCGGGTCCCATGCTTCGCGGTCGGCCAGAGTTAACGCTTCAGCGCTTACTCCAGCCCCATCCCTACGCTCGCCCCGGGGCGGCACGTCAGCGCTGCCCCGAGCCTCATACGAATTCCAGGCTTCCGGTCGCCCTTCGAAAACCGGCCACCCAAATGAAAAAACCCCGCCAACGCGGGGTTTGTGACGTCCTGAGATTCTAATCGATTTCGAATCAGGCGTAGCGACGCAGGCGCGTCGCGAATTCCTGCAGCGCCTTGATGCCGCTTTGTTCCGCGCGATGGCACCAATCCTGCAATTGCGCGAGCAGCTGTTCGCGCGAAGCGGTCGAGCGATCCCAGATCGCGGCCAGATCCTGGCGCAGCTGGAAGTACGTGTGCAGCTTCTGGCTGTTCGCGAAGATCTCCGGCAGCAGCTTCTTCTGCGGTTCGTCGAGGCCGTCGGCGTCCTTGTGGAACCACTTGCGCGCGCCGCGCATCAGCTGGTACTTCTCGCTCGAACCGAGTTCCTTCAGGTGCGCGAGCTCCTGACGATAGGCACGCTTCACGGCCTTGCCGTAGCGCGCCATCACTTCGTAGCGGTTCGACAGCACGGCCTGCAGCGTTTCCTGGTCGAGCACCGTCTTCGGCTTGTTCAGGCGCGGCGTCGGTGCAACCTTCTTCACCTTCGCGAGACCGAATGCCGACATGATGCGGATGTACATCCAGCCGATGTCGAACTCGTACCACTTGTTCGACAGCTTCGCCGACGTCGCGAACGTGTGGTGGTTGTTGTGCAGCTCTTCGCCGCCGATCACGATGCCCCACGGGAACAGGTTCGTGCTCGCATCGGCCGAGTTGAAGTTGCGGTAGCCCCAGAAGTGGCCGAAGCCGTTCACGACACCCGCGGCCCAGAACGGAATCCAGACCATCTGCACGGCCCACACGGTCAGGCCGAGCACGCCGAACAGCGCGACGTCGATCACCATCATCAGGCTCACGCCGAGGATCGGGTACTTCGAGTACACATTGCGCTCGATCCAGTCATTCGGCGTGCCGTGGCTGAACTTGCGCATCGTTTCTTCGTTCTTCGCTTCCGCGCGATACAGTTCGGCGCCTTCGAGGAACACCTTCCAGATGCCGCGCGTCTGCGGGCTGTGCGGATCTTCCTCGGTTTCGCACTTCGCGTGGTGCTTGCGATGGATCGCGGCCCACTGGCCCGTCAGCATGCCGGTCGTCATCCACAGCCAAGCGCGGAAGAAGTGACTCGCGATCGGGTGCAGCTCCAGCGCGCGGTGCGCCTGGCAGCGGTGCAGGTAGACCGTCACGCCGATGATCGTGACGTGCGTGACGGCAAGCGCGAACAGCGCGACCTGCCACCACGAAAAGCGCAGGAGCCCGTGGGAAAGAAAATCGAGCAGGGAATTCAACAAGGCAGTTACCTGTGGTGAGAGCGATGCCGGCGCCGGCCGACGTCATAAAAATGAAAGCATACCGCGTGTAGACCGGAATTTTACTTCAACCGTTCCAAGTCTTTGTAAAAAATGAATATTCTCTTGTCTTGACGCAACGCAAACAGTCCATCGGCGGACCGGGAAAGGCGCGCGATCCGGTTCTGGCCGCAGGCACCGCCCGATTCGCGCCGTCGGCCGCATCTACGCGGCCGACGCCCGCCCGTCCACCGACCGGCCACCGGCCACGGGCATGCCCTCGGCGACCACGCCGGTCGCGGCGAACCCCTCCGGCAAACCGACCACGCGCACTTCGCGCTGCGGGAACGGAATCGAGATCCCGTGCTCGCCGAACAGCCGCCAGATGTTGCGGTTCACCGACGAACGCACGCCCGACGTGCCCTTCGCCGCATCCTCGATCCAGAAGCCGAGCTCCAGGTCGATCCCGTCCGCGCCGAAGCTGACCAGATACGGCGTCGGCGCCGGCTCAGCGAGCACGCGCGGCACGCCCTTCGCGGCTTCCGCGAGCACCGCGAGCGCCTGCTCGACGTCGCTGGTATAAGCAATCTGCACGGCGACCTTCGCGTAGCCGCGCGTCAGGTACGACGACTGGTTCTGCACGACGTCGGTGATCAGCTTCTCGTTCGGGATCAGCGTCTCGTTGCCGTCGAGGCCGCGCACGACCGTATAGCGCGTGCGGATCTGCGTGACGACGCCCTGGAGCCCGCCGACGCTGATCGCGTCGCCGAGCCGCAGCGAACGGTCGAGCAGGATGATGAAGCCCGACACGTAGTTGCTGGCGATCTTCTGCAGCCCGAAGCCGAGGCCGACACCGACCGCGCCGCCGAACACGCCGAGCACCGTCACGTCGATGCCGACGAGCGACAGGCCGATCAGGATCGCCGCGAACACGAGCAGCGCGCGGCCGATCCGCGACATCACGACCTTCAGGTTCGCGTCGAGCGTGGTGGCGCGCGCGAGGCGCTCCTCGAGCACCGAGCCGAGCCACATCGCGACCATCAGCGTCACGCACACCCACAGCGCGCCGGAGATCACCGACAGCAGCGTGAGGTGTGCATTCGCGACGCGGAACTGCACGCTGTCGAGCCACGCGATCACGTCGCGCTGGATCCCGAGCACCGTCAGCACCATCGCCGCCCACACGATCACCGACACGATCTTCTCGACGATCGACAGCCACGCATGCGTGTGGCCGTCGCGGGCGAACACGCGCCGCGCGAAGAAGAACAGCACGTAGATCAGCCCGATGCCGAACAGCGGCACGAGCGCGAGCGACAGCAGCGACGTCGACATGAACGGGTCGAACCCGAGCTGCGCGGCCAGCACGAACAGCCCGCCGAACAGCGGGAACAGCGCGCGCTTCAGGCTCTGCGCCCCGGCGCCCGGCATCCGGCCGGCGGCGCGCCGGCGCGCGTCGATGCGGCCGTGCACGAAGCGCGCGGCAACCCATGCGAAACACAGCGCGCCGACGAGGATCGCCGCCTGCCAGATCATTACCGGCTGGTTGAAGTCGCGGATCACCGACGCGAGCCGGTGCGACAGCAGGCGGTTCTGCAGATTCTCCATCGTCCGTGCGCCCCGCCGTTACTGCGCGGCGCGCCGTTCCAGCACCGCGGCGAAGAAGCCGTCGGTCGCATGGCGGTGCGGCCACAGCGACAGGTAGTCGCCGGTCTCGAGTTCGATGCGCTGGTCGGCCAGCACCTTCTGTGCGGGCACCAGCACGAAGTCCGGATGGTCGGCGAGGAACTGCTCGACGATCGCCTCGTTTTCCGCGTCGAGCACGCTGCAGGTCGCGTACACGAGCCGGCCGCCCTTCTTCACGAGACGCGCGGCGCTCGCGAGGATCGACGCCTGCTTCGGCGTGAGTTCCTCGATCGACGTGCGCGTCTGGCGCCACTTGAGGTCGGGGTTGCGGCGCAGCGTGCCGAGGCCACTGCACGGCGCATCGACCAGCACGCGGTCGATCTTGCCCGCGAGCCGCTTGATCTTCGCGTCGTGTTCGCTGTCGATCAGCACCGGGTTCACGTTCGACAACCCGCTGCGCGCGAGGCGCGGCTTCAGCTTCGTGAGGCGCTTTTCCGACACGTCGAACGCATAAAGGCGCCCGGTCGAGCGCATCATCGCGCCGAGCGCGAGCGTCTTGCCGCCGGCGCCCGCGCAGAAATCGACGACCATCTCGCCGCGGCGCGGCGCGACCAGCGAGCACAGCAGCTGGCTGCCTTCGTCCTGCACCTCGATCTGGCCTTCCTCGAACAGCTTCAGGCGCGTGAGCGCCGGCTTGCCGACGACGCGCACGCCTTGCGGCGCGAACGGCGTCTCGCCCGCGTCGATGCCGTTCGCGCGCAGCGCGTCGATCACCTGGTCGCGCGTCGCCTTCTGCGCGTTGGCGCGCAGGTCGAGCGGCGCCGGGTAGTTCAGCGCGGCGGCGAGCTGCGCGAGTTCCTCCGCGTCGAAACGGGCGGACAGCGCCTGGTAGATCCAGTCGGGCAGGTTCGTGCGCACGCGCACCGGCAGGCTCGCCGGATCGATCTTCGACACGTGCTCGAGCCACGCGGCCTCGGTGTCGGACACGAACGGCTTCAGCGCATTGCGGCCGAGCGTCTGCATCAGGCCGAGCAGCGTCAGGCGCCGCGCGGGGCTGCCCGTGCCGCTCTCGGCGAGGTGCGAGAACTCCATCTTGCGGCGCAGCACCGCGAACACCGCCTCGGCGATCACGCCGCGCTCGGCGTGGCCGAGCTTCGGGTGCGCACGGAAGAACCGGCTCGTCGTCGCATCGGCGGGGCCGGTGAACTTCAGCACCTCGGCCAGCAAGGTCTCGGTCTGGCCAATCAGGAATCCGTGCAGCTTCATACGCCCTCGCTCGTTTCGGTATGCGGTTGATCCGCGAAAATCCAGCGCGCCTCTTCCGGCGCGACCACTGCCCTGCCGTTCTCGAGGCGCAGGCGCCCCTCGACGAACCAGCGGACCGCACGCGGATACAGCACGTGCTCGACCGTCAGCACGCGCCGCGCGAGCGCGGCCGCGTCGTCGCCCGCGCGCACGGGCACCGCGCCCTGCGCGACGATCGCACCGCTGTCGAGTTCGGGAATCACGAAATGCACGCTCGCGCCATGCAGCGCGACGCCGGCATCCAGCGCCTGCTGGTGCGTGTGGATGCCCTTGAAGCTCGGCAGCAGCGACGGGTGGATGTTCAGCAACCGGCCTTCATATCGTCTGACGAAATCGGGCGTCAGGATGCGCATGAAGCCGGCAAGCACGACGAGATCGGGCGCGAAGCGGTCGATCTCGGCGGCGAGCGCCGCGTCGAAGCTGTCGCGGCCGTCGAACGAGCGATGGTCGACCACCGCGGTCGCCACCCCATGCGACGCGGCAAAAGCCAGGCCGGCCGCGTCGGGCCGGTTGGCGATCACGGCGGCGACCTCGGCCGGCCAGCGTTCCTGCGCGCACGCGCGGACGATGGCCTCCATGTTGCTGCCGCGACCGGAAATCAGGATCACGAGTTTTTTCATCCGCGAATTTTACCATTCGCCCCTGCGTTTCCCCCCTTCTCGGCCGCCGGGCCGCCCGAACGTTTATAATCTTCTGCTTTGCGGCATCCCACCGCCCATTCCCCGACGCTGCATCCGCTATCGTGAAAGTCTTCCGCGGCCTGCCCAACGCCGAGAGCCGCGCGCCGTGCGCGCTGACGATCGGCAACTTCGACGGTGTCCATCGCGGCCACCAGGCCCTGCTCGCGCGCGTGCGCGCGGCAGCGGACGCGCGCGGCCTGCCCGTGTGCGTGATGACCTTCGAGCCGCACCCGCGGGAATTCTTCAACCCGGCCGGCGCGCCGCCGCGCATCGCGATGCTGCGCGACAAGCTGGAAGCGCTGCGCGAGCACGGGGTCGACCGCGTCGTCGTCGAGCACTTCAACCATACGTTCGCAAGCCAGTCGCCGCAGGCGTTCGTCGAGCGCACGCTGGTGAACGGGCTGCACACGCGCTGGATGATGGTCGGCGACGATTTCTGCTACGGCGCGAAGCGCGCGGGCACCTTCGACACGCTGAAGGCGGCCGGCGAGCAGTACGGCTTCGAGGTCGAGCAGATGGGCACGGTCGCCGGCAGCGACGGCACGCGCATCTCCAGCTCGGGCGTGCGCGCCGCGCTCGCGGCGGGCGATCTCGACGCGGCCGCGCAGGCGCTCGGCCACGGCTACGCGATTAGCGGCCACGTCGCGCACGGGCTGAAGCTCGGCCGCGACCTCGGCTTCCCGACCCTGAACCTGCCGATCGCGCACAAGCGGCCGGCGCTCGCGGGCATCTTCGTCGTGCAGGTGCACGGCCTGGGCCCCGCCCCGCTGCCGGGCGTCGCGAGCCTCGGGCTGCGCCCGACCGTCGACGATTCCGGCCGCGTGCTGCTCGAAGTCCACCTGCTCGACTGGCACGGCGACGCGTACGGCAAGCTCATCCGCGTCGAATTCCTGAAGAAGCTGCGCGACGAAGCGAAGTTCGACGATCTCGAGGCGCTGTCGCGCGCGATCGCGCTGGACGTCGCGAATGCACGTGCGTACTTCGTCGAGCGCGACCGCGCGCCGGGCAGCCGCACGACCGGCTTCTCGACCTCGGCGACCGACCGAATTAGCTGATCCGGCCGGCGGCGCCCCGCGCCGCACCCTCGCGCCGCCGACCCGCGCGCATCCCCGATTCACGACGCACGAGCGTCCCCCGATTTAGATAGCGATCCCATCATGAGCAACAAGAAAGCCGATTCGAAACCGCAGGCCAAGTATCCGGTCAACCTGCTCGACACGCCGTTCCCGATGCGCGGCGACCTGCCCAAGCGCGAGCCGCAGTGGGTCAAGGAATGGGAGGAGCGCGGCATCTACGAGAAGATCCGCGCGGCCAGCCAGGGCCGGCCGAAGTTCATCCTGCACGACGGCCCCCCGTATGCGAACGGCGACATCCACCTCGGTCACGCGGTCAACAAGATCCTGAAGGACATCGTCGTCAAGTCGCGCAACATGGCCGGCTTCGACGCGCCGTACGTGCCGGGCTGGGATTGCCACGGCATGCCGATCGAGATCCAGATCGAGAAGCAGTTCGGCAAGTCGCTGCCGGCGGCCGAAGTGATGAGCAAGGCGCGCGCGTACGCGACCGAGCAGATCGAAAAGCAGAAGGTCGGCTTCAAGCGTCTCGGCGTGCTCGGCGACTGGGCGAACCCGTACAAGACGATGAACTTCGTCAACGAGGCGGAAGAAATCCGCGCGCTCGGCAAGATCATCGAGAAGGGCTATGTGTATCGCGGGCTGAAGCCGGTGAACTGGTGCTTCGACTGCGGCTCGGCACTCGCCGAGGCGGAAGTCGAGTACAAGGATCGCACCGACCCGACGATCGACGTGATGTTCGCGTTCGCGGAACCGGAAAAGACCGCGCAGGCGTTCGGCCTGCCGGCACTGCCGCGCGCCGAGGGCGGCATCGTGATCTGGACCACCACGCCGTGGACGATCCCCGCGAACCAGGCGCTGAACCTCCATCCGGAAATCGTCTACGCGCTGGTCGACACCGAGCGCGGGCTGCTGATCATCGCGGAAGAACGTGTCGAAGCCTGCATGACCGACTTCAAGCTGACCGGCCGCGTCGTCGCGACCGCGCCGGGCGTGAAGCTCGCGAACCTGCGCTTCCACCACCCGCTCGCATCGGCCCACCCCGGCTACAAGCGCACCGCGCCCGTCTACCTCGGCGACTACGTGACGACCGACACCGGTACCGGCGTGGTGCACTCGTCGCCCGCCTACGGCATCGAGGACTTCCAGTCGTGCAAGGCGCACGGGATGACCGACTCGGACATCATCAACCCGGTGATGGGCGACGGCCGCTACATCGAATCGCTGCCGCTGTTCGGCGGCCTGTCGATCTGGGACGCGAACCCGAAGGTCGTCGACGCGCTGCGCGAGGCCGGCTCGCTGCTGCGCAGCGAGCACTACAAGCACAGCTACATGCACTGCTGGCGTCACAAGACGGCGATCATTTACCGTGCGACGTCGCAGTGGTTCGCCGGCATGGACGTGACGCCGCGCGACGGCGACAAGACGCTGCGCGAAACCGCGCTCGAAGGCATCGACGCCACCGCGTTCTACCCGTCGTGGGGCAAGCAGCGCCTGTTCAGCATGATCGCGAACCGTCCCGACTGGACGCTGTCGCGCCAGCGCCAATGGGGCGTGCCGATGGCGTTCTTCGTGCACAAGGAAACCGGCGAGCTGCACCCGCGCACGCTCGAGCTGCTCGAGGAAGTCGCGAAGCGCGTCGAGCAGTCGGGCATCGAGGCGTGGCAGACGCTCGATCCGCGCGAGCTGATCGGCGACGACGCGAACCTGTACGAAAAGAACCGCGACACGCTCGACGTGTGGTTCGACTCGGGCACGACGCACTGGCACGTGCTGCGCGGCTCGCACAAGGATCAGCTGCAGTTCCCGGCCGACCTGTACCTCGAAGGCTCGGACCAGCACCGCGGCTGGTTCCACTCGTCGCTGCTGACCGCATCGATGATCGACGGCCGCGCGCCGTACAAGGGCCTGCTCACGCACGGCTTCACGGTCGACGGCGAAGGCCGCAAGATGAGCAAGTCGCTCGGCAACGGCATCGACCCGCATGAAGTCGCGAACCGTCTCGGCGCGGAAATCATCCGCCTGTGGATCGCGTCGACCGACTACTCGGGCGAACTCGCGATCTCCGAGGAAATCCTGAAGCGCGTGACCGAAGGCTATCGCCGCATCCGCAACACGCTGCGCTTCCTGCTCGCGAACCTGTCGGACTTCGACTTCGCGCAGCACGCGGTGCCGGTCGACGAATGGCTCGAGATCGACCGCTACGCAGTCGCGTTCTCCGCGCAACTGCAGACGGAACTGCTCGGCCACTACGAGAAGTACGAATTCCACCCGGTCGTCGCGAAGCTGCAGACGTACTGCTCGGAAGACCTCGGCGGCTTCTACCTCGACGTGCTGAAGGACCGCCTGTACACGAGCGCGGCCGATTCGCGCGCACGCCGCTCCGCGCAGACCGCGCTGTACCACCTCACGCACGGGCTGCTGCGCGTGCTCGCGCCGTTCCTGTCGTTCACCGCGGAAGAAGCATGGAAGGTGTTCCAGCCGGCCAGCGACACCGTGTTCACGGAAACCTACTACGCGTATCCGGAAGTCGCCGGTGCAGCCGCGCTGATCGAGAAGTGGGCGCTGCTGCGCGACGTGCGCGGCAACGTGACGAAGGCGCTCGAGGAAGCCCGCACCGCGAACCGCATCGGCTCGTCGCTGCAGGCCGAAGTGGCCGTGCACGCGAGCGGCGCGCGCTACGACGCGCTGACGAGCCTCGGCGACGACCTGAAGTTCGTGCTGATCACGTCGGCGGCAACGGTCGTGAAGGTCGACGACGAAGCGCAGGAAAGCGTCGACGTGGCCGCGTCGAAGTACCAGAAGTGCGAACGCTGCTGGCACTACCGCGAGGACGTCGGCGCGCACGCCGATCATCCGACGCTGTGCGGCCGCTGCTTCTCGAACCTGTTTGAAAACGGCGAAATCCGGAGCGCTGCGTAAATATGGCGAAAACCCTGTCGAAACCGGCCAGCGGCGCGCTCGCGCCCTGGCTCGGCATTTCGCTGATCGTGATCCTGTTCGACCAGCTGTCGAAGATCGCGATCCTGAAAACGTTCGCGTACGGCGCGCAGCATGCGCTGACGTCGTTCTTCAACCTCGTGCTGGTGTACAACCGCGGCGCCGCGTTCGGCTTCCTGTCGACCGCGAGCGGCTGGCAGCGCTGGGCGTTCACCGCGCTCGGCGTCGGCGCGACGCTCGTGATCTGCTTCCTGCTGAAGCGCCACGGCCACCAGCGGCTGTTCAGCGTGTCGCTCGCGCTGATCCTTGGCGGCGCGCTCGGCAACGTGATCGACCGGCTGATCTACGGCCACGTGATCGACTTTCTCGATTTCCACCTCGGCGACTGGCACTTCCCGGCGTTCAACCTCGCCGATTCCGCGATCACGATCGGCGCGGTGCTGCTGATCTACGACGAACTGCGTCGCGTGCGCGGCTCGCGCTGAGCGCGCATACTCGGTGGCGACGGCCGGCTTCGCGCCGGCCGTTCCGTTTGACCCTTGGAGGCCTGAGTTGGCACACGCAGAACTCGCAGGAAAACACCTCGTTCTCGGCCTGACGGGCGGCATCGCCTGCTACAAGATCGCCGAGCTCACCCGGCTGCTGACGAAGGCAGGCGCGACCGTACAGGTCGCGATGACCGAAGCCGCCGCGCAGTTCATCACGCCCGTCACGATGCAGGCGCTGTCCGGCCGGCCCGTCTACATGAGCCAGTGGGACGCGCGCATCGGCAACAACATGGCGCACATCGACCTGTCGCGCGAAGCCGACGCGATCGTGATCGCGCCCGCGTCGACGGATTTCCTCGCGAAGCTCGCGCACGGGTTCGCGGACGACCTGCTGTCGACGCTGTGCGTCGCGCGCGACTGTCCGCTGCTCGTCGTGCCCGCGATGAACCGCCAGATGTGGCAGAACCCGGCCACGCAACGCAATGCCGCGCAACTGCGCGCCGACGGCGTGTCGGTGCTCGGCCCCGATTCGGGCGCGCAGGCGTGCGGCGAAGTCGGCGACGGCCGCATGCTCGAGCCCGAGGCGATCTACGAGGCAATCGTCGCGCACTTCGCGCCGAAGGTGCTCGCGCACCGCCGCGTGCTGATCACGGCCGGCCCGACGTTCGAGCCGCTCGATCCGGTGCGCGGGCTCACGAACCGCTCGAGCGGCAAGATGGGCTTCGCGCTCGCGCGCGCCGCGCAGCAGGCCGGCGCCGACGTGCATCTCGTCGCGGGGCCGGTCGCGCTCGACACGCCGTGGGGCGTGTACCGCCAGGACGTGCAGACCGCGCAGCAGATGTACGACGCGGTGATGCAGGCGGTAGCCGACGCCGACATCTTCATCGCGGTGGCCGCGGTCGCCGACTGGCGCGTCGATCAGCCGGCCGAGCACAAGATGAAGAAGACGGCCGACCGCAAGATGCCGGCGCTCGCGTTCGTCGAGAACCCCGACATCCTCGCGTCGGTCGCGGCGCTGCCCGATCCGCCGTATTGCGTCGGCTTCGCGGCCGAAAGCGGCGACCTCGACGTGCACGGCGACGAGAAGCGCAAGCGCAAGAACGTGCCGCTCCTGGTCGGCAACCTCGGCCCGCTGACGTTCGGCCGCGACGACAACGAAGTCGTGCTGTTCGAGGCAGCCGGCCTCACGCGCCTGCCGCGCGCGCCGAAGGACGAACTCGCGCACGTGCTCGTCGCGGAAATCGCGAAGCGCCTGCCGGACAACCGCCTGATCTGATTACCCGCGCGGCGGCCCGCGCCGCCGCGCCCTTCCCGACCGATTCGACGACCGCATGAAACTCGACCTGAAGATTCTCGACGCGCGCATGCGCGACTACCTGCCCGCCTACGCGACCACCGGCAGCGCGGGCCTCGACCTGCGCGCGTGTCTCGACGCGCCCGTCACGCTGCAGCCGGGCGAAACGACGCTGGTGCCGACGGGCCTCGCGATCCACCTCGACGACCCCGGCTACGCAGCGCTGATCCTGCCGCGCTCGGGCCTCGGCCACAAGCACGGGATCGTGCTCGGCAACCTGGTCGGCCTGATCGATTCCGACTACCAGGGCCAGCTGATGGTGTCGACGTGGAATCGCGGCCAGACCGAGTTCGTGCTGAACCCGTTCGAGCGGCTCGCGCAGCTCGTGATCGTGCCGGTCGTGCAGGCGCAGTTCAACATCGTCGACGACTTCGCGCAAAGCGATCGCGGCGAAGGCGGCTTCGGCAGCACCGGCCGTCACTGAACGGCGCAACGCAAAAAAGGGCCTCGCGGCCCCTTTTCTTTCGTCGGTTCGGTCCGGCTTCGCTCACCGCTCGGCCGTCTGCGCGATCCGCGCGGGTACGAGTTCGCGGCGCCGCGCCTGCGCGATGCTCGCGTAGATCACCAGCGCGACCAGCACGCCGAGCAGCACCGCCGACGAGCCGACCGTGCCGAGCGCGAGTCCACCCTTGGCGACCGGTTTCGTCAGCAGGTCGCCGACCGTCGCCCCGAACGGACGCGTGAGCACGAACGCCGCCCAGAACAGCAGCACGCCGGAAATGCGCGTGAAGTAGTGCGCGAGCACGATCGCCGCGAGCAGCCCGCCGATCAGCAGCGCGCCGCCGCCGAAGCCGAGGCCCGAGCTGTCCGCGAGGAAATCGCCGAGCGCGGTGCCGAGCGTGTTCGAGAACAGGATCGCGATCCAGTACAGCAGCTCGACCTTGCGCGTGCGGATCAGGTCGACCGACAGCGATTCGCCGCTCAGGCGCCACACCGTGAAGATCGCCAGCAGGATCGCGACGAGAATCGACGAGCCGGCTGCGTAGCCGAGGCCGAGCGTGCGGTCCATGAAATCGGACATCGTCGTGCCCGCCGTGCTCGTCGCGACGATCACGGCCCAGTAGATCGCCGGGCGATACTGCGTCGTCCTGAGCTGCGCGCCCAGCGTGACGAGAAAGAAACCGAACAGCAGGATCGAGCTCACCGCATAGCCAACGTTCAGCGTCATCGAGAGCAGGTCGCCGCCGGTTTCGCCGAGCGTCGTCGCGCAGATCTTCATGATCCAGAACGCGAGCGTGATTTCGGGAAGTTTGTTCATTCGAACCCCTTTTACAGATGGCGCCGGGCTGGCGTGCGCCGGCCCGGATCGCGGACAGATTCGAATGTAATCGCCGCCGGCTTAACGGAACCTTAGCGCGGCGGGCGTTGCGATGCCGCGCAGGCTGCAGCCCCGCGGCGGGAACGCACGCGTCAGCGCGCGTGCTGGTGCCGATAGTGCAGCGCGTACGCGAGCGTCAGCAGCACGACGAACACGACGCCGACCACCATCGTCATCCGGAATTCGCGCGTGAACGCGGTCGTCAGCAGGATCGCGCCGACGAGCCCGGCACCGAGCAGGCTGCCGAACGGGTGCCCCCACATCCGGAACGCGAGCGCCGGCCCGCTGTACCGCGCGCGAAAGCGCAGGTGCGTGACGAAGATCATCATCCACGTGAACAGCGCGCCGAACATCGCGATCGCCATCATCACGGTAAACGCGGTGTCGGGCGACAGCGCGACCAGCACGGCCGCGACCGCGACGCCGCTGGTCGAGATCCACAGCGCCGCGCGCGGCACGCCGTTGCCGCCGAGCCGGCCGAAGACCGCCGGCGCGAGCCGCGCGCGCGACAGGCTGAACATCATCCGCGTCGTCACGTAGAGCTGGCTGTTCATCGCCGACAGCGCCGCGATCAGCAGCACGAAGTTGATCACGCCGGCCGCATACGGCACGTGCGTCGCGGCCATCACTTTCACGAACGGGCTTTCGTCGGTGCCGGCCTGGGTCCACGGCACGATCGCGAGCATCAGCGACAGCGTCAGCAGGTAGAACAGCACGAGCCGGAACACCGTCGAGCGGAACGCGCGCGTGACCGCGTGCTGCGGATCGCGCGCCTCGCCGGCCGCGATCGCGACCGCCTCGATGCTCATGTAGCTGAAGATCGCGACGATCACCGCGACCCAGGTGCCCCACGGCCCTTTCGGCATGAAGCCGTCGTGCGCGGTGTAGTTCGCGAAGCCGATGCCGGAAGCCGCCGGCGCCGACCACACGAGATACGCGCCGAGCACGATGAACACGACGATCGCCGCGATCTTCAGCAGCGAGAATGCGTATTCGACCGAGCCGTACAGCGTGACGCTCGCCAGGTTCACCGCGATCAGCAGCGCGGAGAAGCCGATCACCCAATACCAGCCGGGCACGGCCGGAAACCAGTACTTCATGAAGACGGCGATCGCGCTGATCTCGGTGCCAATCGCGAACACGACCGCGAACCAGTATGCATAGCGCACGAGAAAACCCGCGAGCGGGCCGACGTAGTGCTCGGCATACGCGCCGAACGAACCGGCCGTCGGATGCGCGACCGTCATTTCCGCGAGCGCGCCCATCAGCAGCAGCGCGATCAACGCGCCGATCGCGTACGAAACCAGCACGCTGGGGCCGGCGAGCCCGATCGCGAACCCGCTGCCGAGGAACAGCCCCGTGCCGATCGCGCCGCCGATCGCGATCATCGCCATCTGCCCGGACGTCAGCGCATGGCGCAAGCCTTGTTCGCGCGCGACGATGTTGTCGAACGATCGTTGTTGTTGTGTCACTGCGTTACCACTCCCCTGCACCACCATCGCGCCACCGGCGCCAGATAAAACGAAACGGCGCGGAGAACTTCCCGCGCCGTTCGCATGAACCACGAATTATCGCTTATTCGACTTCGACCGCCTCTTCGTTCGGCTTGTGCGGCGGATTCGCCAGCTTGTCGAACGACAACTGCACCTTGTCGTTTTCGTCCACGTCGACCGTCACATGGCCGCCATTGACGAGCTTGCCGAACAGCAGTTCGTCGGCCAGCGCGCGACGGATCGTGTCCTGGATCAGCCGCTGCATCGGCCGCGCCCCCATCAGCGGGTCGAAGCCGTGCTTCGCGAGATGCTTGCGCAACGCGTCGGTAAAGAGCGCGTCGACCTTCTTCTCGTGCAGCTGCTCCTCGAGCTGGATCAGGAACTTGTCGACCACGCGCATGATGATTTCCTCATCGAGCGAGCGGAAGCTGATGATCGCGTCCAGACGGTTGCGGAACTCCGGCGTGAACAGGCGCTTGATGTCGGTCATCTCGTCGCCCGTTTCGCGGCGCGTCGTGAAGCCGATCGTCGCCTTCTGCATCGACTCGGCGCCCGCGTTCGTCGTCATGATGATGATGACGTTGCGGAAATCCGCCTTGCGGCCGTTGTTGTCCGTCAGCGTGCCGTGGTCCATCACCTGCAGCAGCACGTTGAAGATGTCCGGATGCGCCTTCTCGATCTCGTCGAGCAGCAGCACGCAGTGCGGCTTCTTCGTGACGGCTTCGGTCAGCAAGCCGCCCTGGTCGAACCCGACGTAGCCCGGCGGCGCGCCGATCAGCCGGCTCACCGCGTGACGCTCCATGTATTCCGACATGTCGAAGCGGATCAGCTCGATGCCGAGCGTGAACGCGAGCTGGCGCGCCACTTCGGTCTTGCCGACGCCGGTCGGGCCGGAGAACAGGAACGCGCCGATCGGCTTGTCCATCTTGCCGAGGCCCGCACGCGCCATCTTGATCGACGCGGCGAGCGCGTCGATCGCCGGATCCTGGCCGAACACGACGCTCTTCAGGTCGCGGTCGAGCGTCTGCAGCTTGCTGCGATCGTCCTGCGACACGCTCTGCGCCGGCACACGCGCGATCTTCGAGATGATTTCCTCGATCTCGCTCTTGCCGATCGTCTTCTTCTGCTTCGACTTCGGCAGGATGCGCTGCGCGGCACCCGCTTCGTCGATCACGTCGATCGCCTTGTCCGGCAGGTGACGGTCGGTGATGAAGCGCGCCGACAGTTCGGCCGCGGCCGACAGCGCGCCCGACGAATACTTGACGCCGTGATGCTCCTCGAAGCGCGACTTCAGCCCGCGCAGGATCGCGACCGTCTGCTCGACGGTCGGCTCCGTGACGTCGACCTTCTGGAAGCGCCGCGACAGCGCCGCGTCCTTCTCGAAGATGCCGCGATACTCGGTGAACGTGGTCGCGCCGATGCACTTGAGCGTGCCCGACGACAGCGCCGGCTTCAGCAGGTTCGACGCGTCGAGCGTGCCGCCCGATGCGGCGCCCGCGCCGATCAGCGTGTGGATTTCGTCGATGAACAGGATCGCGTGCGGCCGTTCCTTCAGTTCCTTCAGCACCGTCTTCAGACGCTGCTCGAAGTCGCCGCGATACTTGGTGCCCGCAAGCAGCGCGCCCATGTCGAGCGAATACACCTGCGCGTTCGCGAGGATGTCCGGCACTTCGCCGCGCGTGATGCGATAGGCGAGCCCTTCCGCGATCGCGGTCTTGCCGACGCCGGCCTCGCCGACGAGCAGCGGATTGTTCTTGCGGCGGCGGCACAGCACCTGCACGACGCGCTCGACCTCGGGCTCGCGGCCGATCAGCGGATCGATGCGGCCGTCCTTCGCCATCTGGTTCAGGTTCTGCGTGAACTGCGCGAGCGGGGTTTCCTTCTGCGCGTTTGCGTCTTCGCTTTCCGCGTTCGCGTCGGACGACTTCGCGGCTTCGCCGCCGTTCGTCTTCGCGATGCCGTGCGAAATGAAGTTCACGACGTCCAGGCGCGTGACGCCCTGCTGCTGCAGGTAGTAGACCGCGTGCGAATCCTTCTCGCCGAAGATCGCGACCAGCACGTTCGCGCCGGTCACTTCCTTCTTGCCGTTCGACGTCGACTGGACGTGCATGATCGCGCGCTGGATCACGCGCTGGAAACCGAGCGTCGGCTGGGTATCGACATCGTCGGTGCCCGGGACGGTAGGTGTGTTGTCGTGGATGAAATTGCGCAGGTTCTGACGCAAGTCCTCGATGTTGGCCGCACACGCGCGCAACACCTCGGCTGCCGTCGGATTATCCAGCAGGGCCAGCAGCAGATGCTCGACCGTAATGAACTCATGGCGCGCCTGGCGTGCTTCCATGAACGCCATGTGCAGGCTGACTTCCAATTCCTGGGCAATCATGCTTCCTCCATCACGCACTGCAGCGGATGCCCGGCCTGCCGCGCATGGGTAACGACTTGCTCAACCTTGGTCGACGCGATGTCCCGCGTATAGACCCCACAAACCCCTCGCCCTTCGCGATGGACCTTCAGCATGATCTGCGTGGCCGTCTCGCGATCCTTCTTGAAATACTCCTGTACGACCATCACGACGAACTCCATCGGCGTGAAGTCGTCGTTCAGCAGCACCACCTTGTACATCGAAGGCGGCTTGAGCTTCTGCTGCTTGCGTTCCAGGACGGTGCTGTCCTGCTTGTCCGGGATAATCGCCATACACCCATTCTAAACAACTCGGACAGGCCCGCAATCCTGCCGTTACCCGACCGACCGGCCGGTGCCCTCCCTGGTTCCCGACGACCCGCGATCGTCTTCGCACCATACGAAAGCCGGCTGCGGTGCCGGCTTTCACGCGTGGCGCGGAACACGAACCGTCAGGGGGAAACTGCACCGGACGTCGCATCCGCGTCCAGTATCCCACAAGCCGGGACGACTCGATCGCGTGTCACTCGAGCCTGGTATATGAGCCGATTATGCGTCTTTTCAAGTCCGCGCGCTCGACGGGATGCTGCAAAGCAAAGCCGGAAAAACCCTGAAAATGGGTTCTTTACAACGTCCCTCTAAACGTCTAAAAATTCCCCTTGACACTCAAATAAAGAGCGCCAACAATCAAGCTGGCACTTTTTTCAACTCGCCGGTTGGCGAAATGAAAGAGGCCGAAGGTGAGCTTGTGAGGGGGGAACGGCTGTATTTTCCGGTCGTTTAGCTTTTCGAGCGTGCTCGTGGTAAGTAGCAGCGACTGTGTGACAGGGGAAGTAGGAAATGGCAACTGGTATCGTTAAGTGGTTCAACGACGCGAAGGGCTTCGGTTTCATCACTCCCGACGAGGGCGGTGAAGATCTGTTTGCGCACTTCTCGGCCATCAACATGCAGGGCTTCAAGACCCTGAAGGAAGGCCAGAAGGTGAGCTTCGAGGTCGTTCAAGGGCCGAAGGGCAAGCAAGCGTCGAACATCCAGGCCGCGTAAGGCACCGGATATCAGACGAAGAAACCCGGCATTGCGCCGGGTTTCTTTTTTTCAGGCCGACCACTCGTTAATTCGATTGGCCGGCCTTTTCGTTCAATCCCGATAATCGAACACGTATTGTCTTGTTGCACGCGCAGATCGAATGCCGTCATGCGCGTGAAACATATTCGATATCCGTTACACGACCTTCAGCGTGCCCATCATGCCGAGATCCTCGTGTTCGAGAATGTGGCAATGAAACATGCGCTCGCCGGGCATGTCTTGCGTGACGAGTAGCGTCACGGTCTCGCCGCTGCGCACGTTGACGGTATCGCGCCATGCGCGGAACGGTTCGCTCGTGCGCGTGCCGTCCGACGCGCGCTCGATCACCTGGAATTGCGTGCCATGCAAGTGGAACGGGTGATCCATGTCGGTGGCGTTGCGCAGGGCCCAGCGCTCGACGTCGCCGCGGCGGCTGGTCAGCGTCGCGCGATGCGGCGCGTAGGTCGCACCGTTGATCATGAAGCGCATGCCCGCCGGGCGGCCGCGTGCCGGCCCTTTCATCATCGCGTCCATGTCCATCTTTTCGCCGAACTCGATCGTCTTCTGCGCGACCGGCTCGCCGAGCGCGGGCACCCTGCGCAGCGTCGCGGGCAGCGCGCGCGACGCTGCAGGCGCGAACGCGACATCGGCGAGCGCCAGCGCCGGATCCGGCGGCAGGCTGCCGTGGCCGCCGTCGTG
Source organism: Burkholderia sp. BCC1998 (assembly GCF_905339875.1). Classification (NCBI taxonomy): domain Bacteria; kingdom Pseudomonadati; phylum Pseudomonadota; class Betaproteobacteria; order Burkholderiales; family Burkholderiaceae; genus Burkholderia; species Burkholderia sp. BCC1998. The sequence goes on from NZ_CAJPHE010000004.1 coordinate 311,484, forward strand.
CGACATTGCCATCTTGCGGCGGTCGTACTCGGCCGCCTGCAGCACCGCGCGTGACGCGCGGTCGCCGGCGCGCACCAGCAGTTCCGCACGCTCGCCCGGCGCGAGCAGCAGCGACGTCACGCGGCGCGGCGCGTCGAACAACCCGCCGTCGGTGCCGACCTGCTCGAACGCGCGACCGTCGTCGAATGCGACGCGCAAGTAGCGTGCGCTGCATGCGTTCCACACGCGCCAGCGCTCGTCGCTCGCGACGTCGATCCGCGGCCGGCGCGCCCCGTTGACCAGCACGAACTGGCCTTCGCGGCCGTTCATCCAGTCCATCATGTCGTTCGGCGGGATCGTGCCGTCGCGCGCGAGCTTCAGGTCGGATACGAACAGGTTGCGCTCGGGCCAGCCGGCGAGCGGGTCGTCGACGGCGCGCACGATGAAGGGCCCCGCAAGCCCGCGGAACACCTGTTCGGCCGTCATCATGTGCGGATGGGGGTGATACCAGTAGGTGCCGGCGCTGCCCTTCGGCAGCGTGAAGCGGTACACATGCGACGCGCCCGGCGCAACCGGATCGGACGGATTGCCGTCCTGGTCGGGCGGCACCGGTAGCCCGTGCCAGTGGATCGTCGACGGTTGCGGCAGCTTGTTCACGAAGCGGATCTCGACCGTGTCGCCCTCGCGCACGTCGATCAGCGGGCCGACAACGGGCCCTTGCGTGTCCGTGCCGAACTGCCAGAACGTCGTCGGACGCGCACCGTGCAGCATCGGACGCGCGACCGGCTGCGCGACCAGCGTCGCGCGGAACGTGCCGGGTTCGCGGCTTTCGTTTGCCAGGATGCGCAGCGACGCGAGCGGCGTGCCGGCCGGCAGCGCATCGGCCGCGGCGAGCGCGGCCGGCGCCGGCTTCGCGTGCTGCGCGTGGTCCGCCATTCCCGACATGCCCGGCATGTCGTCCATCTGATCCATGCCGGCCATGCCCGCGTGACCGGCATGCTGCGCCCATGCGGCGCGCGCAAACAGCGAAGCGGCCGCGACACCGATGGCGTGCGACAGGAAGGTTCTCCGTATCATCAATCGTTCCTCGTTATTCGTGCTGCATCGCGCGGCCGTCTCGACCTGCGCGCGTGCCGGCACGGGGAAGCGCCCGTGCGACGCGCAATCCGATGCCCGCGTCATCATAACCGCAGCACTCGGTCGAAACGCCGCGACACCGCGCGAGCGTCGATACGCCGCACGACGCGGCCGGCCCGACGATTCGCGCGCCGCGCGGGCCGCGTTTTCGCTCATCGAATGACGCCGCGGTCCCCGCTGCCCTCGCGCCGGCCGGGCCGATCGACGCCTTGCATCCCCCCGGTTTGGTCACGCCCGATCGAAGGCATTTGCTGCCGCTGCGCATCGCGTCGTCGACGCGTCGCGCGCCCTCTTTGCCTGAACCCCTCGATTTTTCACGATGTGGAACAAGTCTCTGCTTTATAAAAATTCGTGGTGCACGGCACAAATTCGCTGTTTCGCGATGCCAAAAATCATTCCGCAATACAAAACACACGAAATATCCAATTGTTTTAAAAGGAGAATTTTTGTTTCGAGAAAGCGTTCTACGCGCACCATCGAGCGCGCTCGCGGACGTAGACTTTGTTCCATGCACTGACGCTTCGCCACGACGTTCGATACGGAACCCGGCGCAAGCAGCCAGTCGGGCCACAGCCGGACGCGCCGGCGGGCGGCACACCAGAATCGCTTGTGATCAGAAAGGGAGAACGGAAATGAAGGGATTTCGCTTTGGTTCAGCGCTCGGGTCGTTCTACATCCTGCCGGCAAACGGCGGCTGGGAAGCGACGTTCGGCAACGCCTCGCTCGGCGCGTTCTCGTGCCCGGAAGTGGCAGCCGACCACATCTCCCGCGGCGACTGCGAACAGCCGTCCGAACTGGATACGGCCACGCTCGAAGTGCCGCACGAAATCGCCGAATGGGAAATCGTTCACGTCTGAATGGTACGCCTGCAACGAAAAACGCCCCGGGCGACCGGGGCGTTTTCATTGTCGGCGGGACGGCGAGCCGCCAGGCCCGCCGCGTCGGCTGCCGCCGTTGCCAGGGCGCGCGCGGTGGCGCGGCCGGCGTCAGGCGACTGCGTCGACGATGCCGTTCAGCGTTGCGCTCGGGCGCATCGCCTGGCTCGTCAGCTCGACGCTCGGACGGTAGTAGCCGCCGATCGCCTGTGCCTTGCCCTGCGCGGCCGACAGTTCTTCCAGGATGCGCGCTTCGCTGTCGGACAGCGACTTCGCGACGCCTTCGAACTGCGCCTTCAGCGCGGCGTCGTCGGTCTGCTCGGCCAGCGCCTGCGCCCAGTACAGGCACAGGTAGAAGTGGCTGCCGCGGTTGTCGAGGCCGCCGACCTTGCGCGCCGGCGACTTGTTCTCGTCCAGGAACTTGCCGGTCGCCTGGTCGAGCGTCTTCGCGAGCACGAGCGCCTTCGGGTTCTGGTAAGCGTTGCCGAGGTGTTCGAGCGACGCGGCCAGCGCGAGGAATTCGCCGAGCGAATCCCAGCGCAGGAAGCCTTCCTCGACGAACTGCTGCACGTGCTTCGGTGCCGAGCCGCCCGCGCCCGTCTCGAACATCCCGCCGCCGGCCATCAGCGGCACGATCGACAGCATCTTCGCGCTGGTGCCGAGTTCCATGATCGGGAACAGGTCGGTCAGGTAGTCGCGCAGCACGTTACCCGTGACCGAGATCGTGTCCTTGCCCGCGCGGATGCGCTCGAGCGAGAAACGCGTCGCGTCCACCGGCGTCATGATGCGGATGTCGAGGCCGTTCGTATCGTGATCCTTCAGGTAGCGTTCGACCTTCGCGATGATCTGCGCGTCGTGCGCACGTGCCGGATCGAGCCAGAACACCGCCGGCGCGCCGGTCGCGCGGGCGCGGTTCACCGCGAGCTTGACCCAGTCCTGCACCGGTGCGTCCTTGGTCTGGCACATGCGCCAGACGTCGCCCGACTCGACCGCGTGCTCGAGCAGCACGTTGCCGGCTTCGTCGGTGACGCGCACGACGCCGTCGGCCGGGATCAGGAACGTCTTGTCGTGCGAACCGTATTCCTCGGCCGCCTGCGCCATCAGGCCGACGTTCGGCACGCTGCCCATCGTGACCGGGTCGAATGCGCCGTGCTGCTTGCAGTCCTCGATCACGGCCTGGTAGACGCCCGCGTAGCAGCGGTCCGGAATCACGGCCTTCGCGTCGTACAGTTCACCGTCCGGGCCCCACATGCAGCCCGACTCGCGGATCATCGCCGGCATCGATGCGTCGACGATCACGTCGCTCGGCACGTGCAGGTTCGTGATGCCCTTGTCCGAGTTGACCATCGCGAGGCGCGGACGCACCGCGTACTCGGCCTTGACGTCGGCTTCGATCGCTTCCCGCGTGTCGGCCGGCAGGTCCTTCAGGCGCGCGTACAGGTCGCCGATCCCGTTGTTCGGGTTGAAGCCGGCCTGCGCCAGCACGTCCGCGTGCTTCGCGAGCGCGTCGCGGTAGAACACCGACACGAAGTGACCGAACAGGATCGGGTCCGAGACCTTCATCATGGTCGCCTTCAGGTGGACCGAGAACAGCACGTCCTGCGCCTTCGCGTCGGCGATCTGCGCTTCGATGAAGCTGCGCAGCGCCTTGCGGCTCATCACCGAGGCGTCGATGACTTCACCGGCCTTCACGGCCGTCTTTTCCTTCAGCACCTTCTTCACGCCGTCGGCCGTCGTGAGTTCGATCTTCACGCTGCCGGCATCGGCGATCAGCGCCGACTTCTCGCTGCCGTAGAAGTCGCCTTCGGTCATGTGCGCGACGTGCGCCTTCGACGTGGCCTTCCATGCGCCCATCTTGTGCGGGTGCTTGCGTGCGTAGTTCTTGACCGACAGCGGCGCGCGACGGTCGGAGTTGCCTTCGCGCAGCACCGGGTTCACCGCGCTGCCCTTGATCTTGTCGTAGCGGGCCTTGACGGCCTTCTCTTCGTCGCTCGACGGCTCTTCCGGGTAGGCCGGCAGCTTGTAGCCCTGCGCCTGCAGTTCGGCGATCGCGGCCTTGAGCTGCGGCACCGATGCGCTGATGTTCGGCAGCTTGATGATGTTCGCTTCCGGCTTCAGCGTGAGCTGGCCCAGTTCGGCCAGATCGTCGGAACCCTTCTGCTCCGGCGGCAGGACGTCGGCGAATGCCGCGATGATGCGGCCGGCGAGCGAGATGTCGCGCGTTTCGACGGCGACGCCCGACGAGCGCGTGAAGGCCTTGACGATCGGCAGCAGCGAATAGGTCGCGAGCGCGGGCGCTTCGTCGGTGAGGGTGTAGATGATCTTGGGCGAAGTGGACATGGTCGATGCGTTGCTACGTGAAAATTTGGGACTGAGGAGCGCCGGCGGTAACCGGCGGGGAGCGACCGGGTCGATCGCGAAAGGGGTGTGCCGGCTAGCCGGGCGGTGGTGTTGCGAGGGCCGTCATGTTCTACCTTGCAGGGCACCCGGGCCGCATCGCGGCGCCGCGGCCCGCATGCCGGACCGCCCTGCCAACAAACCTGCCGTTCATGAAACGCCCCGGCGCCGGCAGTAGGCGCCGGGGCGGCCGGCGGTCCGCCGGCCTGCCCCGGAAGGGACTTACATGTTCTCGATCAGCACTTCGCCGAAGCCGGAGCACGACACCTGCGTCGCGCCTTCCATCAGACGCGCGAAGTCGTACGTGACGCGCTTCTGCAGGATCGACTTCTCCATCGCGGCGATGATCGTGTCGGCCGCTTCCGTCCAGCCGAGGTGGCGCAGCATCATTTCCGCCGACAGGATCTCGGAACCGGGGTTCACGTAATCCTTGCCCGCGTACTTCGGCGCCGTGCCGTGGGTCGCCTCGAACATCGCGACCGAATCCGACAGGTTCGCGCCCGGCGCGATCCCGATGCCGCCGACCTGCGCGGCCAGTGCGTCGGAGATGTAGTCGCCGTTCAGGTTCAGCGTCGCGATCACGTCGTATTCGGCCGGACGCAGCAGGATCTGCTGCAGGAACGCGTCGGCGATCGAATCCTTGATGACGATCTCGTTGCCCGTCTTCGGGTTCTTCACGCGCATCCACGGGCCGCCGTCGATCAGCTCGCCGCCGAACTCCTTCTGCGCGAGCGCATAGCCGGCGTCACGGAACAGGCCTTCCGTGAACTTCATGATGTTGCCCTTGTGCACCAGCGTGACCGACTTGCGATCGTTGTCGATCGCGTACTGGATCGCCTTGCGCACGAGACGCTCGGTGCCTTCGGTCGACACCGGCTTGACGCCGATCCCCGAGGTTTCCGGGAAGCGGATCTTCTTCACGCCCATCTCTTCCTGCAGGAACTTGATGACCTTCTTCGCCTGCTCGGAGCCCGCGGCCCATTCGATGCCCGCGTAGATGTCTTCCGAGTTCTCGCGGAAGATCACCATGTCGATCTTTTGCGGCTCGCGCACCGGCGACGGCACACCCTTGAAATACTGGACCGGGCGCAGGCAGACATAGAGGTCGAGTTCCTGGCGCAGCGCGACGTTCAGCGAACGGATGCCGCCGCCGACCGGGGTCGTGAGCGGCCCCTTGATCGACACCACGTATTCCTTCAGCACCTGCAGCGTCTCGTCCGGCAGCCACACGTCCGGACCGTACACCTTGGTCGCCTTCTCGCCCGCGAAGATCTCCATCCAGTGAATCTTGCGCTTGCCCTTGTAGGCATGCGCGACCGCCGCGTCGACGACCTTGATCATGACCGGCGTGATATCGAAGCCCGTACCGTCGCCTTCGATGTAGGGAATGATCGGCTGATCGGAAACGTTGAGCGAGAAGTCCTTGTTGACGGTGATCTTGTCACCGCCCTCCGGAACCTTGATGTGCTGATACGGCATGATCGACTCCAGTGACGTGGCTGAGCAGGTGATGCTGGTCGAAACTGCGCGCGCGGCGAGGTGGCCTTGCCACCTTCGTGACGGCAACAGCGAGCCGCTATTCTAGCGCCCCAACCGGGGCCGGCGGCACGAAGCGCGACGCTGCGTATCAAGTCTTCCCTTATGTCTTATATAAGACAGAGGACTTGCCGTTCCGTATTATGCATTAAGATTCCGCCATTTGCCATAGACCGCCCGTCCCGCCGCCCCGCGGCACGCCGGGCGGGCACCCGCCATGACCCTGATCGCCCTCAACAAGCCGTTCGGCACGATTTGCCAGTTTTCCGCGCACGAGACGCGGCCGTCGCTCGGCGACTGGGTAACCACGCCCGGCGTCTACCCGGCCGGCCGGCTCGACGCGGACAGCGAGGGCCTGCTGCTGCTCACCGACGACGGCGCGCTGCAGGCGCGCATCGCCGAGCCGCGCCACAAGCTCGTCAAGCGCTACTGGGCGCAGGTCGACGGCGCGCCGGGGCCGGCCGACCTGAAGGCACTCGCGCGCGGCGTCGATCTCGGCGACTACGTGACGCGCCCGTGCCGCGCCGAATTCATCGAACCGCCCGAGGCGCTGTGGCCGCGCAACCCGCCGATCCGCTATCGCGCCGCGATCCCGACCACGTGGATCGAACTCGCGATCACCGAAGGCAAGAACCGGCAGGTGCGCCGGATGACGGCCGCGATCGGCTTCCCGACCTTGCGTCTCGTGCGTGTCGGCATCGGTGCGCTCGACATATTCGCGCTCGGCATTGCACCGGGCGAAACAATCGCACTGCCGCCGCGCGCCCCGTGGGACGGTTTCGCGCGCGCCGAATGACCAATTCGCGACGGGCGAATTTTTCGTCGTCTTTTTCGTCAACCGCCGGCGAAGATCGTGCGTTAAACCACGCAGATGCCAACCTTAGCTATCCGGCATTGGCAGCCGAACCGGTATTTCCGTGTTTGCGTCACGAAAGCGACGTTTTCTTCGAATACGATTCGGCGCCCGCAGCGCAAAGAGAAATTTCTCGAAGCGTCTGTCAACCGAAAGGTGGATGGCACCGTTAGACGACATGACTCCTATTGCCGGGTCATTTGGTTAATTAACTAAAGCTGAGGAACACAACATGAACAAACTGATCGCCGCTCTGGTCGCTGGCCTCTTCGCAACGGCAGCATTCGCACAAGCTTCGGCTCCGGAAGCTGCTTCGGCTGCTGCTCCGGCAGCTGCTTCGGCACCGGCAAAGCACGCTGCCAAGAAGCACCACGCAAAGAAGAAGCACCACGCAGCTAAGAAGGCAGCTAGCGAAGCCGAAGCACCGGCAGCTGCTTCGAACTAAGCAAGCTGGTTGTAATAACGCAGTCAAGAACACGCAGTCTTGCCGTTCTTACGGCGTTGAAAGGCAGATCACCGCGAGGCGATCTGCCTTTTTCTTTTTTGTGCCCGCCGGCGCGCTTCGCGTACCATGCGGGTCTCGTTTTCCCGATAGGAGCCCTGCTGTGCGATTCTCCCTGCGCCCGTCGCTCGGCCGCCTTGCGCGCGCCGCCGTGTTTCCCGCCGCGCTCGCCGTCCTCGCACTCGGCATGCAGACCGCCCACGCCCAGATGCCGCCCGGCGCCAAGCAGCCGGGCGAGTTCCCGCGCGTGAAGCTGCGCGCCGGCATGTACGTGATCGACGCGGCCGTCGCCGCGAACGACGCCGATCGCGAACAGGGGCTGATGTACCGGTCGCAGCTCGCGCCGAACGAAGGCATGCTGTTCGTGTTCAACGAGAACGCCGTGCACTGCTTCTGGATGAAGAACACGCTGATCCCGCTGTCGATCGCGTTCGTCCGCGCGGACGGCACGATCACCGACATCGACGAGATGAAGGCCGAGACGACCGACAACCACTGCCCGCGCAACAACGGTGTCTATGCGCTCGAAATGAGCAAGGGCTGGTTCGCGGCGAAAGGCATCAAGCCGGGCATGAAGCTCGACGGGCTGCCCAAGGCCCAGTAATCGCCATCGCCGCGGCACCGCCGCGCATCGACCGCAGCCGGCCGCCCTGCTTGTTGGGCGCCGGCTTTTTTTTCACCGGCCGGCGGCCACGGCCGCCTTGATACGGCGCACCCTGCCCGCATCTGCAAAAGCCACGGACAAGCGCTATGCTTTAAATCTCGCTTGTTTCAGCCCGGGCCGGCGCCGCCGTCCCGCTTACGATCCGAACCACCAGGAGGTTCACGTGCCCCGCAAAACCCCCATCGAGCGCTATCGCAATATCGGGATCAGCGCTCACATCGATGCCGGCAAGACCACGACGACCGAGCGCATCCTGTTTTACACCGGCGTGAGCCACAAGATCGGTGAAGTGCACGACGGCGCGGCCACGATGGACTGGATGGAGCAGGAGCAGGAACGCGGCATCACGATCACGTCGGCTGCGACCACGGCCTTCTGGAAAGGCATGGCCGGCAACTACCCCGAACACCGGATCAACATCATCGACACGCCCGGGCACGTCGACTTCACGATCGAGGTCGAGCGCTCGATGCGCGTGCTCGACGGCGCGTGCATGGTCTACGACTCGGTCGGCGGCGTGCAGCCGCAGTCCGAAACCGTATGGCGCCAGGCGAACAAGTACAAGGTGCCGCGCATCGCGTTCGTCAACAAGATGGACCGCATCGGCGCGGACTTCTTCCGCGTGCAGCGCCAGATCGGCGAGCGCCTGAAGGGCGTCGCCGTGCCGATCCAGATTCCGATCGGCGCGGAAGATCATTTCCAGGGCGTCGTCGATCTCGTGAAGATGAAGGCGATCGTCTGGGACGACGAAAGCCAGGGCGTGAAGTTCACGTACGAAGACATCCCCGCGAATCTCGTCGAGCTCGCGCACGAATGGCGCGAGAAGATGGTCGAGGCCGCCGCGGAAGCCAGCGAGGAACTGCTCGAGAAGTACCTGCACGACCATGAATCGCTGACCGAGGACGAGATCAAGGCCGCGCTGCGCCAGCGCACGATCGCCAACGAGATCGTGCCGATGCTGTGCGGCAGCGCGTTCAAGAACAAGGGCGTGCAGGCGATGCTCGACGCGGTGATCGACTACCTGCCGTCGCCGGTCGACGTGCCGGCCATCCTCGGTCACGACTTCCACGATCCGGAGAAGCCGGCCGAACGTCACCCGAGCGACGACGAGCCGTTCTCGTCGCTCGCGTTCAAGATCATGACCGATCCGTTCGTCGGCCAGCTGATCTTCTTCCGCGTGTATTCGGGCGTCGTCGAATCGGGCGACACGGTGCTGAACGCGACGAAGGACAAGAAGGAGCGGCTCGGCCGGATCCTGCAGATGCACGCGAACGAGCGCAAGGAAATCAAGGAAGTGCGCGCGGGCGACATCGCGGCGGCAGTGGGCCTGAAGGAAGCGACGACGGGCGACACGCTGTGCGATCCGGCCAAGCCGATCATCCTCGAGAAGATGGAATTCCCGGAGCCGGTGATCTCGCAGGCCGTCGAGCCGAAGACGAAGGCCGACCAGGAGAAGATGGGCCTCGCGCTGAACCGTCTCGCGCAGGAAGATCCGTCGTTCCGCGTGCAGACCGACGAGGAATCCGGCCAGACGATCATTTCGGGGATGGGCGAGCTGCACCTCGAAATCCTGGTCGACCGGATGAAGCGCGAGTTCGGCGTCGAGGCGACGGTCGGCAAGCCGCAGGTCGCGTATCGCGAAACGGTGCGCACGACGGCATCCGATGTCGAGGGCAAGTTCGTCAAGCAGTCGGGCGGGCGCGGCCAATACGGGCACGCGGTGATCACGCTGGAGCCGAACCCCGGCAAGGGCTACGAGTTCCTCGACGAGATCAAGGGTGGCGTGATTCCGCGCGAATTCATCCCGGCCGTCGACAAGGGCATCACCGAGACGCTGAAGAGCGGCGTGCTCGCGGGCTACCCGGTGGTCGACGTGAAGGTGCACCTGACGTTCGGCTCGTACCACGACGTCGACTCGAACGAAAACGCGTTCCGGATGGCCGGCTCGATGGCGTTCAAGGAAGCGATGCGCAAGGCCAAGCCGGTGCTGCTCGAGCCGATGATGGCCGTCGAGGTCGAGACGCCCGAGGACTTCATGGGCAACGTGATGGGCGACCTGTCGAGCCGGCGCGGCATCGTGCAGGGGATGGAAGACATCGCGGGCGGCGGCGGCAAGCTGGTGCGCGCCGAGGTGCCGCTCGCGGAAATGTTCGGCTATTCGACGTCGCTGCGCTCGGCGACGCAAGGCCGTGCGACGTACACGATGGAGTTCAAGCACTACGCGGAAACGCCGGCGAACGTGTCGGAAGCCGTGATCAACGCGAAAGTGAAGTAAGCACGGCGCGCCTGCGCACTGGTGCGCGGCAAGTACGAGCCCGTCCGGTTCCGGACGGGCTTTTTTTCGTCCGTCGAACGCAGCGATGCGACCGGCCGGCGACGTTTTTGATCGGCACGCCAGGCATTTTTTTCGCATGCCACAATGCATCGCGATTCGTCCGACGGAACCCTGCCGATGCCACGCCCCCCTGCCCTGCGCCGCCTGCTGATGCTGTATGCCGGCCTGATCGCCGCGAACGTCGCCGTCTGGCTGTGGGCACTCGCGGTGCTGCGCGACCATCCGCTGCTGCTCGGCACCGCGGCGATCGCGTACGGGCTCGGCCTGCGTCATGCGGTCGACGCCGATCACATCGCCGCGATCGACGTCGCGACGCGCAAGCTGATGCAGGACGGCCGGCGTCCGGTGACGGTCGGCCTGTTCTTCTCGCTCGGCCACTCGACGATCGTGATCGCCGCGACGCTCGGCATCGCGCTGAGCGCGTTCGCGCTGCGCGACCGCTTCGACGCATTCCGCGAGATCGGCGGCACGATCGGCACGGCCGTGTCGGCCACCTTCCTGCTCGTGCTCGCGTGCATCAACCTGGTGATCCTGCGCGACGTGTGGCGGCGCTATCGCGGCGCGCCCGATCACGCGCACGACGCCGCGCATGCACATCCTCCGGCCGGCCTCGTCGGTCGGCTGCTGCGTCCGCTGTTCCGCTTCGTGTCGAAGAGCTGGCACATGTATCCGGCCGGGGTGCTGTTCGGCCTGGGTTTCGATACTGCAACCGAAATCGCGCTGCTCGCGATCGCGGCCGCACAGGCGAGCCACGCGCTGCCGCTCTATACGGTCATGCTGTTTCCCGCGCTGTTCGCCGCCGGCATGACGCTGATCGACTCGACCGACAATGTCCTGATGATTCATGCGTACGGATGGGCGATGGACGACCCGCGGCGCAAGCTGCTCTACAACGCGAGCATCACGCTGCTGTCGGCGGCCGTCGCGCTGGCCATCGGCGGGATCGAGGCCGCCGGCCTGCTCGCCGACAAGCTGTCGTTGACGGGCCCCGTACGCGATGCGCTCGATGCACTCGGGGAACGCTTCGGCGCGATCGGTTACGGCATCGTCGCACTCTTTCTCGTCGCCTGGATCGCGTCGATCCTCTGCCATCGCTGGCCGCGCGCTGCCGACACGACGGCGCGCCAGACGTAGTCAGACGTTTCAGTTCGGAAACAAAAAGCTCACGACGACGTATCGCACGCTGTCGCGCACTGCGTGCGCGCCTTGCGCCGCGGGCATAGCCGGCCGGTGGCACGAATCTCGCAGTTAGGGATTCGCACGGCGGGCCCGCGTGCCGACTCGTGCTCGCGGCTGGCCTCTGGCGCCGGCCGGACACACGTCGGCCGCCGAAACGACACTGCATCGTTGCTGGTCCCCTGCTCCACACGTTGATGAACGCGCGTGTCGAGGCATCGCGCGCATCGGGAGGCCAATGATGAGCAGAACGAAACAAATGTCCCGCACGACGGGACGGTGCTATCGCATGACCCTGCTGGCCGCAGCCGCGATTGCGTGCTGCTGCTCGTATGCCGTCGCGCAGGACACGACAACCGTCGTTCCTGTGACCGTGCTGCCGGGTGACGGCACTTCCACCACCCCATCCGCCCAGATCGAGCAGAACGCGGCGCCTGACGCCACGTCCAGCGCGGACACCGTGATGATCTTGGCCGAAAACGCTGCGTCATGTGCGGCCAACCCGGCCGCTTGTGCGGTGCGTGTGTATGCCGGCGGCGGCAATGGCGGAAATGGCGGCCTCGGTAGCGGCGGAACGACCGGAAGCGGGAGCGCCAGCACGGGTAGCGGCGGAAACAACGGCAATGGCGCCGTCGGCCCCGCAGGCGTCGGCGGGACAACGGGCGGAACGAACGGCTCGGTTGGCTCCGGGGGCACCGGCCGCGGCGGCAATGCCTCCGGCAGCGGGGGCTCAGGCGGTGGTACTTCGGGCGGTGGTACTTCCGGAGGCGGTACTTCCGGAGGCGGTACTTCCGGAGGCGGTACTTCCGGAGGCGGTACTTCCGGAGGCGGTACTTCCGGAGGCGGTACTTCCGGGGGCGGTACTTCCGGAGGCGGTACTTCCGGAGGCGGTACTTCCGGAGGCGGTACTTCCGGAGGCGGTACTTCCGGAGGCGGCCATGGTGGCGGTGGCGGCTCCGGCGGTGACGGAGGCCATGGCGACGGAGGCCACGGTGACGGAGGTCACGGCGATGGAGGCCACGGCGACGGAGGTCACGGCGGTGGCGGCTCCGGCGGTGGCGGAGGCCACGGCGACGGAGGTCACGGCGGTGGCGGCTCCGGCGGTGGCGGAGGCCACGGCGACGGAGGTCACGGTGGCGGCGGCTCCGGCGGTAGCGGAGGCTCCGGTGGCGGAGGTCACGGTGGTGGCGGCTCCGGCGGTGGCGGAGGCCACGGTGGCGGTGGTTCCGGCGGTGGTTCCGGCGGCGGTTCCGGCGGCGGTTCCGGCGGTGGTTCCGGCGGTGGTTCCGGCGGTGGTTCCGGCGGTGGTTCCGGCGGTGGTTCCGGCGGTGGTTCCGGCGGTGGTTCCGGCGGTGGTTCCGGCGGTGGTTCCGGCGGTGGTTCCGGCGGCGGCGGCCATGGCACCGGCGGTCACGGCAACGGCGGTGGCAACGGTAATGGCAACGGTAGCGGCGGCGCTGGCAACGGTGGCGCCAATGGCGTCGGCAATGGCAATGGAAGCGGCAGTGCCGGCGGCAACGGCGGCAACGGCGGATCGTCCAGTGGCCATGGCCACTGACCGACGCGTCGCCTGCCCCCGACGCGGTCAGAGCATTTCGAGCGCGCGCTTGCTGCGCGGCGGACGGAAGTACCCGTCGAGTTGCGCGCGCTCGTCATCGCTCAACACGAGATCGAGCGCGGCGCGATTGTCGCGCACGTGCTCGATCCGCGACGTCTTCGGAATTGCGAACACACCCGGCTGCGCAAGCACCCAGGCGAGTGCGACGCGCGTGACCGACACACCGCGCTGCCGCGCGATTTCATCGAGCGGAGAACGCTTCGGCAGCCGTCCGTGATCGACCGGGCTGTAGGCCATCGCCGGCATCCGGTGATCGGCGAGCCACGGCAGCAGGTCGAATTCCGGGCCGCGCCGCGCGATGTTGTAGAGAATCTGGTTGGTCGCGCACGCGCCCCCGCCCGCCTCGTCGACGAGCTCGGCCATGTCGGCCGTATCGAAGTTGCTGACGCCCCAGTGGCGGATCTTGCCCGCGCGTCGCAGCGCCTCGAACCCCTCGACCGTCTCCTCGAGCGGCACCGAACCACGCCAGTGCAGCAGGTACAAGTCGAGACGATCGGTACGCAGACGCTTGAGGCTCGCGTCGCACGCGGCGACGACGCCGCGCCGGCTCGCATGATGCGGATACACCTTGCTGACCAGGAACACGTCGTCGCGCAGGCCGGCGAGCGCCTCGCCGACGAGTGCCTCGGTCGCACCGTCGCCGTACATCTCGGCGGTATCGACCAGCGTCATCCCGAGATCGATCCCGTCGCGCAATGCGGCGATCTCGTCCGCCCGGCGCGCGGGCCGCTCGCCCATTTCCCAGGTGCCCAGGCCGAGTTTCGGAATCGTCTCGCCGTCCGGCAGGACGACCGTGGCGATCGTGTCTGTCATGCGCTCCTCGCTGCGGATTCGTGGCCGCGCACCCGCGGCCGAAGCATCAAATACGACGCATCAGTGTAGTCAATCGGTGCGGCGTCCACCTGTTACACGGCAAAAACCGGCTATAACGGCGCCGCATGATGACTTAGAATGGCCGGCACCCTGATCGATACCCATTCCATGAAGGCACCCACGGACGACCGCTGGCAGGACCTGCGCCCCGACCCCGACAACGACACGCCGCTCTACCTGCAGCTCGCCCGCAAGCTCGGCGACGCGATCCACGACAATCGCTGGGCGGCCGGCGAGGCGCTGCCGTCCGAACGCGTGCTGTCCGAAGCGCTCGGCGTGTCGCGCATTACCGCGCGCAAGGCGATCGCGCTGCTCGTCGAGCAGGGCCTGATCCGCCGCACGCAAGGCGCCGGCAACTTCATCCGGCCGCGCTACGAGGATCCGCTGTCGCGGCTGTCGAGCTTCAGCGAGATGCTCGAGCGCCGCGGCTTCAAGCCGAGTTCGCAATGGCTCGAGCGCGAAATCCAGCCCGCGAATCGCGACGAAGTGATCCAGCTCGGCCTGTCGCCGGCCGCCTCCGTTACACGGCTGAAACGCCTGCGCCTCGCCGACGGCATCGTGATGGCCGTCGAGAATTCGACGTTCCCCGCCACGCTGATTCCCGATCCGCAGGCGATCGGCGGTTCGCTGTACAGCTATCTCGAAGCGCGCGGCACGCCGATCGTGCGCGCACTGCAGCATTTCCGCGCGGTCAACGCGACCGACGAGATCGCGCAACAGATGGGCATCGCGCCGCACGACGCGCTGCTGCTGATCACGCGGATCGGTTATACGGCCGACCAGCGCGCGATCGAACTCACCGATACCTACTGCCGCAACGACTACTACGACTTCGTCGTCGAACTGCGCAAGTAACGCCGGCAATACTCACGGCGTACGGCGCCGCCGGCGCTCACAGCCAGCATGCTCCGTCCGTGCCGAGCGGCACGGGCGGCCGCGTGAAGCGCGGCGGTGTCGCAGACAGGCGTTCGGCCGGACGCACGGCATCGATCGTGCCGAACGGCGACGCGCTCCGGTCGATCCGGTCGCGCACGTCGTCGAACGTGAAATCCGGCGCCCGCAGGCCGTCCGGCACCGTGCCGAACGATTGCAGCCAGCGCCCCGTCTGCGCGAGCGAGAGCCGCACGTGCCAGCTCCCCCCTTCCGTCGCACGGCGCGCGAGCGCGATCATCGCGCCGAACGCCGCGAGATAACCCGTCGCATGATCGAGCGCCTGGCATGGCAGATGGCGCGGGCCGTCCGCTTGCGCGGCGTGCTGCTCGTGCCACGCGATACCGCTCGCCGACTGCACGAGACTGTCGAAGCCACGCCGCATCGACCACGGCCCTGCGTGCCCGTATGCGGACACCGACACGCAGACGATGCCGGGCCGCAGCTCCGCCAGCGCCTGCGGCGAAAACCCGCGCGCCGCGAGCGCGCCGGGGCGATAGGCCTGCAGGAATACGTCGGCGTCGCGTGCGAGCGCGCGCAACGCGGCGACACCGCCCGCCTCGCGCAGGTCGATCCACGTCGAGCGCTTGCCGCGCCCGTTGTCGATCACGAGCGACGCGATGTTCGGCAGGTGCGGGCCGTTGACGAGCAGCGTCTGTGCCCCGTGCGATGCCAGCGTGCGGCCCGCGACCGGCCCCGCGATGATGCGCGTGAGATCGAGCACGCGCACGCCCGCGAGCGGATGGTCGGGCGCGCCGCGGCCGATCGCCTCGACGGGCGCGTCACCGATCCGCTCGATCTCGAACAGCGGCAGCGACGCGAGTGCCCGTGCCTGGTCGTGCGCCGCCCATTCGTCAGGAGTTCTGATCAATGCCGCGCACAGGCCGGCCTCGGCGAGCGCGGTATCGAGTGCCGCGCCGTCCCACGTGCGGATCGCCGCGGCCACGTCATCGCGCTGCGGGCCGCTGCCGAGCACGTCGAGAATCCCGTGCAGGTGATGCGGAAAGTTCGCATGCAGCTGGATCCAGCGCCCGTCGCGCGTTTCGTAGAAGCCCGTCACCGGATGGCGCGGCTCGGGCGGCAGGCCGTCGTCCACGCGCAGGTAGCGTTCGCTGCGAAACGCGACGAGCGCGTCGCGCATCGACACGTCGACGCGCTGCGCGACGCCCGTGCGCAGCCGGTGGCATTCGGCCGCCGCGAGCCCGGCTGCCGCGATCGTCGCCGCGGCGAGCGTGCCGACGTGGAACGACGACGGCAGCGTCGGGTCCTGCCCCGCCACGGCCGCGCGGGCCAGTGCGCGCGGTTCGCCGTGCGCCAGTTGCCACAAGTGGGTCAATGCGAGTTCGGGGGTCATGGTGGAAGCGCGCCGTGGAGGAGATGCATTCGAGTCTAGAATTCGCGACAGGCGCGATCAATCTTGATTGCGCGAATCAATGCATAACGAATAGTTGTAGCCGGGCCGCGCTTCATGCGCCCCGACAGGAGCGATCGGCATGACGTCCCTCAGCGCGCCGGAAGCCGCCGGCATCCTCGGTGTCAGCGTGAGCACCCTGTACGCGTATGTGAGCCGCGGCCTGCTGCGCTCGCTGCCCGACGGCGCGAGCAAGCGCCGCCGCTACGACGCGGACGAGGTGCGCCTGCTCGCGCGCCGCCGCGCCGATGCAAAACGCGCGGGCGGCGTCGCCGAACGCTCGCTCGACTGGGGCGTGCCCGTGCTCGAATCGCGGATCACGCAGATCGCCGACGGGCGCCTGCACTATCGCGGCGCCGATGCGATCGCGCTCGCGAACGACGCGACGCTCGAGGAAACGGCGGCCCGCCTGTGGGATTGTCCGCCCGCGCGGCTCGCTGCGGCAACGCTTGCGTCGACCGGTTTCGACACCGCGCAGTGGGAAGACTGGGCCCGCCGCTGGGCCCATCTCGCGCCGCTCGAGCGCACGCTGGTGCTGCTCCCCGCAGCGGCCGCCTCGCTGCCGCGCCTGTGGGCGCAGGGGCGCGACGCGCAGTTCGACGCGGCCACGCTGCTGCTGCGCGTGACGACGGCCGCGCTCGCCGGCATCGCGCCGCGCGACGCGCCCGTGCATCGACAGCTCGCCGCCGCGTGGCGGATCCGGCGGCGCGACGAAGCCGACCTGCTGCGCCGCGCACTCGTGCTGTGCGCCGATCACGAACTGAACCCGTCGACCTTTGCGGTGCGCTGCATCGCGTCGACCGGCACCCACCTGTTCGGTGCGATCGCGGGGGGGCTCGCGGCGCTGTCGGGCCCGCGCCACGGCGGCGAGACGTTCCGCGCGGGCGCCCTGCTCGACGAAGCCGCGCGGGCCGCCGACCTCGACCGCTACCTCGCGCTGCGCGTCGCACACGACGAACGCGCGGACGGCGCACGCACGGCGCTGTCCGGTTTCGCGCATCCGCTCTATCCCGACGGCGATCCGCGCGCACGCGCGTTGCTCGACGCACTGCACGCGACGCTGCCCGCCCGGGCACCGCTGCGCATGGCCCGCGCGCTCGCCGCGCGCGTCGAGGCGGCGACCGGCCTGCGGCCGTCGATCGATTTCGCGCTCGCGGTGCTGGAGCGCACGCTTGCGCTGCCCGACGGCGCCGCGTTCACGCTGTTCGCGGCCGGCCGCACCGCCGGCTGGATCGCGCACGCGCTCGAACAGTACGCTAGCGGCAAGCTCATCCGGCCCCGCGCGCGCTACGTCGGCAGCGACGCGGCGGCCTGAGCGCGGCCGCCGCGCCATGCGGCGAACCGCCGCCATGCGCTCGGCGCAGCCTGCACGGCCGGCGCCGCCTGCGGGCCGAACGCGAACACCGCGCCGCCCGCCGCCGCGCTGATCCAAACGCGCATGCCGGGCAGCAGCGCGAGCGTCTCACCGGCATGCAACCAGTGATCGTCGGGCCGGCCCTCGATCGTCAGCCACAGACCGCCGTCCGCGACCTGCAACGCGGTGCGATCGACGATCCGCCACCGCCCGGCCGGTTCGTTGCCGTCCATCTCGTAGAGTCGCAGTTCGCGCATGGCCGCCTCCGGGTCGTGTGGGTTCGATGACGCCAGTATTTCGGACAGTGGCGAAACACGGACAGATACGCCTGCAGACACTTTCGACTGAACTGTACCGGTCCGCCGCCGGACAGGCGTCCGGACCGATCCTGCGTGGCACGGCGGCTTTGCCTACAATGGCGGCTGTCCCGCGCCACCGGTCCGTCCCCATGTTCCAACGCCCGCCCGCCGCCGCTCCCGGCGAAAAGAACCTCACCATAATGCTCTGGCTCGTTGCGACGGGCTTCTTCATGCAGACGCTCGATGCGACGATCGTCAACACGGCGCTGCCGTCGATGGCAGTGAGTCTCGGCGAATCGCCGCTGCGGATGCAGTCGGTCGTGATCGCCTACTCGCTGACGATGGCGGTGATGATTCCCGTCTCGGGCTGGCTCGCGGACACGTTCGGCACGCGGCGCGTGTTCTTCAGCGCGATCCTGGTGTTCTCGCTCGGTTCGCTGCTGTGCGCGAACGCGCATACGCTGTCGCAGCTCGTCGTGTTCCGCGTCGTGCAGGGGGTGGGCGGCGCGATGCTGCTGCCGGTCGGTCGGCTGGCCGTGCTGCGCACCTTCCCGGCCGAACGCTACCTGCCAGCACTGTCGTTCGTCGCGGTTCCCGGGCTGATCGGGCCGCTGATCGGGCCGACGCTCGGCGGCTGGCTCGTGAAGATCGCGTCGTGGCACTGGATCTTCCTGATCAACGTGCCGGTGGGCGTCGCCGGCTGCGTCGCGACCTTCTACTCGATGCCCGACGCGCGCAACCCGGCCGTCGGCCGCTTCGACCTGAAGGGCTATCTGCTGCTGACGATCGGGATGGTCGCGATCTCGCTGTCGCTCGACGGGCTCGCCGATCTCGGGATGCAGCACGCGGCCGTGCTCGTGCTGCTGATCCTGAGCCTCGCGTGCTTCGTCGCGTACGGGCTGTACGCGGTGCGCGCGCCGCAGCCGATCTTCTCGCTCGAGCTGTTCAAGATCCATACGTTCAGCGTCGGCCTGCTCGGCAACCTGTTCGCGCGGATCGGCAGCGGCGCGATGCCGTACCTGATCCCGCTGCTGCTGCAGGTGAGCCTGGGCTATTCGGCATTCGAGGCCGGGCTGATGATGCTGCCGGTCGCGGCGGCCGGGATGTTCTCGAAACGGATCATCACGCGCCTGATCACGCAGCACGGCTACCGCAAGGTGCTGCTCGCGAACACGATCATGGTCGGGGTGATGATGGCGAGCTTCGCGCTGATGCGCGACACGGTGCCGGTGTGGGTGAAGGTCGTCCATCTCGCGCTGTTCGGCGGCTTCAACTCGATGCAGTTCACCGCGATGAACACGCTGACGCTGAAGGATCTCGGCACCGGCGGCGCGAGCAGCGGCAACAGCCTGTTCTCGCTCGTGCAGATGCTGTCGATGAGCCTCGGCGTCACGGTCGCGGGCGCGCTGCTGGCCACCTTCACCGGGATGCTGCGCACGGTGACGCCGAGCAACACGCTGCCCGCGTTCCATGCGACCTTCATCTGTGTCGGGATCATCACGGCCGCGTCCGCGTGGATCTTCGCGCAACTCGCGCCCGACATCCGCGGCGGCACGCAGCACAAGACCGATCCGTCCGAACGCGCGTGACGCACGGCGCGCGCCGCCGCAATCGCCACGGCGGCGCGCCGCGCACCATGTCGGTGCAGCACGGCTGCACCGCGCGCGCCCTGCCGGCCGCGACGTCCCGCCGCACGGGGCACGATGCCGTGCATGCTTCTTGCTCGCCTATTCTGTAGGTAAACTGGCAGTCTTCCTTCGGCCGACATCATGAGCATGATCGACATCGATCCACCCGGCTTCCAGCCGCCCCGCCCCGTCGCCGGCGACGACGGGAAGCGGCGCACCGTGCTGTACGGCGCATACACCGTGTTCAGCGTGTTCCAGCCCGTTTTCTCGGTGTCGCACCGCCGCGCGATCGGCTATCACGCGTCGCTGCGCGCGCACGACGAGGACAGCCGCCAGGTCGCGTCGCACGAGGTGTTCACGCAGGCGGCGCGGCGCGGCGACCTGCTCGAGCTCGGCCGGCTCGCCGAATCGCTGCATCTCGGCAACTTCCACGCGTTCGACAGTCACGACGAATGGCTCTTCCTGAGCCTGCACCCGGCGGCGCTGATGGACACCGTCTACGGCGACGCGCTGCTCGCGAACCTGAAGGCGCTCGGCCTGCCGCCGCATCGCGTGGTGCTCGAGGTGCCCGAGCAGGCGGGCGGCGAGACGCCGCGCTATGCGGCGATCGTCGACGGGCTGCGCAAGGCCGGCTTCCTGATCGCGCTCGGCGGCTTCGGCGCGAAACATTCGAACATCGACCGCGTGTGGCACCTGCACCCCGACATCGTCACGCTCGACCGCGGGATCCTCGCGCAGGCGAGCGAACACTCGCATCTCGAGCGCGTACTGCCCGGGCTCGTGTCGCTGCTGCACGAATCCGGCCAGCTCGTGCTGATGGGCGGGCTCTCGACCGAGCGCGACGCGATGATCGCGCTCGAATGCGACGTCGATTTCGTGCAGGGACAGTACTTCGCGGGGCCGAGCGTCGACCCCGTGCAACCGCAGGCCGCCGCAGGGTGCATGGATACGCTGTCGGCCGCGTTGCGGCTGCGCGTCGCGCAACGCGAGCGCACGCAGGCCGAACGCCTCGCGCCGTATGTCGCCGCGCTGGAGGAAGCGAGCCGGAAGCTCGTCGCGGGCGAATCGCTGATCGACGCGGCCGGCGCCGTGCTCGGGTTGCCGGAAACCGCGCGCTGCTTCCTGCTCGATGCATCGGGCCGCCAGATCGGCGACAACGTGCTCGCGCGCGGCAGCGTCTCGCAGCGGGCGAAGCGCTTCCGGCCGCTGCTGCATTCGGAAGGCGCGAGCTGGGAGCGCCGCCCCTACTTCATCCACGCGATGCGCGCGCCCGGCCGCGTGCATCTGACGCCGCCGTACCTGTCGATCAACGAAGCGCACCTGTGCGTGACCGCATCGATCGCCGCGCCGGCCGCGACCGGCATGCAGGTGCTGTGCGTCGACATCAACTGGGAAGCCGCACTCAGCCGCGAATGAGTTCGCGCGGCCGCGCTCACGCGGCGCCGTCGAGGGCGTTGGCGCGGCGCGCGATCAGCCGGTGCACGCGCTTGCCGGACGACGCGCTGACCACCTCGTGCTCGTCGATCACGTGCATGCCGGCGCCGAGCGCCGCATGCATGCGCGCCGAATCGAGCGGCGTATACAAGCGGCCGCGCTCGTCGCGCAGCGCGCCGTTGCCGGCCACCCGCCAGCTCAGGTACAGCGTGCCGCCTGGCATCAGCAGCGCGGCCAGCCGCGCCGCCGCCGCTGCAGCATCCGCCTGTTCGAGGTGCATGACGACCGTCTCGCACAACACGTTCCGAAACGCGCCGGCCGGCACGCCGGCGAGCGCCGGCAGCGCAGCCAGCTCGAAGCTCAGCGACGGATGGCGCAAGCGCGCCTCGGCGAGCAGCGCGGCGCTCGCGTCGTAGCCGCGCACGTCGAATCCGCGCGAAGCGAGCCACGCGGTGTCGCGTCCCGCACCGCAGCCGACGTCGGCCGTCGGCCCGGGCGAGAAATATTGCTCGAGCAGCGCATACATGTCGTCGGGGGCGGCCTGGTCGAGCCAGTCCTGCGCGTATTGCGCGGCATGGGCTTCGTAGGCATCGAGAGTCGGGCGATCCACCATGGCGATTGCTCCGCGTACGCGTCCTGTCGTGCGACGCACCCCGCATCTTAGCCGTTGCGCGTCGCGCGTGGGATGGCGGGCGACGCGCGGCCCCGCGCCGCTCGCAGGTCGCCGGCGCGGTCAGTTCGGCCCACGGCGCATCGCCGCGCCAGGGCCGGCCGCGATGCCGCCGCGAACCGGCCGCCGAGGGCGCAGCCGACCGCGTCCGCGCCGAACCCGCAGGCCGGCGCGGCCGACGCGTCAGACATGCGAATGCGCGCCGCCGTGCACGGGCCCCGCGCGCCGCTCGACCTCGCGGCGCACGTCGCCGCGCAGGCCCGCGAAAAACGCGACTTCGGCGACGACGAACAGCGGCCCGACCATCAGCCCGACCAGGTCGTCGACGAACGCGGGCTTGCGCCCCTCGAACCAGTGCCCGACGAACTGCACGATCCAGCCGACCACGAACGCGCCGGTGCCGATCCCGAGCCATTGCGCGGTCGGCAGCCGCGCGAGCGTCTGCGCGGCCCACAGGCCGAGGGCGAACAGCGCGGTCATGACCGCCCCGAAGCGCAGGTCGAGGCGCAGGTAGAACACCGCGAACGCCACCGCGAGCAGCAGCGCCGGCGACAGCGCGACACCGGCCAGCGCGCCGAGCGCCGGCCGCGACAGCAGCACCTCGACCGCGAACACGATCATCGGAATGCCGACCAGATGCGTCGCGATGTTGCGCGCGTCGCGATGGTAGGCCGCATACTGGGAAAGGTGGTCTTCGAGCGTCTTCATGGTGTCTCCTGAACGATCATTGGGCGCTATGATGCGCGTCACGCCCAGGAACCTCTGTCAGCTACCCGACATCGCGTGCCCATGCCCTCGCCGCTCGCCCCGTACCTGCCGCAGATCGAAGCGCACCCGTGGTTCGCCGCGCTGCCGCCGGCGTTGCGCGACGACCTGCTCGCCCGCGCCGCGTTGCGGCACCTGCCGGCCGGCCACGCGCTGTTCCGCCGCGGCGACCCGCCATGCGGGCTGTATGCGGTGCTGGCCGGCGCCCTCACCATAGGCGCGGTCGATCCGCAGGGCAAGGAAGCGCTGCTGACGGTCGCCGAACCCGTCACGTGGTTCGGCGAGATCGCGCTGTTCGACGGCCAGCCGCGCACGCACGACGCGATCGCACTCGACGACACGCTGCTGCTGCACGTCCCGCAGCGCGCGCTGCTCGCGATTCTCGACACGACGCCGCAATACTGGCGGCAGTTCGCGCTGCTGATGGCGCAAAAGCTCCGGCTGAGCTTCCTGACCGTCGAATCGATGAGCGTGATGCCGGCCGCGCAGCGGCTTGCCGCACGGCTGCTGATGATCGCCGACGGCTACGGCGGGATCAGCGCCGGCCGCACGCGCATCCGGCTGTCGCAGGAAAAGCTCGCGGCGATGCTGTCGCTCACACGGCAGACCACCAACCAGCTGCTGAAGGCGCTGCAGGCCGACGGCGTCGTGCGGCTGCATGTCGGCGAGATCGAACTCGTCGACGTCGATGCGCTGCGCCGGGCGAGCGGGCTGCCTGACGGCACTCACTGACGGCACGCACTGACGACGCGCCGCCTCCGTCCTGACGCGCCCGTCGTGACGCCATCGAGCGATCGCCGCAACGCCGCATTCCCGCCGTCATCGCTTCGCGCTATCGTGGCGGCTCGTTCGTCCTTCTCCCCGCATACGCGCTTGAACACGTCCACCCTTACCGCCCCTTCCCGCCACGCGTGGCCTGTCTTCGTCGCGTTCCTGCGGCTCGGCCTCACGTCGTTCGGCGGGCCCGTCGCGCATCTCGGCTACTTCCGCGACGCGTTCGTCACGCGGCGCGGCTGGCTGACCGAACGCGCGTATGCCGATCTCGTCGGCCTGTGCCAGTTCCTGCCGGGGCCGGCGAGCAGCCAGGTCGGGATGGCGATCGGCCTGTCGCGCGCGGGTTATGCGGGAATGTTCGCCGCATGGCTCGGCTTCACGCTGCCGTCGGCGCTGCTGATGATGCTGTTCGCACTCGGCATGCACGCAGCGGGCATGCCGGTCGCGGCCGGCGCGCTGCACGGGTTGCGGATCGTGTCGGTCGCGGTGATCGCGCAGGCGGTGTGGGGCATGGCGCGCACGCTGTGCCCGGATGCGCGCCGCGCCACGCTGATGGCGGTCGCGGCCTGCCTCGCGCTGCTCGTGCCGGCCGCATGGCTGCAGGTGGCCGTGATCGTCGCGGCCGGCGCGGCCGGCTTGGTACTGTTGCCGCAGCCCGAGCGCGGCGCGCACGATCCGCTGCCGCTGCACGTGTCGCATCGCGCGGGTGTGCTGTGGCTCGTGCTGTTCGCCGCATTGCTCGTCGCGTTGCCGTTCGCGGCGGGCGCGCTGCATTCGCATACCCTCGCGGTGGCCGACGCATTCTTTCGCACCGGCGCGCTGGTGTTCGGCGGCGGGCACGTCGTGCTGCCGCTGCTGCAGGCGGCCGTCGTCGCGCCGGGCTGGGTCGGCGATGCGGCGTTCCTCGCCGGCTACGGTGTCGCGCAGGCCGTGCCGGGGCCGCTCTTCACGTTCTCGGCGTTTCTCGGTGCGTCGCTGCGCGACGCGCCGAACGGCTGGCTCGGCGGGACGATCGCGCTCGTGTCGATCTTCGCGCCGTCGTTCCTGCTCGTCGCGGGCACCGCGCCGTTCTGGGAACGCCTGCGCCGCAGCACGCGCATGCAGGCCGCGCTCGCGGGCGTAAACGCGGCGGTGGTCGGGCTGCTGCTCGCCGCGCTGTATCACCCGGTGTGGAGCGAGACGATCGTGTCGCCGCGCGACTTCGCGGCGGCGCTCGTCGCGTTCGTCGCACTCGTGTTCTGGCGGGTGCCGCCGTGGGCCGTCGTGATCGCGAGCGCGGCGCTCGGCTGGTTGGCGACGACGCTCGCGTGATCCGGCAAATGCCACGCATCGATTCCCGCCCGACAAAAACAAAAAAGCCCTCGTGACGAGGGCTTTTCTTCGGGTGCCGCGCGCCGCAACGGCGCGCAGTACGCATGGACTTACGCGAAGTTCTTCGCTGCGAAGTCCCAGTTCACGATGTTCCAGAACGCTTCGACGAACTTCGGACGTGCGTTGCGGTAGTCGATGTAATACGCGTGTTCCCACACGTCGATCGTCAGCAGCGGCTTGTCGGCCGTCGTCAGCGGCGTGGCGGCGTTGCTCGTCGACACGATGTCGAGCGAACCGTCGGCCTTCTTCACGAGCCATGCCCAGCCCGAACCGAACGTGCCGACCGCGGCCTTCGAGAACGCTTCCTTGAACGCGTCGTACGAACCCCACTTCGCGTTGATCGCGTCGCCCAGCGCGCCCGACGGTGCGCCGCCGCCGTTCGGCGACAGGCTGTTCCAGAAGAACGTGTGGTTCCAGATTTGCGCGGCGTTGTTGAAGATGCCGCCCGACGACTTCTTCACGATCTCTTCCAGCGACAGGTTTTCGAATTCCGTGCCCGGGATCAGATTGTTCAGGTTCGTCACATAAGCCTGATGATGCTTGCCGTAGTGGTACTCGATCGTCTCTTTCGAGATGGTCGGCGCGAGTGCGTCTTCAGCGTACGGGAGCGGCGGGAGCGTATGAGCCATGGCGATTCCTTCGTTGAGTATGTAGGGAGGCTGTGTTGAATGCTGCCGAGCGTCCGATTGTAGGCGAGTCCGAATATCCCCGCAAACTCACGGGCATTTATCCGCGGTATGCAGAAAATCGGCGTTCCCGCTTCATCCGGCAGGACGAGAAGACGGATGCGCAGCATCCGTTCCCGCGCCGGGCGCCGGACCATCCGGAGCGCCGGACGCGCGACCTTCGTTCCGCTTACGCCGCCGTCGTCAGATCGTATCGGTCAGCCGGGGCTGCACGTCGGCGAGCGATACGTCGGCCGAGCCTTCGGCGAGATGCACGGTCAGGCGGCGCTGCGGTTTCAGCGCGTTCGGCGCGCGCACCGCGCGGCCGGTCTGCGTGTCGATCAGCGCCGCGTAGCCGCGCTCGAGCGTGCGCTGCGGGCTCAGCACCTCGAGCCGCGCCGCGCAGGCCGACACGCGCGCGGTATCGCGCTCGTGACGGCGCTGCAGCGCCACCGCGAGACGTTGCGACAGCCCGGCGAGTGCCTGACGCGCCTGCGCCGGGTCGGGCCGCGCGCGCTGCCAGCGCAATTGCGCGAGCGCGAAACGCGCACGCGCGTCGCGCACCGGCCGCGACGCGGCCGAGGCGAGCCGCACCGCCAGTTGCTCGACGTGGGTACGCTGCCGCTGCAGCCGCTCGGCCGGGCTGACGAGCCGGCGCGCGAGCCAGTCGAGCTGCTGCGCACGCTGCTCGAGCCCGCGTTCCAGGCAGCGCGCAAGCGCGCGCTGCCGGTCGGCAACTTCGCGCAACAGCAACGCGCGCTGCGGACTCGCGAGCTCGGCCGCGCCGGTCGGCGTCGGCGCGCGCAGGTCGGCCGCGAAGTCCGCGATCGTGAAATCGGTTTCGTGGCCGACGCCGCTGACGACCGGCAGTTCGCTCGCCGCGATCGCACGCGCGAGCGCTTCGTCGTTGAACGACCACAGATCCTCGATCGACCCGCCGCCGCGACAGACCAGCAGCACGTCGACCTCGCGCCGCGCGTTCGCCGCCTGCACGGCCGCGACGAGCTTCTCGGCCGAGCCCGCACCCTGCACGGGCGCCGGATAGACGATCACCGGGATGTGCGGCGCGCGGCGCGCGAGCGTGGTCAGCACGTCGCGCAGCGCGGCGGCCTGCAGCGACGTGACGATGCCGATCGCGCGCGGGTGCGCCGGCAGCGGCCGCTTGCGCTCGGGCGCGAACAGGCCTTCGGCCTCGAGCTGCGCCTTCAGCCGCAGGAACGCCTCGTACAGGCGCCCCTGGCCGGTCCGCCGCACGGCCTCGACGTTGAGCTGCACTTCGCCGCGCGGCTCGTACATCGTGACGACCGCGCGCACCTCGATCCGGTCGCCTTCGCGCGGCGTGAATTCCGCGTACTGCGCGCGACCGCGGAACATCACGCAGCGCATCTGCGCCTGCTGGTCCTTGATCGAGAAATACCAGTGGCCGCTCGCGGCGCGCGTGAAATTCGACACTTCGCCCGAAATCCACAGCAGCGGAAACGAGCGCTCGAGCATCGTCGAAATCGCGCGATTGAGCGCCGAAACGGGAATCACTTCGTCGCCGCCGCGGGTCGCGCCGGGAGCGGAAAAAGGAGAGTCGGAAAGCATGGGCGGTCGGATGAATGCTGGCGGCGACACGATAGTCCGACACGCGCGCGGCGTCCAGCGCCGGCCGCCCGCGCTGCACCATTTGGAAGGTGTCCACACTCTGGCAATCGTCCATCAAAAACGCTTCAAAACCGCGGAAAAACCCAGACGATTCCTCACAACGCATTGATTTTTATAGTTTTTTAAACCTTGCAGTTTGATTTGCCGCCGATTCGATGTCCGCCCGGCGGGCGTTTCACGCGGACAGGCCGGGAGTTTTTCACAGAGTTATCCACAGCCCGTTTCGTTCCGGCCCCATCGGGTGCGTCGCCCGGCCGCGCTTGCCGCGCCCGCGTGCGGCGCGCTAGAGTGCCGCCTTCCGAACCCCTAGCGGCATGCGCCGCCCCACGGAGAATCCGTCTTGACGAATCCGTCCCACGCCGCGGCGCACGACGCGCCGCGCCCGGCCCGATGAGCGCGCCCGGCGGCCTGCTCGCGCGGCTCGAAGCGCGCCTCACGCGCGAATGGCAGCGACGCGGCGCCCTCGCGTGGGCGCTCACGCCGTTCGCGTGCGTGTTCGGCCTGTGCGCGGCGCTGCGCCGCACGGCCTACGCGCAGGGCTGGAAGCAACCGGTCGACGTCGGCGTGCCCGTCGTCGTGGTCGGCAACGTGACCGTCGGCGGCACCGGCAAGACGCCGACCGTGATCGCGCTCGTCGACGCGCTGCGCGCGGCCGGCTTCACGCCGGGCGTCGTGTCGCGCGGCTACGGCGCGAACGTGAAGGCGCCCACCGCGGTCACGCCCGCGTCGCGCGCGAGCGCGGCCGGCGACGAACCGCTGCTGATCGCGCGCCGCACCGGCGCGCCCGTGTGGGTGTGCCCCGACCGCGTCGCTGCCGCGCAGGCGCTGCGCGCCGCGCACCCGGACGTCGACGTGATCGTCAGCGACGACGGCCTCCAGCACTACCGCCTCGCGCGCACGGTCGAGCTCGTCGTGTTCGACCACCGGCTCGGCGGCAACGGCTTCCTGCTGCCGGCCGGCCCGCTGCGCGAGCCGCTGTCGCGCCACCGCGACGCAACGCTCGTCAACGATCCGTACAGCGGCGCGCTGCCGCCGTGGCCCGACACCTATGCGCTCGCGCTCACGCCGGGCGCCGCGTGGCACCTCGACCAGCCGGCGCTGCGCCGCCCGCTGTCGCAGTTCGCGCACGAGCGGGTGCTCGCCGCGGCCGGCATCGGCGCGCCGGAACGCTTCTTCGCGACGCTGCGTGCGGCCGGCCTCGCGCCGGCGACGCGCGCGCTGCCCGACCATTACGCGTTCGCCGACAATCCGTTCGTCGACGACGCGGTCGATGCGATCCTGATCACCGAGAAGGATGCAGTAAAATTGGGCGCTTCCTGGCGCGACGCTCGGCTGTGGGTCGTCCCCGTCGAAGCCGCGCTCGATCCTCGCCTCATTGCCCTCGTTGTGGAGAAACTCCGTGGACGCTCGCCTGCTTGAAATCCTTGTGTGCCCTATCTGCAAAGGCCCGCTCCACTATGACCGCGCCGCGCAGGAGCTGATCTGCAACGCGGACAAGCTCGCCTACCCGATCCGCGACGGCATCCCCGTGATGCTCGTCGACGAAGCACGCCAGACCGTCGAAGGCACGCCGGTCGACCCCGCCGGCCCGGCCGGCAGCTAAACGCCGCACCGCTGCACCGGCGCCCGGCCGCGCTTCTTCGCGGCCGCGTGCCGGCCCTGCCGGGCGGCCCGCCTTCGACGCGCCGCCCGCCCCGCTCTTCTCACCGCTCAGCCCCGATGACTCATCCGCAGCCCTTCATCGCCGTCATTCCTGCCCGGCTCGCGTCGACGCGCCTGCCGAACAAGCCGCTCGCCGATCTCGGCGGCAAGCCGATGGTCGTGCGCGTCGCCGAGCGCGCGCGCGAAGCGGGCGCGCAGCAGGTGCTCGTCGCGTCCGACGCGCAGAGCGTGCTCGACGCGGCCCGCGAGCACGGTTTCGAAGCGGTGCTGACGCGTGCCGACCATCCGTCCGGCACCGACCGGCTCGCGGAAGTCGCCGCGACGTTCGGGTGGAGCGACGACACCGTCGTCGTCAACGTGCAGGGCGACGAGCCGCTGATCGACCCGGCGCTCGTCCGCGACGTAGCGTCGCACCTCGCCGCGCACCCGGACTGCGCGATCGCGACCGCCGCGCACCCGATCCACGACGCGGCCGACGTGTTCAATCCGAACATCGTGAAGGTCGCGCTCGACGCGCGCAACGTCGCGATGTACTTCTCGCGCGCGCCGATTCCGTGGAGCCGCGATGCGTACCAGCCGCACTGGCCCGACGTCGCGGCCATGCCGGCACCGGCCTTTCCGGTCTATCGCCACATCGGACTCTACGCCTATCGCGCGCGTTTCCTGCGCACCTATCCGTCGCTCGCGCAGGCGCCGATCGAGCAGGCCGAGCAGCTCGAACAGCTGCGCGCGATGTGGCACGGCGAGCGCATCGCGGTGCTGATCACCGAGCATGCGCCCGAAGCCGGCATCGATACGCCGGCCGATCTCGCGCGCGTGCAGGCCCTTTTTCGGCCGGGTTCAAAATAACCCGTGGCATAATCAGGCGATTGTGCGAGCCGTCCGCGACCCGCGCGTCCTAGCTTGACCCCGCCACGGCCTGTCCCGGCAGCCGCGCGTCGCCTTTCGCCGACGCGCCGCATCAGACCGGTCCGCCGCGCGCAAGGCAAGCCCCGCGCACGCTGTCGCCGACGCTTTTGCGTCTCGCCACACGAATCTACATACCGGAGATATCACCATGCGTTTGATCCTGTTGGGTGCGCCCGGCGCGGGCAAGGGTACCCAGGCAAACTTCATCAAGGAAAAGTTCGGCATCCCGCAAATCTCGACGGGCGACATGCTGCGCGCGGCCGTCAAGGCCGGCTCGCCGCTCGGCGTCGAGGCGAAGGGCTACATGGACGCCGGCAAGCTCGTGCCGGACGCGCTGATCATCGGCCTCGTGAAGGAGCGCCTGAAGGAAGCCGACTGCGCGAACGGCTACCTGTTCGACGGCTTCCCGCGCACGATCGCGCAGGCTGACGCGATGAAGGAAGCCGGCGTCGCGATCGACTACGTGCTCGAAATCGACGTCCCGTTCTCGGAGATCGTCGAGCGCATGAGCGGCCGCCGCACGCACCCGGCATCGGGCCGCACGTACCACGTGAAGTTCAACCCGCCGAAGGTCGAGGGCAAGGACGACGTGACGGGCGAACCGCTGATCCAGCGCGACGACGACAAGGAAGAAACCGTCCTGAAGCGTCTCGAAGTGTACGAAGCGCAGACCAAGCCGCTGATCACGTACTACGGCGACTGGGCGCAGCGCGGCGAGGAAAACGGCCTGAAGGCCCCGCAGTATCGCAAGATCTCGGGCCTCGGCAGCGTGGACGAAATCCGCGAGCGTGCGTTCGACGCACTGAAGTAAGCACCGAGTCGTGCACCGCAAGCCGCCCTTTCGGGGCGGCTTTTTTTATGGTTCATCGTGGAATTTCGTGAACCGGCGACGATGCATGCGCCTCTGGCCGCGCAAATCCCAACGCTGTCGCCGCGATGAACGTGGTCACCCGTTGTGCGCGAATGCCAGCACGATCGCGTTGCCCAGTTCATCGACAACCCTGGCCGACGCGCCCGGCGCCGCGAACATCGTGAACTCGACATCGGGCAGGGCCGGCAGGCCGGCATCCGGCGGGATCGCACGCAAGCCGTGCGCAAGTTGTGTGTGCACGATCGGCGTCACCGCAAGGCCCGCGTGCGCGGCGGCGCACAGGCCGGCGCCGCTCGGGCACACGAGCACGATCCGGTAATCCACGCCCGCTCGGGCCAGTGCTGCCAGCGAGGCCTCGCGATACGGGCAGGGTTCCGGCAGCAGCGCAATCGGCACCGGTACGCCAGGCGTGAGCGACGCCCAATCCGCACCGGCCCACACGAGCGGCTCGCGCCAGAGCACGCGTCCGGCGGGCCCGCCGTGGCAGCGCCCGCCCATCACCACATCCAGTTCACCGTGATCCAGCGCCTGGAGCAGATCGCCCGGGATACCCACTCTGATGCTGAATGCGATGCGCGGGTACCGCCCGGCAAACGCCTTCATCACATGCATCAGCCTGACGTTGGCGAGGTCTTCCGACAGACCCACGCGGATCGTGCCCGCGCTCGGTTCGCGCAGCAGTTGCGCCCGCGCGTCCTGATTGAGCGCGAGGATGGCGCGCGCGTAACCCAGCAGCAGCTCGCCGTCCACCGTGAGCGCGACCGAGCGCGTGGTGCGCACGAGCAGGTCACGGCCGACCTGTTTTTCCAGGCGGCGCAGATGCGCGCTGACCGCGGACTGCGTCAGATTCAGACGGGCCGCGGCGTGCGTGAACCCGCCTTCCTGGACGACGGCCACGAAGGAGCGCAACAAAACGGTATCGAACATGAGAT
Organism: Burkholderia sp. BCC1998; assembly: GCF_905339875.1. Taxonomy (NCBI): domain Bacteria; kingdom Pseudomonadati; phylum Pseudomonadota; class Betaproteobacteria; order Burkholderiales; family Burkholderiaceae; genus Burkholderia; species Burkholderia sp. BCC1998. Next base: position 342,751 of record NZ_CAJPHE010000004.1, read on the forward strand.
GTCCCGCAATACAGTGCGAATGCTACTGAGTAGCGTGATGATACTTCGTTTATATTTCGAATCGAACTATGTTCTGATGAGGGCCGTCAACCCGTCAGGAGTCGTTCCATGTCGACCTTGCTTCATATCGAATCGTCCCCGCGCAAGTCGCGGTCCGCATCACTCGACGTTGCGCACGCGTATCTGGAAGCCTGGCGCGACGCGCATCCGGTGCATCGGGTCGACGTGCTCGATCTGTGGGCGACGCAATTGCCGGAACTCGACGGCGATGCGCTCGATGCCAAATACGCGGACTTGAGCGGCACGCCGCTCAGCGAAGGCCAGCAGCAAGCGTGGGCGGATTTCCGGCAGCTGGCGCAGCGGATGCACGACGCGGATACGCTGCTGTTCTCCGTGCCGCTGTGGAATTTTTCCATCCCGTACAAGCTCAAGCATTTCATCGACGCCGTGTCCCACCGCGGCCTCCTCTTCTCATTCGACGAGCGTGGGTTGGCGGGATTGCTGAACGGCAAGAAAGCCGTCGTGATCTATGCGAGAGGCCTCGACTATTCAAGGCAATCGAGCACGCCCGCCGAGTCGTTCGACTATCAGCGGCCGTTTCTTGAGGCGTGGCTGCGCTTCATCGGTATCACCGACATCGAATCGATCGTCGTCGAGAAAACGCTGTTTGGACCCGAAATCGATCACGCGGGCAGGGAGGCTGCGCGCGAACAGGCAGTGACGCTGGTACACGCGGCTTCAGCATCAGCTTCGGTTGACGGCTGAACTGGCCAACGGCTGGAGACCGCCGAGCGCCGACGGTCTTCCACGTGTTCGCCGGCAATCTTCGATGAACCTTTTTTCCGCCTGCGCCATCCGTTTCGTCCGACCTCGCACGACCGCGCCGGTCTCGCCGGCATCCGGCGGCGCCCCGTACAATCGATCGAATACGTGCGCCGCACGAACCGGCGCGGCGGCCGTGCCTCCGATCGACCGGCATCGGACCCAACCAAGGAGACAGTGATGGAGATTCGCGACAACGTCTTTCTGATCACGGGCGGCGCATCGGGCCTCGGCGCCGGAACGGCCCGCATGCTCGCTCAGGCCGGCGGCAAGGTCGTGCTCGCCGACCTCAACGAAGCAGCCGGCGCGGCGCTCGCGGGCGACCTCGGCGGCGTATTCGTGCGCTGCGACGTATCGAGCGAGGCCGATGCGCAGGCGGCCGTCGACGCCGCGACGCGCGCGGGCACGCTGCGCGGCCTCGTGAATTGCGCGGGCATCGCGCCCGCCGCGAAAACCGTCGGCAAGGACGGCGCGCATCCGCTCGACGTGTTCGCGAAGACGATCAACGTCAACTTGGTCGGCACCTTCAACATGATCCGGCTCGCGGCCGCCGCGATGGCCGCGACCGCGACGAACGCCGGCGGCGAACGCGGCGTGATCGTCAGCACCGCGTCGGTCGCCGCGTACGACGGGCAGATCGGCCAGGCCGCGTATGCGGCGTCGAAGGCCGGTGTCGCTGGCATGACGCTGCCGATCGCGCGCGACCTGTCGCGCCACGGCATCCGCGTGATGACGATCGCGCCCGGGCTGTTCGAGACGCCGATGCTGCTCGGCATGCCGAAGGACGTGCAGGACGCGCTCGGCGCGATGGTGCCGTTCCCGCCGCGGCTCGGCAAACCGGACGAATACGCGATGCTGGTGCGCCAGATCGTCGAGAATCCGATGCTCAACGGCGAAGTGATCCGCCTCGACGGCGCGATCCGGATGCAGCCGAAGTAAGAGCAAGCAAGCAGCTGCAAAAAAAACGCCCGCGATGCGGGCGTGTCGACGTTCGGGGTGCCGGTGAGACTACGACGGCTCAGTCCTCGCCGTCGCGCTGCATCCGCTGCCGCAACTCGGTCACCTGCGACTCGACGACGGTCGCGTCCTCCGCATCGGGCCGCTCGCCGAGATACTGCTCGAGATCCTCGAGCGCGGGGCGCAGGTAGTCGAGCCGTGCATACGCGAAGCCGCGGTCGCGCACTTCGTCGAGCTGTTCCGGCAGCAGGATCACGAGCCGCTGCTGCACCGCGAGCAGCCGCTGCCAGCGTTCCGTCTGCAGATAGATCGTCTTCAGGTTGCGCAGCATCCGCGCGATGATCTCGCGGCTCGTGGCCGGCTGCAGCAGCGCGCGCAACGCGCTGTCGACCGCGCCCGCCGCACGCGCGACGTAGGGCTCGAGCATCTCGACCATCTCGGCCTCGGACAGCGAATGGCCGTTGGTCGGATCGATGATCAGGTCGCCGTCCGGCAGCGTCACGCGCAGCAGGAAGTGGCCGGGGAACGACACGCCGCGCGCCGGCACGCCGATCTGCTCGGCGAGCTCCAGGTACAGCACCGACAGCGAGATCGGAATCCCGCGCCGCCGCTTCAGCACCGCGTTCAGGTGGCTGTTATCGGGGTCGTAGTAATCGTTGTGATTGCATGCGAAGCCGAGTTCGCGGAAGAAGAACTCGTTGAGCGCGGCGACGCGGTCCTTCAGGTCCGCATCGTCGGCGAGCCGGCGGCTCAGCCGCGCGGCCAGGATGTCGAGTTCGGCCAGCGTACCCTGCAGGTCGAGGTCGGGATACGCGTCCTGCGCAAGCGACAGCGCGGTTTCCGTGACGGGCAGACTGTCGTCGTCCGCCACGAGCGTGCTGAAGTAGTCGAGGACGCGGGTCATTGCGGTCGTCACTTGGCGCGCCTTCTGAAGTAAGCGTATTTGAAGCCCATCACCCACAACATACCGAAATATAGTGCAGCGAACAGCACGAGGCACGCGGCCATCAGTGCAATGCGATCGAGCGGCTGCGCACGCATGCCGGCCCAGTCGAAGTTGATCGCGCACCAGTGCATCAGGCCGGCGAGCACGAGCGCCGCGCCGATCAGCTGCACGAAGAAGCGCAGCCAGCCGGGCGACGGCTGGTAGATGCCGCGCTTGCGCAGCCCGAGGAACAGCAGCAGCGAGTTCAGGCAGGCACCGACGCCGATGCTCAGCGTGAGGCCCGCATGGCCGATCAGCGGCACGAACACGTAGTTCGAGATCTGCGTGACGATCAGCACGCCGATCGCGATCTTCACCGGCGTCTTGATGTCCTGCTTCGCGTAGAAGCCCGGCGCGAGGATCTTGATCAGGATGATGCCGACGAGACCGATCCCGTAGGTCGCGAGCGCGCGCGCGACCATCGTGACCGTATGCGCGTCGAACTTGCCGTAGTTGAACAGCGTCGCGGTGAGCGGCGTCGCGAAGAAGAACAGCGCGAGCGCACTCGGCGCCGCGAGCAGGAACGTGACGCGCAGCCCCCAGTCGAGCAGCGCCGAATATTCATGCGAATCGGCGTCGACGTGCGCCTTCGACAGGCTCGGCAACAGGATCGTGCCGAGCGCGACGCCGAGCAGCGCGGTCGGGAACTCCATCAGGCGGTCGGCGTAGTTGATCCACGAGACCGCGCCCTGCCCGAGCCGCGACGCGATGTTGGTGTTGATGATCAGCGACAGCTGCGCGACCGACACCGCGAACGTCGCGGGCACCATCTTGGCGAGCACCCGCTTCACGCCGGGATGACGCAGCGCGCGCACCGGGTTGAGGCCGATCAGCGGCACCATGTCGATCTTCTTCAGCCCCGGCAGCTGCACGATGAACTGCAGCACGCCGCCCACGATGACGGCCCACGCGAGCGCGTAGACCGGCACCTTCAGGTGCGGCGCGACGAACACGGCCGCGGCGATGAACGCGACGTTGAGCAGCACCGGCGCGAACGCCGGCAGCGAGAAGCTCTTGTAGGTATTGAGCACGCCTGACGCGAGCGTCGTCAGCGAGATGAACACGATGTACGGGAACATGATTCGCGTCATCGTGACCGCGAGCGGGAACGCCTGCCCGTCGGTATGCAGGCCGGACGCGACCGCGAACACGACCCACGACGCGCCGGCGATCCCGACGACCGACAGCACGGCGAGCGCCCACGCGAGCACGGTCGACATCGCGTCGACGAGCGCCTTGGTCGCATCGTGCCCCTGCTGGTTCTTGAACTCGGCCAGGATCGGCACGAACGCCTGCGAGAACGCGCCTTCGGCAGACAGGCGGCGCAGCAGGTTCGGAATGCGGAAAGCGACGTAGAACGCGTCGGTGTATTGACTGGCGCCGAACGCACGGGCGATCAGCGTCTCGCGGGCCAGTCCGGTCACGCGCGACAGCAGCGTGAAGCCGCTGACCGTCAGCAGGGCTCGGAATAGATTCATGGGGCGCTTATTATACGGACGTTGCGTGGCCCGGCACGGACGGATGGCGAAAAGGGCGCGCGTCGCCGGCGCCCCCGTCCGGCCGACGTCACGTTGACCTTGCCACGCGCTTGATTTTGTTGCTATAATCGCCGGTTTCTGAGCCTGTTACATGCACGGCGCCTGTCGTTTTCATGTCTCGGCCTCGGTTAAAATCACCGTTTTTTATGCGCCCCTGGGCAATCGCTCTCAGGGGACGGATCGAAAAGCAGCGCTTGGCCGTCAGGCTCCAAGCTCTGGAAACAGGACAGGATAAGGAACCGTCATGGCTAACTCCGCACAAGCACGCAAGCGCGCCCGCCAAGCCGCGAAGGCAAATTCGCACAACTCGGCGCTGCGCTCGAAATTCCGTACCGCGATCAAGTCGGTTCGCAAGGCTGTTGAAGCCGGCGACCAGGCAAAGGCTGCCGAGCTGTTCAAGGCTGCCGTGAAGACGATCGACACGATCGCCGACAAGAAGATCGTTCACAAGAACAAGGCCGCTCGCAGCAAGAGCCGCCTCGCCGCAGCCGTCAAGGGTCTGCAGGCAGCAGCGTAAATCCGGCGTGCCCGCTTCGGCGGGCGCTCCTGTTTCCTGCGATCGCAAAAAAGCCCGCCTAGGCGGGCTTTTTTGCTGTGCGTCGCCCGCGCATCGCGCCGGGCGACCGCCAGGCAGGGGCGCGGCACGCGCCCTCGCCCGTCGAACTCACGTCTTCTCGTGGTAGTCCGGCAGCTCGCACGCCTCGGTGACGACGAGGTTGTTGTCCTTCGCGAAATTCAGCACGAAATCGAACGCCATCGGCTCGACGTCGCGCAGCCGGGAATCGAGGATCACGCATTTGAGGTCGCCGAGCATCGTCGGGCGCACGTACAGCGAATATTTCAGGCGCGCGTTCGGCCCGCTCGCACCGGGCCCGAAGCAGGCCATCACGCCGGCCAGACGCTCCGACCAGTCGCTCGGGCGAAACTTTTTCCCGTCTTTCGTAATGCCCTGGATGAAGAATTCGGTCGGAGGGGTTTCAGCCATGTGGTTACCCAAGTGACGGCCCGGCGATGTCCAGGCGACAGCGCCCGGATACGCGAACACAAAGCTCGAGCGGACAGCGGCACTCGCGCTCCGATATCCCGAAAAAACAGGCTGTCGAGGCGTGCCGCCGACGCGCCGCACCGGATTTGTGCAGCGCATGGCTTGTGTCCGGCAGAGCGCGAAGAGGCTTGCCTGCCGGGCTGGAGAAAACTTTTGGATTATACCGCAGCGCGGCATCGCGCGTCGTCTCGCCGCCCCTCTTCCGGCGCCTTCCAGCGTGCGCCACGATCCCAACCCGGTTTTCGTCGCGGCTCGTCAAAGCACAGAAAATCCTTTATGCTGCTTTGAGTTATCCACACCCGACGGCGGCGCCGTCCGGCCCCGCGGCCGGTTCAGACCCGCCGTATTTCGTTTCATGACCGCCAAAACCATTCGTCACTACCTGCAGTTCAAGGATTTCTCGCTGGAAGACTACGAGTACGTGCTCGAACGCACGGGTATCCTGAAGCGCAAGTTCAAGAACTACGAGACCTATCACCCGCTGCACGACCGCACGCTCGCGATGATCTTCGAGAAGAGCTCGACGCGCACGCGCCTGTCGTTCGAAGCCGGCATCTTCCAGCTCGGCGGCCACGCGGTGTTCATGAGCACGCGCGACACGCAGCTCGGCCGCGGCGAGCCGGTCGAGGATTCCGCGCAGGTCATCTCGCGGATGGTCGACATCATCATGATCCGCACGTTCGAGCAGGACGTGATCACGCGCTTCGCGGAAAACTCCCGCGTGCCGGTGATCAACGGCCTGACCAACGAATACCACCCGTGCCAGGTGCTCGCCGACATCTTCACGTACTACGAGCACCGCGGCCCGATCGCCGGCAAGACGGTCGCGTGGGTCGGCGATGCGAACAACATGCTGTACACGTGGATCGAAGCCGCGCAGATCCTCGGCTTCAAGCTGCGCCTGTCGACGCCGCCGGGCTATGCGCTCGACATGAAGCTGGTGGCGCCGGACAGCGCGCCGTTCTACGAGGTGTTCGACGATCCGAACGAAGCGTGCAAGGGCGCCGATCTCGTGACGACCGACGTGTGGACGAGCATGGGCTTCGAAGCCGAGAACGAAGCGCGCAAGCAGGCGTTTGCCGACTGGTGCGTCGATGAGGAAATGATGGGGCACGCGAATCCCGACGCGCTCTTCATGCACTGCCTGCCCGCGCACCGCGGCGAGGAAGTGACGGCCGGCGTGATCGACGGCCCGCAGAGCGTCGTGTGGGACGAGGCGGAAAACCGCCTGCACGTGCAGAAGGCGCTGATGGAGTTCCTGCTGCTCGGCCGCCTCAAGCACTGACCGCCGCGCGCATTATGCGCGCATCGCCGCCATCCGCGCGGCATGCGAAAAAAAGCGCCGATCGTCGTCGATCGGCGCTTTTTTGTTGGGTCGGACGAACGCGAATGAACCGCGCGGCGCAACACCGCGTTACAGGCACACGGGCTCGGGTTCGAGCTCGACGCCGAACCGTTCGCGCACGTCGTCCTGGATCGCGCGCGCCAGCGCGAGCACGTCGGCGCCCGTCGCGCCGCCGCGATTGACCAGCACGAGCGCCTGCCGGTCGTGCACGGCCGCCGCGCCGAGCGCGCGCCCTTTCCAGCCGCAGCGGTCGATCAGCCAGCCGGCCGCGAGCTTCACCTGCCCGTCCGGCTGCGGATACGACACGACTTCGGGGGCGCGCGCGCGCAGCGCGTCGAACTGCGCGACGTCGATCACCGGATTCTTGAAGAAACTGCCCGCGTTGCCGAGCACGAGCGGATCGGGCAGCTTCGCGCGGCGAATCGCGACAACGGCGTCGAACACGTCGCGCGGGGTCGCGGCGTCCGGCGCGATGCCGCGTGCGTCGAGCTCGCGCGTGACGTCCGCGTAGCCGAGCCGCGGCGTCCAGCGCTTGGGCAGCCGGAACGTCACGGCGACGATCGCGAAGCGGCCGCGCCCTTCCCGCTTGAAGAAGCTGTCGCGATAGCCGAACCCGCAGCGCGCGGCGTCGAAGCGCTCGTTGCGCCCCGTCGCGAGCTCGACGGCGACCAGCGAGTCGAAATAGGTCTTCATCTCGAGGCCGTACGCGCCGATGTTCTGGATCGGCGCGGCGCCGACGGTGCCCGGAATCAGTGCAAGGTTCTCGAGGCCCGGCATCCCGTGCTCGAGCGTCCACGCGACGAACGCGTGCCAGGTCTCGCCGCCGCCGGCCTCGACGTACCATGCGTCGTCGTCCTCGCGCACGACGCGACGGCCGGCGATCTCGTCGAGCAGCACGACGCCGTCGAAATCGCGCGTGAACACGACGTTGCTGCCGCCGCCGAGCACGAGCTGCGGCAGCGATGCGACGCGCGGGTCGCGGTGCAGCGCCTCGAACTGCGCCGCATGCGTGACGCGCGCGGCAAAGCGCGCCTTCGCGGCAATGCCGAACGTGTTGTGCGCGGCGAGCGGATGGTCGGGGAGCAGCGACAGGGCGGAATCGTCAGGAGGCATCGGCATTCGCGTTCACGTCCGCCGGGCGGGCAGACAGCCGGCCTTGGGCAAACGGAGGGGCATCGGTAAAATGGCAAACAGTCCGCAATTATAGCGAGTGCCCGCGCGCGAGCCGGGCGCCCGCATCTCAAGGGAGAATGCCATGCCATCGTTCGACGTCGTTTCCGAAGCGAACATGATCGAAGTGAAGAACGCCATCGAGCAGTCGAACAAGGAAATTTCGACGCGCTTCGACTTCAAGGGCTCCGACGCGCGCGTCGAGCAGAAGGAGCGCGAGCTGACGCTGTTCGCCGACGACGATTTCAAGCTCGGCCAGGTCAAGGACGTGCTGATCAACAAGCTCGCGAAGCGCAACGTCGACGTGCGCTTCCTCGACTACGGCAAGGTCGAGAAGATCGGCGGCGACAAGGTCAAGCAGGTCGTCACCGTGAAGAAGGGCGTGACGGGCGACCTCGCGAAGAAGATCGTCAGGCTCGTGAAAGACAGCAAGATCAAGGTGCAGGCGAGCATCCAGGGCGATGCGGTGCGCGTGGCCGGCACGAAGCGCGACGACCTGCAGAGCGTGATCGCGATGCTGCGCAAGGACGTGACCGACACCCCGCTCGACTTCAACAACTTCCGCGACTGATCGACGCGGTCGGCCGCGCCGTCAAGCGCGCCGTCGACCACGCCGTCGAACAGTCACGCCGCGCCGCCGGGCCCCGCATGCGGGGCGCCCCGGCGGGCGGCGGCGGCAATCCCCTTCCTCAGGCCTTCCCGCCGTCCTGCGCGCCGCCGTCGGACGCCGCCTTCTTCTTGTCGCCGATCCGGCTTTCCTGCCCCGCCAGCAGCTTCGAGATATTGCCGCGGTGACGCCACACGAGCAGCACGCTCATCGCGAGCACGGCCCACGCGACCGGGTTGTGGCCGGTGCCGAACAGGAACACGTCGAACACCGGTGCGAACACGGCCGCCACCAGCGCCGCGAGCGACGAATAGCGGAAGAAGAACGCGACGATCAGCCAGGTCAGCGCGGTCGCGAGGCCGAGCACCGGGTGCACGGCGAGCAACACGCCGGCCGCGGTCGCGACGCCCTTGCCGCCCTGGAAGCGGAAGAACACCGGATAGAGGTGGCCGAGGAACACGGCGATCGCGACCCACGCGACGGCGACGTCGGACAGCCCGAAGTGCCGCGCGAGCCAGACGGCGAACCAGCCCTTGAACGCGTCGCCGACGAGCGTCAGGATCGCGGCCTTCTTGTTGCCGCTGCGCAGCACGTTGGTCGCGCCGGGATTCTTCGACCCGTACGAACGGGGATCGGCCAGGCCCATCGCGGCGCTGACGACGACGGCGAACGACACCGAACCGATCAGGTAGGCAACAAGTGCGGCGAGCAGGATCTGCATGCGGAAAACTCTTCTTTCAACGTATCGGTAAAGGGACGGCCGGGCGCGGCGGGCCGGCCCGTCGGGGCAGGCGCCGCCGCGGCGAACCGCCGGCAGGCCGCGGCAGCCGGCCGTGCGGGCCGACCGGCCGAAACGGCGCCCATTCTACCGAACGAGCGCGGCCTGCCACGAAGGTGAAACCCTCAGTCGACGCTCGCGCACTGCACCGGAGTCGCGCCGAGCAGCGACGTGAGCACCGCCGGCGCGAGGCTGACGAGGTAGCCGCGGCGGCCGCCGTTCAGGTAGATCGTCGGCAATTCGAGGATGGTCGACTCGACGTACACGGGCATCGTCTTGCGCGTGCCGAACGGCGACGTGCCGCCGACCAGATAGCCGGAATGGCGGTTCGCGACGTCGGGCTTGCACGGCTCGACGCGCTTCGCGCCGATCTGCCGCGCGAGGTTCTTGGTCGACACCGTGCGGTCGCCGTGCATCAGCACGATCAGCGGCTTCGCGTGCTCGTCCTCCATCACGAGCGTCTTCACGACGCTGTGCTCGTCGACGCCGAGCTGGCGCGCCGACTCGCCGGTGCCGCCGTGCTCGACGTAATCGTACGGATGCTCGCCGAACGCGACGCCGTGGCGGCGCAGCAGCTGGGTCGCGGGTGTCTCGGACACGTGTCTGGATTTGCTCATGGCGGCATTTTAATGGCGAACGACCGGCGGGCGGGCGGCGTTGCGGCCATCGCATGCATCGCACGCCATTGCACACGAGCGCATCACGCCTTCGCCTTCGCCTTCGCCTTCGCCTTCGCCTTCGCGACAGCGTACCGGGCGCCGGCGGTATACTCGCGGCCCTTTTGTCCCAGGCGAGCGCAGCCGCAGCCGCGTCGAGCCGATCCGCGCCGCACCGGCATCATTGCGGACATCGCGAACCGCTATTGCCCGATTGACCGATTGTGGCGCGCCCGCCGTCATGGCACGATCGTTCGCAAAACTTGCCGCGCCGCCGCCCGGCCCTTCTTCTGGAGACGCCATGTCCTCGCCTGTCCGCTCATCCGCGCCGCTCGACGTCGCGGCACTGCTCGCCGCGCTGCCCGGCCGCATCGCCGACGTGCCCACCCGCTGGGCCGCGCAGGCGCCCGCGCATCCGGCGCTGATCGAGGACGCGCGCCGCGTGTCGTACGGCGAGCTGGCGCGGGCCGTCGATGCGGCCGCCGAGCGGCTCGCGCGCCTCGGCGTGCGCGGCGGCGATCGCGTGATGATCGTCGCGGAAAACAGCGTCGCGCAGATCGTGCTGCTGTTCGCGGCCGCGCGCGTCGACGCTTGGGCGCTCGTGTCGAACGCGCGGCTGTCGGCCGGCGAGCTCGATGCGATCGCCGCGCACGCGCGGCCGAAGCTGATCGCGTTCGCGACGGAAGCATCGCCCGATGCGCGCACGCACGCGGCACGCCACGGCGCGACGCCCGCCGACGCGCTGCCGGTCGACATCGGCGCGTGGTCGTACCGCGTCGACGCGAGCGCGCCCGACGAGCCGGTGTCACCCGATGGCGCCGCGCAGTGCGCGGCGCTGATCTACACGACCGGCACGACGGGTACGCCGAAAGGCGTGATGCTGTCGCACCGCAACCTGCTGTTCATTGCGGCGACGTCGAGCGCGCTGCGCGGCGTGTCGCCCGACGACGTCGTCTATACGGTGCTGCCCGTGTCGCACGTGTACGGGCTCGCGTCAGTCTGCCTCGGCAGCCTGTACGCGGGGGCGACGCTGCGGCTCGCGCCGCGCTTCGCGCCGGAGGCCGTGCGCGTCGCGCTCGCCGACGAAGGCGTGACGATCTTCCAGGGCGTGCCCGCGATGCACGCGAAACTGCTCGAGCACCTGCACACGCACGCGCACGCATCGCGCGCGCCGCGGCTGCGCTTCGCGTATTCGGGCGGCTCGCCGCTCGACGCCGACCTGAAGGCGCGCGTCGAGCGCGTGTACGGCGTGCCGCTGCACAACGGCTACGGCATGACCGAGAGCAGCCCGACGATCACGCAGACGCCGCTCGACGCACCGCGTACCGACTGCTCGGTCGGCGTGCCGATCCCGGGCGTCGAGATGCGGATCGTCGCACCGGACGGCACCGACCTGCCGCCGGGCGAAGTAGGCGAAATCCGCGTGCGCGGGCCGAACGTGATGCTCGGCTACTACCGCAACGCGGACGCGACGCGCGCGGCCGTGTCGCCGGACGGCTGGCTCAGCACCGGCGATCTCGCGCGCCAGGCAGCGGACGGCTCGGTGACGATCGCGGGCCGCAGCAAGGAGCTGATCATCCGCTCGGGCTTCAACGTGTATCCGGTCGAGGTCGAACAGGTGCTGAACGCGCACCCGGACGTCGTGCAGGCGGCCGTCGTCGGCCGTGCGGTCGAGGGCAACGAGGAAGTGCTCGCGTTCGTCGAGCTGGTGCCGCGCGCGGCCGCGACCGAGGCCGCGCTGCAGGCGTGGTGCGCGGAACGACTCGCGCCGTACAAGCGCCCCGCGCGCATCCGCGTGCTCGATGCGCTGCCCGCCGCATCGACGGGCAAAGTGCTGAAGCACAAGCTGCGCGAACTCGCGTGACGCGCGGCGCCGGCCGCATCCCGCGCGTGGGCCGGCGCCCGCCGCACTAGCCGCGCGGGTGGTGTTGCGCGTGCAGCGTCTTCAGCCGCTCGCGCGCGACGTGCGTGTAGATCTGCGTGGTCGAGATGTCGCTGTGGCCGAGCAGCAGCTGCACGACCCGCAGGTCGGCGCCGTGGTTCAGCAGGTGCGTCGCGAACGCGTGGCGCAGCGTATGCGGCGACAGGTGCGCGCGCACATCGGCCTGCTGCGCGTGGCGCTTGATGATGTTCCAGAACTGCTGGCGGGTCATCCCGTCGCCGCGCGCGGTCACGAACAGCGCGTCGGCCGCGCGCGCGCCGAGCAACGCGGGCCGCGCGTCGCGCAGATAGCGTTCGATCCAGCCGTGCGCGACTTCGCCGAACGGCACGAGCCGCTCCTTCGAACCCTTGCCCATCACACGCACGACACCCTCGTTGAGCCCGACCTCGACGGTCTTCAGCGTCACGAGCTCGCTCACGCGCAGCCCGCTCGCATACATCAGCTCGAGCATCGTGCGATCGCGCAGGCCGAGCGGCGTGCCGATGTCGGGCGCGCCGAGCAGCGCTTCGACCTGCGCCTCGGACAGCGTCGACGGAAACCGCGCGGCCTGCTTCGCCGACGTGATCCGCAGCGTCGGGTCCGCGCTCGCGTGACGCTCGCGCACGGCCCAGCCGTAATAGCGCCGGAACACCGACAACCGCCGGTTCGACGATGTTGCCTTGCCGTCGCTGCGCGCGGCGATGTAGCCCGTCACCATCGCTTCGTCGGCCGAGTCGAGCGACGTGCCGTGCGTCGCGGCCAGCCATTGCGAAAACAGCGCCAGGTCGCGCCGGTACGCATCGAGCGTGTTGCGCGCGAGCCCGTGCTCGAGCCACAGCGCATCGCAGAACACGTCGATCGACGCGCGGCTCGCGAGCAGCGCAGGCGATGCGGCGGCCGCGGCATCGCTGGCGTCGGACGCGGAATCGGAATCGGAGTCGGGGGAAAGCAACGGTTCGCTCATCAGTACGGCACGCCTTCATGCGCCAGCAGCCAGCGCTTCACTTTCTGGTAATAGCCATTGTCGTCGTGGTTCGCGAAACCGCCGAGGCCGCCGGCCGCGACGACGCGATGACACGGGATCACGAGCGGGAAATAGTTCGCGCCGCACGCCTGGCCGACCGCGCGCGGCGCGCTGCCGATCCGCTTCGCGACCTGCCCGTAGGTCAGCACCGTGCCCGGCGGAATGTCGCTGATCACGTTCCACACGCGGTGCTGGAATGCACTGCCGACGTCGGCGAGCGGCAGGTCGAAGCGCGCCGACGCGCGCTCGAAATAACGTTCGATCTGCTCGACCGCGCGCTTCGCGAGCGGCGAATCCGGATCGACCGACTTGACCGACTCGGGCAGATAGACGATCTCGCGCACCACCGCGCCATCGGTGCGGATGCCGACCTTGCCGAACGGCGCGTCGACGACTGCGTTGAACATGAACTTCTCCTGACCGGTGAAACACGCGGCGCCGCCGCGCGCCGACGACACTTTACGCCGCCTTCATGCGGCACGCAGCGCCCATTCGACATGCTCGCGCACGACCGGCGACGGATCGTCGGCCCGTGCGCGCAACGCGGCGACGATCGCGGTGCGCGCTTCGGGTGCGAGCCGATCGGCCGGCGCGCGCAACGCATTGCCGAGCCCGACCGCGAGATTGCGCAGCCAGCTTTCGTAACCGATGCGCCGGATCGCGCTGCCCTGCATCCGTGTGTCGAACGCATCGGCGTCCCACGCGAACAGCTCGACGAGCGTCGCGCGGTCGAGCCCGTGCCGCACGTCGAAATCGGCGACGGGCGCGGCCTGCGCGAACTTGTTCCACGGACACACGAGCTGGCAGTCGTCGCAACCGTACACGCGGTTGCCGATCAGCGGCCGCAGCGGCTCCGGAATGCTGCCTTTCAGTTCGATCGTCAGGTACGAGATACAGCGGCGCGCGTCGACGCGATACGGTTCGACGATCGCGCCCGTCGGGCACGCGCCGATGCAGCGCGTGCAGCTGCCGCAGTGCGCGCCGGGCGTCTCGGGCGCGCGCTCGGGCGCCGTTTGCGCGTCGGTCGGCAGCGGCACGTCGACGTAGATTTCGCCGAGGAAGAACAGCGAACCCGCGTCGCGCTGCAGCAACAGCGTGTGCTTGCCGCGCCAGCCGACCCCGGCCTTCTGCGCGAGCTCGACCTCGAGCACCGGCGCCGAATCGGTGAACACGCGGTAGCCGAATGCGCCGATCTCGCGCTCGATGCGCTCCGCGAGCGTCTGCAGCCGGTTGCGCAGCACCTTGTGATAGTCGCGGCCGCGTGCGTAGATCGACACGACGGCCGCCTGCGGATCGTCGAGACGCGCGCGCTCGCGGGCGCGCCAGTCGTGCGGCGCGAGCGCGCCGGATGACGCATCGGGCGCGTCGGCGGCGAGCGTTTCGGCCGGCAGATAGGCGAGCCGCGCGGAAATCACGCGTCGCGTACCGGCCACAAGTTCGGCCGGCCGCGCGCGTTTCGTCCCGTGTTTCGCCATATAATCCATTTCGCCGTGGCACCCGGCTTCCAGCCAGGCGGCGAGGCCTGCTTCGGCATCCGAGAGATCGGTATCGCTGATGCCTATCGCCCCGAAACCCAATTCGCGCCCCCACGCCCTGATGCGCGCGGCGAGCGCAGTCAACGTCGCATCATCGAGCGCGCACGGCGCCGCGCCTTCGGCACGAGTCGAAGGCCTGTCGGATGCGGCGAGTTCCGGTAATCGGTTCATCGCACTATTTTACGAGAATGCCAGCCACGTCCCATACGCCTCATGCCGACACGCTGCCCGCCCCGCTCGCGGAGCGCGTGATCGCACTCGCCGACGAAGCGGCGACCGAGGCCTTCGGCACCCGCTTCGCGCACGCGCTCGACGCGGCGCGCAGCGAACTCGCCCATGCACACGCGTTCAACGGGCTGCAGATCCAGCTGATCGGTGACCTCGGCGCGGGCAAGACGACCCTCGTGCGCGCGATCCTGCGCGGCCTCGGCCACCCGGGGCGCGTGCGCAGCCCGACCTACACGCTGGTCGAACCGTACGCGTTCGCGCGCGACGACGGGGAACTTGAGGTCTATCACTTCGATCTGTATCGATTCAACGATCCGGCCGAATGGTCCGATGCAGGCTTTCGCGAGTATTTCAATTCCAGCGCGATCTGCCTCGTCGAATGGCCGCAGCAGGCGGGCCCCCTGCTCGGCGTGCCCGATCTGGTTTTCTCGCTCGACGTGGATGGCGACGGCCGCGCCCTCACCGTCCGTGCGTACAGCGCTTCAGGAAAGGCATGTCTCGAAAGATGTTGATCAAACCGTTCCGCTCGATCGAATCGGCGGCCACCGCCACGCACAACTGGCGGCGCCGCCAGATCCTGTGCGCGGGCGCGTCGACGCTGGTGCTCGGCCTCGTCGCGCCGCGGCTCGCGCACGCGTCGTCGGTGCTCGGCGTGCGTGTATGGCCCGCGCGCGATTACACGCGCGTCACGATCGAATCCGACCAGCCGCTGCAGAATAGCCAACAGCTGCTGCAGGGTCCCGACCGGCTCGTCGTCGACCTGAACGGGCTCGATCTCGACCAGGCGCTGCGCGACCTCGTGTCGAAGATCGCGCCGAACGATCCGCAGATCCAGTCGGTGCGCGTCGGCCAGTATCAGCCGCACGTGGTGCGGATGGTGTTCGACCTGAAAGGCTCGGTGAAGCCGCAGGTGTTCACGCTGCCGCCGGTCGGCACCTACAAGTACCGGCTCGTGTTCGACCTGTATCCGGCCGTCGCGCCCGATCCGCTGACCGACCTGATCGCGCAGACGGAACGCAAGGAACAGGCGCTCAACGACACCGCGCGCGCGCAGCAGGTGCAGCCGCCGAGCGCGCTGAACGGGCCGGCGACGCCGCCCGTCGCGGGCAACGACAACAGCGACGCGTTCTTCCAGCGCTTCGCGCAGAACACGCCGGCCGCACCGCGCACGCCGCCGGCCGCCGCAACGCCGTCTTCGCCCGCCACGCCCGCGAAGCCGGCCGTCAAGCCGCCGCCCGTCATCGCGCGCCGCGACGACAGCGAGGACGACGGCGACACCTACAAGTTCACCGCGCCGAAATCCGGCAAGGGCGGCACCGTGCGCCTGCTGACGGTCGCGATCGACCCGGGCCACGGCGGCGAGGATCCGGGCGCGATCGGCGGCGGCGGCACGTACGAGAAGCACGTCGCGCTCGACATCGCGAAGAAGCTGCGCGCGAAGATCGACGGCGCGCCGAACATGCGCGCGATGATGACGCGCGACGCCGACTTCTTCGTGCCGCTGAACGTGCGCGTGCAGAAGGCGCGCCGCGTCGGCGCGGACCTGTTCGTGTCGATCCACGCCGATGCGTTCACGACGCCGTCCGCGCGCGGCTCGTCGGTGTTCGCGCTGTCCGACCACGGCGCGTCGAGCGCCGCGGCGCGCTGGCTCGCGAACAAGGAGAACTCGTCCGACCTGATCGGCGGCATCAACATCAAGACGCAGGACGCGGCAGTCAGCCGCGCGCTGTTCGACATGTCGACGACCGCGCAGATCCGCGATTCGCTGCGCTACGGCAACTACGTGCTGAAGGAAGTCGGCGGCATCAACAAGCTGCACAAGGGCTCGGTCGAGCAGGCCGGGTTCGCGGTGCTGAAGGCGCCCGACATTCCGTCGATCCTCGTCGAGACGGCGTTCATCAGCAATCCGGAAGAGGAAAGCCGGCTGAACGACGACAGCTATCGCGACCAGATGGCCGACGCGATCTTCCGCGGCATCAAGCGTTACTTCGCCGCGAATCCGCCGCTCGCGAAGAGCCGGATGGCCTGACCGGCCACCCTTCCCCGCCGCCGGCACGCGCTGCGTGCCGGCGCGTCACGACGCCGCGAAGCGGCGCGCGAGCTTCCCGCCGAACACGTTCACCGCGAGCCCGCCCATCACGAGCGCGGCGCCGATCAGCTGCGCGTCCGTCAGATGCTCGTCGAGCAGCAGCGCCGACGACGCGAGCCCGACGATCGGCACCAGCAGCGAGAACTGCGCGACCTGGGCGGCCGGATAACGCGACATCAGGCGGCTCCACAAGCCGTAGCCGAGCAGCGTCGCGACGAACGCGAGATAGACGACCGCGAAGATCGACGCGCCGTTCAGCCCGAGCAGCGCGGCCTCGATCCGCTGCGGCCCCTCGAACCACAGCGACAGCAGGAAGAACGGCACCGGCGGCACGAGGCTCGCCCACACGACGAGCGACACCAGGTTGGCCTTGCCCAGCTTCTTCGTGACGATATTGCCGAACGCCCACATCGCGGCCGAGCAGAGGGTCAGCAGGAAGCCCGCGAGCGTCATCGCGCGGCCGCCCTGCGCAGCGATCACGACGAGTCCGGCCGCGGCGACCGCGAGCCCGACCAGGCTCTGCACGCGCAGCCGCTCGCCGAGGAACAGCATCGCGAACACCAGCGTGAAGAATGCCTGCGACTGCAGCACGAGCGACGCGAGGCCGGCCGGCATGCCGACGTACATGCCGGTAAACAGGAGCACGAACTGGCCGAGCTGGATCGTCGCGCCGTACAGGATCAGCATGCGCCACGGAATCTGCGGCCGGCGCACGAAGAACACCGCGGGCACCGCGGCGAGCGTGAAGCGCAGCGCGCCGAGCAGCATCGGCGGCATGCCGTGCAGGCCGACCTTGATCACGACGAAGTTCACGCCCCACGCCAGGATCACGACCAGCGCGAGCAGCAAGTCCTTCGGGGCCATCATCGGCGTCTCCTCGATTTTGTCGGATGGTTTCCTGAACGCCGCTCAGTCTACCGAATTTCGCCACGCGACCCGATACCCGCGCGGCGCACATGGAATCGGCGCCAGGCACGGCGACGTGGCCGCGCCGCACGACGCGTGCCTGCCCCGCGGCCGCATCGCGCGGCGGACATCCGACTGCCCGTTGCACGCGTGGCCGCCGTGCCGCCAGTACAATGACCGGCATTCCTGCCGTTCCCCACGAGGCCCGCCATGACCGATCCGATCAAAGCCCTGCTGAAGCCGCACATCCGCGACATCGGCAACCTGCAGGTGCGCCGCACGCTGCCCGCGCTCGCCGCACGCCTCGTCGGCCCGTTCATCTTCTTCGATCACATGGGGCCCGCGACGCTGCCGGCCGGCACCGGGCTTGACGTGCGCCCGCACCCGCATATCGGGCTCGCCACCGTCACCTACCTGTTCGACGGCGCGATCCTGCACCGCGACAGCCTCGGCTCGCTGCAGGAGATCGTGCCGGGCGACGTGAACTGGATGACGGCCGGCCGCGGCATCGTCCACTCGGAGCGCACGCCCGACGCGCAGCGCGCGAGCGGCCACACGGTGCACGGGATCCAGACCTGGGTCGCGCTGCCGGTTGCCCACGAGACCACCGAGCCGTCGTTCGAGCACCATGCGGCCGACACGCTGCCCAAGCGCGACGAGAACGGCGTGTCGCTCACGGTGATCGCCGGCGACGCGTTCGGCCTGCGCTCGCCCGTCACGACGTTCTCGCGCACGCTGTACGTCGCCGCCGAATTCGCGGCCGGCGGCCGCCTCGAACTCGACGCATCGCACGAGGAACGCGCGGTCTACGTGGTCGACGGCGACCTGTCGATCGACGGCACGCCGGTGCCGGCCGAGCAGATGGCCGTGCTCGCACCGGGCGCCACCGTCACGCTCGCGAGCGGCAACGGCGCGCGCGCGATGCTGCTGGGCGGCGACAAGATCGACGGCGAGCGCTTCATCGAATGGAACTTCGTCGCCAGCAGCCGCGACGCGATCGAGCGCGCGAAACGGGCGTGGACGAACCAGGAAATGGGCAAGGTGCCCGGCGAAACCGAGTGGATTCCGCTGCCCGAGTCGAAGCCGCGTTGAAAAAGGGGCACGCCGCCCCCATCCTGACGACATTCGAACCGAAGAGAACGACATGGACACCACGCTTGCCACTTTCGAGAAAGACGTCATCGAGGCGTCGCTGGACACGCCCGTGCTGGTCGACTTCTGGGCGCCGTGGTGCGGCCCCTGCAAGACGCTCGGTCCGCTGCTCGAAAAGCTCGAAGCCGACTACGAAGGCCGCTGGAAGCTCGTGAAGGTGAACGTGGACGAGAACCAGGAGCTCGCCGCGCACTTCCAGACGCGCAGCATCCCGCACGTGATCGCGTTCGCCGACGGGCGCCCGGTCGACCAGTTCATCGGCGTGCTGCCGGAAGGCCAGTTGCGCGCGTTCCTCGACCGGCTGCTGCCCGCGCCCGACGAAGCCGAGCGCCGCGCCGCACAATACGCGATCGCCGAATCGCGCTACGACGATGCGATCACCCACCTCGAAGCGGCGCTCGCGCTGAACCCCGGCTTCGACGACGCGCGGCTCGACCTGATCGAACTGCTGCTCGCGAACAACCAGGTGGACGCCGCACGCGCCGAGGCCGAACGCCTGTCGCCGCAGACCGTGCAGGGCACCGATCCGCGCTACCAGGCGATCAAGACCCGTTTCGATGCGCTCGACGCGACGGCCGACCTGCCGCCGACCGACGCGCTCGAGGCGCGTATCGCGGCGAACCCCGCCGATCTCGACGCACGCTTCGACCTCGCGCAGAGCCTGATCGCGCGCCGCGCGTACGAAGGCGCGCTCGAGCAGTTGCTGGAAATCGTGCTGCGCGACCGCGCGTATGGCGACGACCTCGGCCGCCGTACGATGATCTCGGTGTTCGAGCTGGCGGGCGATCGCCCGGAACTCGTCGCCGCGTGGCGGCGCAAGCTGAGCATGGCGCTCAACTGACGAACCACCGGCCGGGCCGCGATGGCCTGGCCCACTCGCCTCGTCGCGCGCGGCCGGTCCGCCGCGCCGCAACATTCCTTGACGCGTCGCTCGACGCCCCGATCAACCCGCGGCCCGCGCCGCGATCGCCCGCAACGCATGCGCGGCGGCCGCGAAACCGAAGCTCGCGGTCACGCACACGCTCGAACCGAACCCCGCGCAGTTGAGCCCCGCGACATGCGCGGCGGTCGACGGCTCCGCGCCATCCTCGATGTCGCACGCGGCCGCTTCCGGATAGATCAGCGGCTCGTCCGAATACACGGCGCTGACCTTGAAGCGCGCCTTCGGCCCGCG
This sequence comes from Burkholderia sp. BCC1998, assembly GCF_905339875.1. Lineage (NCBI taxonomy): Bacteria > Pseudomonadati > Pseudomonadota > Betaproteobacteria > Burkholderiales > Burkholderiaceae > Burkholderia > Burkholderia sp. BCC1998. The sequence goes on from NZ_CAJPHE010000004.1 coordinate 362,683, forward strand.
CGGAAAGCCGTGCTGCTTGCGCAACTGCGCACGCACCTTCGACAGCAGCGGATCCTGGATCGTCAGCGCGAGATCGTCGATGCGGATGCGCGTCGGGTCAAGCTGCCCGCCTGCGCCGCCGACCGTGACGAGCGGCTGCCCTTTCGCGACGCACCACGCGATCAGCGCGACCTTCGTGCGCACGCTGTCGATCGCGTCGATCACGTAGTCGAAGCCGCCGCCGAGCAGCGCGTCGAAGTTGTCGGGTTCCGCGAAATCCTCGATCCGGTTCACGCGGCACGCGGGATCGATCAGCGCGATCCGCTCGGCCATCGCGTCGACCTTCGGCTTGCCGTAATTGCCGTCGAGCGCGTGGATCTGCCGGTTCGTATTGCTTTCGGCGACGTTGTCGAGATCGATCAGCGTCAGCGTGCCGATCGCGCTGCGCGCGAGCGCCTCGGCCGTCCACGACCCGACGCCGCCGATGCCGATCACGGCCACGTGCGCGCCCTCGAACGCGGCCAGCGCCGGGGCGCCGTACAGCCGCGCGATGCCGCCGAAGCGGCGCTCGCGATCCACGTCAAGCTGGATTGTCGGGGTCGGGGTAAGATCAGAGGAACTGAGCGGGGCGGTGTCGGCAGCGGACATGGCAGCAAGGAAAACGTAAGTCGAGCAGCCCTCTATTTTGCCTGAACTCCCCGCCGGCACGCGCCACTGTGCACGCACGATTCTCGCGCGTTCGCTATACTGGCCCCAGATTGAAGCGTTTGCATAACATGACGACTCTCGCCGATCTCCGCATCAACTATTCGCGTGCTTCGCTCGACGAAGCCGATGCCGCCCCCGACCCCTTCGCCCAGTTCGATCGCTGGTTCAAGGAGGCGCTCGCCGCCAAGCTCCCCGAGCCCAATACGATGACGCTCGCCACCGTCGGCGACGACGGCCGGCCGTCGGCACGCATCGTGCTCATCAAGGCTGTCGACGAACGCGGGTTCGTCTTCTTTACCAATTACGAAAGCCGCAAGGGGCGCGACCTCGCCGCCCATCCGTACGCGGCACTGCTGTTCTACTGGATCGAGCTCGAGCGCCAGGTGCGCATCGAGGGCCGGATCGAAAAGACCAGCGCCGACGAAAGCGACCGCTATTTCGCGTCGCGCCCGCTCGGCTCGCGCATCGGTGCGTGGGCGTCCGAGCAGAGCGCCGTGATCGACAGCCGCGCGACGCTCGAAGCGCGCGAGAAGGACGTGGCCGAACGCTACGGCGAGAACCCGCCGCGCCCGCCGCACTGGGGCGGCTATCGCGTCGTGCCCGACGCGATCGAGTTCTGGCAGGGCCGCCCGTCGCGGCTGCACGACCGCCTGCTCTATACGCGCGACGCCGCTGCGGCGTCGGGCTGGACGATCTCGCGCCTGTCGCCGTAAGCCGAACCGCGGCCGCGGTGCCGCTCGCCGGTCGTGTCTCGTGTTGCATCCGGGCGCCCGCCTCGCAGGAGGCGGGCGCCGGTCAAGATACTTGGCTGTATTCGATTCAACGAACAAACGGAGAATCCAAATGTTCTGGGAAAAGAAGCTGGCACAGTGGGCGGACGAAGTACGGGCGAAAGCGAACATACCGGCGCGCCTCGTGCTGTGGAACGGCGATCAACTCGATTTCGGCACCTTCAGCGCACCGCAGGTCACGCTGAAGGTCAACAGCGCGTCGGCGCTGCCGCTCTTGCTCGAACCGAGCCTCGACAATCTCGGCGAGGCGTACGTGAAGGGCAAGATCGACATCGAAGGCCGGCTGTCGGACATCATCAACATCAGCTATTCGCTCGCGCGCAGCACGGTCACGAGCGCGAGCAAGCTCGCGCGCGTGAAGCGCTACTTCAATCACACGAAGAACACCGACCGGAAGGCGATCCAGTATCACTACGACGTCTCGAACGAGTTCTACCAGCTGTGGCTCGACGAGAACATGGTGTACTCGTGCGCGTACTTCGAGAACGGCGACGAGGATCTCGCGACCGCGCAGATCAAGAAGATCGACCACATCCTGACCAAGATCCAGCTCGAGCCCGGCCAGCGCCTGCTCGACATCGGCTGCGGCTGGGGCGCGCTCGTGCTGCGCGCCGCGCAGAAGTTCGGCGCGACGTGCCTGGGCGTGACGCTGTCGCAGAACCAGTTCGATCTCGCGACCGCGCGCGTGAAGGCCGCGGGGCTCGAGGACAAGATCGAGATCCGCCTGCAGGACTACCGCGAGATCGACGGGCAGTTCGACCGCATCACGAGCGTCGGGATGTTCGAGCACGTCGGCCGCAAGAACCTGCCGCTCTATTTCTCGCGCGTGCACGACCTGCTGACCGACGACGGCATCGCGATGAACCACGGGATCACGTCGACCGACGCGGAAAGCGGCGAAACGGCGCTCGGCGGCGGCGAATTCATCGACCGCTACGTGTTCCCGGACGGCGAGCTGCCGCACATCAGCCTCGCGCTCGAAGCGGCGCAGCGCGGCGGTCTCGAGGCGATTGACGTCGAAAGCCTGCGGCGGCACTATGCGCGCACGCTCGACATCTGGACCGAGAACTTCGAGGCGAAGGCGGACCAGGCGCGCGCGCTCGTCGACGACGAGAAATTCCGCATCTGGCGCGTGTACCTCGCCGGTTGCGCGTATGCGTTCGAGCACGACGACGTGTCGATCTTCCAGATCGTGTGCCGCAAGGCCGGACGCAGCGCGAAAACGCTGCCGTGGTCGCGGCGCTACATGTACGAACACACGCTGCCGCGCTAGGCGGCACTTCACGCTGGGCATGCATGGGTGACGGCAGGACGCGGCGCAACACGCCGCCGCAACGACAGCAGCGCGACGAACCGGACGGATCGCACGCCGACGGGCAGTTCGACCTGTTCGGCGGCGCGTCGCCCGACGGCGCACGCGCGGCTGCGCCCGCGGACGCCGACAACGCTGCAGGCGCCGGCGAACGCGTGACGCCGGACGAGCACGACACTGCGCGGCCGGCAAAGTCGCCCGCGCGCCCCGGCCGTGCATCGCCCCGCCCTTGCGCCGACCAGGAACCGGCGGAAGCGCCCCCTGCCTCGGGCCTGCTGTGGGACGAACCGTCTCCACCGGCCGCGCCGCCGAAGAAAAGCCGGCGCCGGCGCGGCGTGCCGCCCGCCCCGGTTTCCGCGGAAGTCGCCGCCGCCGCGGCCGCGCTGCCGCCCAATGTGCGGCTCGGCACGTCGTCGTGGTATTTCCCCGGCTGGGACGGCATCGTCTACGACGGCGATTTCGCGCAGACGAAGCTGTCGCGCGAAGGGCTCGAGGCGTACGGCGCGCATCCGCTGCTGAAGAGCGTGAGCCTCGACCGCTCGTTCTACGGGCCGCTGTCGGTGGCCGATTACCTGCGCTACGCGCAACAGGTGCCGGACGACTTCCGCTTCGTCGTGAAGGCGCCGGCGTCCGTCACCGACGCGGTCGTGCGCGGCAGGCGCGGCGAGCCGTCGGGCCCGAACCCGACCTTCCTCGACGCGCAGCTCGCCACCCGGGAATTCGTGCAGCCGTGCCTCGAAGGGCTCGGCCGGAAGGCCGGCGTGCTGGTGTTCCAGTTCTCGCCGATGCCCGATCAACTGCTCGCCGAGCCGGCCGCGCTGATCGACCGGCTGTCGGCATTCTTCGCGGCATTGCCGCCGCTGCCGCCGGACGCCGACGGCACGCGCTACGCGATCGAGATCCGCGACGCGAGCCTGCTCACGCCGCGCTTCATCCGCGCGCTCGCGGCGCTCGGCGTGCGCTACTGCGTCGGCCTGCACGCGCGGATGCCCGACCCGCTGCGCCAGGCGGCCGCGCTCGCGCTGCTCGACGGCGATGCGCCGGGCCCGCTGATCGTGCGCTGGAGCCTGCATGGCGGGTTCAAGTACGAACAGGCGAAAGCGAAATACGAGCCGTTCGACAAGCTCGTCGACGAGGACCCGGCCACGCGCGCGGCGCTCGCCGAGCTGGCCGCGCGCTACGCGCTGGCCGGACAGCCGGTGATCATCACGATCAACAACAAGGCGGAAGGCTCCGCGCCGCTGTCGTGCCTCGCGCTCGCGCGCGAGATCGCCGCCGCGTGCGCGCACTGGCGCAGCGAGGCGGCGTAGGGGTCGCGGCGCGGGTGCCCGCGCCGCTTGCGGCTGACGCGTCGATTACGCGCCGCGCTGCGACTTCAGCCGGTGCGAGAACTTCTGGCGGAATTTCGCGAGCTTCGGCCCGATCACGACCGAGCAGTAGCCCTGCCCCGGATTGCGTGCGTAATAGTTCTGATGATAGTCCTCGGCCGGCCAGTAGTTGCCGTCGAGCGGCACGACCTGCGTGACGATCGGCTGCCCGAACACCTGCTCGCGCTCCAGTTCGCGGATCACGTCGAGCGCGACGTCGCGCTGCGCGTCGGAATGCGTAAACACGACCGACCGGTATTGCGTGCCGACGTCGTTGCCCTGCCGGTTCAGCTGGGTCGGATCGTGCGTCGCGAAGAAGATCTCTAGGATCTCGCGATAACCGATGCGCGCCGGATCGAACGTCACGTTCACGACCTCCGCGTGACCGGTGTCGCCGTCGCAGACGTCGCGATAGCCGGGATTGCGCGTATGGCCGCCCGCATAGCCCGACTGGACGGCCGTCACGCCGTCGACGTCCAGAAACACGGCCTCCGTGCACCAGAAGCACCCGCCGCCCACAGTCGCGGTTTCAAGCATCTCGTTCACCATGAAATCAGTACCTCGTTGAAGACGGCGGCCGGCACGCGGGCGCGTGCCGGCGCCGCCGGTCCTTATCGTCGCTGCCCGGTTGCCCGGCGCGCAGCGGCAGCGTTCAAGTATCTCACTCGCGCGCGAATCCGGCAGAACCGCATGCGCGCCGCGCGCCACCGGCTGCGCGTTTCTCGACTACACTTAGGCACGCTTCGCCGCGACGGCACACCGTCCGGCCGCACGCAGCGTCCGATGCATGCCCGCCCTGATGCCAACAACATCTGCCGGAACATCGATATGCACGCCTCAGCAGAAATCACCCGCATGACGGGCCTAACCGCCGGTGCCCCGCGCGCCGTCGCCTTCACCGCACCCTCGCGTCACCGTACGCCCGTTGCGCCGCCTGCGCGACGATCCGGCGCGCCGCGTTTCCCCGCTTTCTCGACCTGATGCACCGCACCGCGCGTCCTGCAATCGCGCGCCACCGCCTGTGCATTCCCGTCACGCAACCTGTTCGACCCGCACGCCCGCAGTGAACGGCCGTGCGCCCGTGATCCGATACAACCGAGAGAGGCACCACGATGAGCATGCGGCCTGACCCGACCTTTCACGCTTCGCCGGAACTTGCGATGCAGGCGCCGGCGGAGGAATTTGCCTATACGTTGTTGCTGAGCCCCGATTTTTCCAGGCCCGACGCGCTCGCCGTGATCGACGTGAAACCCGGCTCGGCGACCTACGGCAAGATCGTGCACACGGTGACGATGCCGAACACCGGCGACGAATTCCACCACTTCGGCTGGAATGCATGCTCGTCGTCGCTGTCGCCGCTGACCGGTCACGCGTTTCTCGAGCGCCGCTTCCTGATCATCCCGGGCCTGCGCTCGTCGCGGATCTACGTGATCGACACGAAGCCGCACCCGACGCAGGCGCGCATCCACAAGATCATCGAGCCCGGCGAGGTGTTCGCGAAGACCGGCTATTCGCGGCCGCACACGGTTCATTGCGGCCCCGAGGGCATCTACGTGAGCACGCTCGGCGGCGCGGGCGCGGACGGCACCGACGGCGCGCCCGGCATCTTCATCATGGACTGCGAGACCTTCGACGTGCTCGGCCGCTGGGAAATCGACCGCGGCCCGCAGGACAAGCATTACGACTTCTGGTGGAACCTGCCGCGCGACTACATGGTGTCGAGCGAATGGGCGCTGCCGCCGCAATTCGAGAACGGCATCGTGCCGGAAGACCTGCTCGCGAACCGCTACGGCCACCGGCTGCATTTCTGGGACCTGCGCGCGCGGCGCAACGTGCAGACGATCGATCTCGGCGCGCAGCACCAGATGGCGCTCGAAGTGCGGCCCGCGCACGATCCGGTGCGCGAATACGGGTTCGTCGGCGTCGTGGTCGACACGACCAATCTCGAAGGGTCGATCTGGACCTGGTGGCGCGAGGACGGCCAGTTCCATGTGGAGAAGACCGCGACGATTCCGCCCGAGCCGGCCGCCGCCGACGAACTGCCGCCGCTGCTCCAGGGATTCGGCGCGGTGCCGCCGCTCGTGACCGACATCGACCTGTCGCTCGACGACCGCTTCCTGTATGTGTCGTGCTGGGGCACGGGCGAGATGCGTCAGTACGACGTGTCGGATCCGCGTCACCCGGTGCTCGCCGGGTCGGTGCGCATCGGCGGGATCGTGCGCCGCGCGCCGCACTCGAACGGCCGCGCGTTCGCCGGCGGCCCGCAGATGGTGGAAATCAGCCGCGACGGCCGGCGCGTGTACTGGACCAACTCGCTCTACTCGACGTGGGACGACCAGTTCTATCCGGACGGCGTGCCGGCCGCGCAGGTGCTCGCGCATGCGGGGCCGGACGGCGGGCTGACGCTCGCCGACGACTACTGGGTCGAGTTCCCCGACGGCTATCGCGCGCACCAGATCCGGCTGGAAGGCGGCGACTGCTCGACCGACTCGTTCTGCTATCCGTCGGTCAAGCGTTGAGCGCCGGCCTCTCCGCGCCGCTCGCGCTGTGGGCGGCCGTGCTCGCGAGCGGCGTCTATCACGGGCTCAATCCGGCGATGGGCTGGCCGCTCGCGGTGTCGAACGCGTTGATGACGCGCCGCGGCGGCGCGCTCGTCGCGGCGCTCGGCTATCTCGCGCTCGGCCATGCGCTCGCGGTATTCATGGTGATGCTGCCGTTCGGGCTGCTCGCCGCGATGCTCGCGTGGCAGACGGCGATCCGGATCGGCGCGAGCGCGCTCGTGATCGGCTTCGGCGCGGTGCTGCTGATTCGGCGGCGCCACCCGCGTGCGCTCGCGCGGATTCCGCCCGCGCGGCTCGGGCTGTGGTCGTTCGCGGTCGCGCTCGCGCACGGCGCCGGGCTGATGCTGGTGCCGATCTATCTGGGGCTTTGCGGGCTCGACACGGACGCCGGCGATCGCGCGGCGGCCACGCTCGTCGACGCGCATCTCGGGATGGCGCTCGTCGTCGCGGCCGTGCACGCGGCCGCGATGATCGGCACGGGCGGCGTGCTCGCGTGGCTCGTGTACCGCTATCTCGGGCTGAAGTTCGTCGCGCGGAGCTGGTTCAACCTCGATGCGGTGTGGGCGTCGAGCCTGATCCTGACGGGTGCGCTGTCGCTCGGGCTGGCGGCGGCGCGGTAGCGCACGCGCGATGGCTGCCGCGGCGGTCGCGCGTGATGCATCGCATGGCGGATGGCCTGCCGCATGGGCGGGCCACCGACCGCGCGCGATAAAACACGCCTGAAACGCCGCCGCCGGCCCGATCGCGGCGCCGCGCGACTGTGTTCGCTACCTCACGCTGGCCCCGCAATGCACCGTCCGCACGGGCCCGGCGGTCGCGATTCCGCTAAAATCGCGCCATGCGCACCACTTCCCGACCGACCGCCCTGGCCTTGCCGCCTTTCGTCCGCCGCGCCTCCCGCACCCGCCGCGCGCCGCGCCTGTCCGTTTCGATCCGGATGGCCGCCCGATGAAGCATGCCACCCCGCCCGATTTCGACTCGGCCGCCTTTCGCCAGGCGCTCGGCCAGTTCGCGACCGGCGTCACGGTCATCACGACGCGTGCGCCGTCCGGGCAGCTGATCGGCATCACCGCGAGCTCGTTCAACTCGGTGTCGCTCGATCCGCCGCTCGTGCTGTGGAGCCTCGCGCACAAATCGGCGTCGACGCCGGTGTTCCGCAGCAACAGCCATTACGTGGTGAACGTGCTCGCGGCGTCGCAGCTCGACCTGTGCAAGCGCTTCTCGACCTACAAGGGCGACCGCTTCGAAGGGATCGCGCACGCGGCCGGCAACTCGGGCATGCCGGTGCTCGACGGTGCGCTCGCGTGGTTCGAATGCCACAACCGCAGCCGCTACGACGAAGGCGACCATGTGATCTTCGTCGGCGAAGTGGAACGCTGCGGCGTGCGTGCCGTGTCGGATGCCGCTCCGCCGCTCGTGTTCCACGGCGGCGGCTTCCACGGCCTCACACCGCTTTGATCGCCCCCATGCGGGCCAGCCCGACCGGCGCGCCCGCTTCGTCCTTCAGCGTCTGCAGCACGATGTTCGAACGGATGTCCATCACGCCCGGCGCCTTGTAGAGCCGGTTCAGCACGAAATCCGAATAGTGCTTGAGGTTGTGCGCGAGCACGCGCAGCAGGTAGTGGCTCTCGCCCGTCACGACGAACGCGCCGACCACCTCCGGCCATTCGCGCAGCGCCTCCGCGAAGCGCTCGTGCCATTGATTCTCTTCGTTGCGCATCGACACCTGCACGAACGCCTCGAGCTCGAAGCCGAGCTTCTCGCGGCTCAGGCACGCGCGATAGTGCTCGATCACGCCCTGCTCCTCGAGCAGGCGCATCCGGCGCAGACAGGCGGATGGCGAAAGCGAGATGCGCTCCGCCAGATCGAGATTGCTGATTCTGCCCTCTTCCTGCAGGACCGCCAGAATCCGGCAGTCGGTGGCATCGAGCGTGATCGCGTGCATTTTTGGTCCCCGTTTTCCCTCTGAGTCGAATTATCTGCCAATCGGGCGGATTGTCCATGTTTATTTCGCAAGCACTTTCTGCGAGCGTCCACCTATCATTCGAAGCATCGATTCACCGACTCGTCATGCCATGGACACACTCTGGGACATCTCGCCGCCCGTCAGCCCCGCCACCCCCGTGTGGCCGGGCGACACGCCGGTTTCCGTCGAACGCGTCTGGCGGATGGAGGCCGGCTCGCCGGTCAACGTCGCGCGCCTGACGCTGTCGCCGCATACCGGCGCGCACTGCGACGCGCCGCTCCACTACGACGCCGACGGCGCGCCGATCGGCGCGGTGCCGCTCGACACCTATCTCGGCCCGTGCCGCGTGATCCACTGCATCGGCGCGTCGCCGGTCGTGCGCCCGGCCGACCTCGAGACCGCGCTCGCCGGCGTGCCGCCGCGCGTGCTGCTGCGCACCTATGCGCGCGCCAGCGTCGCGCAATGGGACAGCGGCTTCTGCGCGGTCGCGCCCGAGACCGTCGACCTGCTCGCCGCGCACGGCGTCAAGCTGATCGGCATCGATACGCCGTCGCTCGACCCGCAGGAATCGAAGACCATGGATGCGCATCACCGCGTGCGCACGCACCGGATGGCGATCCTCGAAGGGATCGTGCTCGACGACGTGCCGCCCGGCGACTACGAACTGATCGCGCTGCCGCTGAAGTTCGCGACGCTCGACGCGAGCCCCGTGCGTGCGGTGCTGCGCGCGCTGCCCGGCCGGTCCTCCTGATTCATCCAACCATCGACCCGCGAACCACTCGTCCGCGAACTACTGACCCGACATCATGATCATCAAGACCCGTGAAGACGCGCTCGCCCTCGACCGCGACGACCCGCTCGCCGCGCTGCGCGACCAGTTCGCGCTGCCCGACGGCGTGATCTATCTCGACGGCAACTCGCTCGGCGCGCAGCCGCGCGCATCGGCCGCCCGCGCGCAGCAGGTGATCGGCGCCGAATGGGGCGAAGGCCTGATCCGCAGCTGGAACACCGCCGGCTGGTTCGCGCTGCCGCGCCGCCTCGGCGACAAGCTCGCGACGCTGATCGGCGGCGCGCCCGGCGAAACCGTCGTGACCGACACCATCTCGATCAACCTGTTCAAGCTGCTGTCGGCGATGCTGCGCCACCAGGCCGAACGCGCGCCGGAGCGCCGCGTGATCGTGTCGGAGCGCTCGAACTTCCCGACCGACCTGTACATCGCGCAAGGGCTGATCGAACAGCTCGGCGGCGACTACGAGCTGCGCCTGATCGACGATCCGGCGGACCTGCCCGACGCGCTCGGCGCGGACACGGCCGTCGCGATGATCACGCACGTGAACTACCGCACCGGCTACATGCACGACATGCCGGCCGTCACGCAGCTCGTGCACGATGCGGGCGCGCTGATGCTGTGGGATCTCGCGCATTCGGCCGGCGCGGTGCCGGTCGACCTGAACGGCGCGCACGCGGACGGCGCGGTCGGCTGCACGTACAAGTACCTGAACGGCGGCCCCGGTTCGCCGGCCTTCGTGTGGGTGCCGCAGCGCCATCTCGCGCATTTCTCGCAGCCGCTGTCGGGCTGGTGGGGCCACCGCGCGCCATTCGCGATGCAGCCGGGCTTCGCGCCCGATCCGGGCATCGCGCGCTTCCTGTGCGGCACGCAGCCGATCGTGTCGATGTCGATGGTCGAATGCGGGCTCGACGTGTTCCTGCAGACCGACATGCACGCGATCCGCCGCAAGTCGCTCGCGCTGACCGACGCGTTCATCGCGCTCGTCGAAACGCGCTGCGCGGGCCTGTCGCTGAAGCTCGTCACGCCGCGCGCGCATCACCAGCGCGGCTCGCAGGCGAGCTTCGAGCATCCGCACGGCTACGAGGTGATGCAGGCGCTGATCGCGCGCGGCGTGATTGGCGACTACCGCGAGCCTTACGTGCTGCGCTTCGGCTTCACGCCGCTCTATACGCGCTTCGTCGACGTGTGGGATGCCGTCGAGACGCTGCGCGACATCCTCGCCACCGACGCGTGGAAGGCGCCCGAGTTCGCCGAGCGCGGCGCGGTGACCTGACCGCTTCCAGCCCGGCGCGCGCCGCCGCGACGTGCGGATTGCGCGCCGCGCCCCGTCATTCAAATCTGGAGAAAGTCGTGAATTCTGGTCATATTCAGCCACCCGGCGACGACGCGCCGGCGGGCTGCCCGTTCTCGGGCGCACGCGCGGCCCAACCGGCTCATGAAGCGCCGCACGTGCCCGGCGAAGCCACTGCTCAAGCCGGCTGGCACGATGCGCAGCTCGATTTCTCGAAGTCGATGAGCTACGGCGACTACCTGTCGCTGAACGCGATCCTCGACGCGCAGCATCCGCTGTCGCCCGATCACAACGAGATGCTGTTCATCATCCAGCATCAGACGAGCGAGCTGTGGATGAAGCTCGCGCTGTTCGAGCTGCGCGGCGCACTCGACGCGGTGCGCGGCGACGCGCTGCCGCCCGCGTTCAAGATGCTCGCGCGCGTGTCGCGGATCCTCGAGCAGCTCGTGCAGGCGTGGAACGTGCTGTCGACGATGACGCCGTCCGAGTATTCGGCGATGCGGCCGTATCTCGGCCAGTCGTCGGGCTTCCAGTCGTACCAGTACCGGCAGCTCGAATTCCTGCTCGGCAACAAGAACGCGCAGATGCTGCAGCCGCATGCGCACCGGCCCGACATCCTCGAACAGGTGCGCGCGACGCTCGAGGCGCCGTCGTTCTACGACGAGGTCGTGCGCCTGCTCGCGCGGCGCGGTTTCCCGATCGCGCCCGAACGGCTCGAGCGCGACTGGACGCAGCCGATGCGTCACGACGAAACGGTCGAGGCCGCGTGGCTCGAGGTCTATCGTCACCCGCAGCAGCACTGGGAGCTCTACGAGATGGCCGAGGAACTCGTCGATCTCGAGGATGCGTTCCGCCAGTGGCGCTTCCGTCACGTGACGACCGTCGAGCGCATCATCGGCTTCAAGCAGGGCACCGGCGGCACGAGCGGCGCGCCGTATCTGCGCAAGATGCTCGACGTCGTGCTGTTCCCCGAGCTCTGGCACGTGCGCACCACGTTGTAACGCACGCCGCGCGCCCGCGCGTCATGACGACGTGCGGGCCGGCGCCTCCCCTTCGCGCGGCAACGCGCGTTCGTGCGCGAGCCGCGGAATGTGCCGCCTCAGCCTGCGCGGCCGGCTCGCACAAGGGCGGCCGGGCACGCACGGGATCGGTCTCGCGCCGTCCGCGCGCGGGATCCGATGCCGACGCGGTCGCCGCGTTTCCGACGGGCCGACGTACCGACGTACCGACATACCGACATACCGACGTATCGACGAACCGCCGTGCCGCCGTGCCGCCGTGCCGCCGTGCCGCCGGCATATCGCCATATCGTTGCGGCGCCGCACCATCCGCTGCGCATGCTCACCGCGTTCCGACAGCGCCTCGGTATCCTGTCGGGGCCGGTCGGCAAGCTCGCTGCTCGACGAATTCGTCACATCGATGCGCGACGGACGCTGACGCCTTCCGCCTTCCGCCTTCCGCCTTCCGCCTCCGCTTCCGCTTCCGCCCCGCCCACGCCCACGCCCCGCCGCAGCGCACCATCGAAATGCCGCGCCCGCGCCTTGACTTTCGCTCGCCCGAATACGATCATTCGCTCACACAAAGAGCAAATGATCGTATTCGACAGGAAAGACTGGCACGAACAGGAGACACCGGATGAGCGAATCGCCCTCCGCCCACGCGCCCGTGCTGCTGCACATCGGCGCAGGCTCGTTCCACCGCGCGCACCAGGCGTGGTATCTGCACCGCGTGAACGCGGCCGTGCCGGCCGACGAACGCTGGTCGCTGACCGTCGGCAACATCCGCGACGACATGCGCGCGACGATGGACGCGCTCGCGGCGCAGCACGGCGCCTACACGCTCGAGACCGTCACGCCGCAGGGCGAGCGCGCGTACGAGACGGTCCGCGCGATCTCGCGCGTGCTGCCGTGGTCGATCGATCTCGCCGCGCTGATCGACGCCGGCGCCGACCCCGCGTGCCGGATCGTGTCGTTCACCGTCACCGAAGGCGGCTACTACCTCGACGAACACAACCGGCTCGACCTCGCGAACGCCGATCTCGCGGCCGACCTGCAAGGCGCGCGCACGACGCTGTACGGCGCGCTCGCGGCGCTGCTCGCCGAACGCGCGAAACGCGGCGCGGGCCCGCTCACGCTGCAGAGCTGCGACAACCTGCGCAACAACGGCGCGCGCTTTCGCGCGGGCATGCGCGAATTCCTCGAACGGCGCGGCGAGGCCGATCTGCTCGCGTGGTTCGATGCGAACGTCGCGACGCCGAGCGCGATGGTCGACCGCATCACGCCGCGCCCGACCGCCGACGTGCGCGAACGGGTGCGCGCGGCAACCGGCGTCGACGACGCGTGTCCGGTGATGGGCGAGTCGTTCATCCAGTGGGTGATCGAGGACCGCTTCGCGGCGGGCCGGCCGCGCTGGGAGCTGGCCGGCGCGGAACTGGTCGACGACGTGCATCCGTACGAGGAAGCGAAGATCCGCATCCTCAACGCGACGCACAGCTGCATCGCGTGGGCCGGCACGCTCGCGGGCCACACGTACATCCACGAAGGCACGCACGACGCGGCGATCCGCCGCTTCGCGCACGACTACGTGACGCAAGACGTGATCCCGTGTCTCAGCCCGAGCCCGCTCGATCTCTGGCGCTACCGCGACGTCGTGCTCGAACGGTTCGGCAATCCGTACGTGCTGGACACGAACCAGCGCGTCGCGGCCGACGGCTTCTCGAAGATTCCCGGCTTCATCGCGCCGACGCTCGCCGAATCGCTCGCACGCGGCGCGGCGCCGGTCGCCACTGCCGTGCTGCCGGCGCTGTTCCTGCGCTTTCTCGAACGCTGGGCGCGCGGCTTGCTGCCGTATGCGTACCAGGACGGCGTGATGGACGACGGCGCCGCGCGGGCGATCGTCGAGGCCGACGACCCGGTCGTCGCGTTGTGCGCGAGCCGCGCGCTGTGGGGCTCGCTCGCCGGCAACGCGGCGTTGTTCGACGCGCTGCGCGCCGGGCTCGCACGCGTCGACGCATGGCTCGCGCAGCGCTGACGCACGGCGGCCCGCGGCCCCGCAGCCGGCCGCCCGCGAGCGGCCGCGCATTCGGGCGAACCTGCGTTGGCAGGCGCGCGCGCGTGCGGCTAAAGTAGCGGCTCCTCACTGACGGAACGGATCGCTCATGTATCTCGGCATCGACCTCGGCACCTCGGAAGTGAAGGTGCTGCTGCTTGCTCCGGACGGCACCGTGGTCGGCACCGCCGGCACGCCGTTCAGCGTGTCGCGGCCGCACCCGCGCTGGGCGGAACAGCATCCGGACGACTGGTGGCAAGGCACGCTCGCCGCACTCGCGGCGCTGCGCGAACGGCATCCGCAGGCCTTCGCGCAGGTGCGCGGGATCGGCCTGTCGGGCCAGATGCACGGCGCGGTGCTGCTCGGCCGCGACGACCGCGTGCTGCGCCCCGCGATCCTGTGGAACGACATGCGCAGCGCCGACGAATGCGCGCTGCTCACCGAACGCGCGCCCGATCTCCATGCGCTGGCCGGCAACCTCGCGATGCCCGGCTTCACCGCGCCGAAACTGCTGTGGGTCGCGAAGCACGAGCCCGACGTGTTCGCCGCAACGGCCTGCGTGCTGATGCCGAAGGACTACCTGCGCTTCCGGCTCACCGGCGCGAAGGTGTCCGATCCGTCCGACGCGGCCGGCACGTTGTGGCTCGACGTCGCGCGCCGCGACTGGTCCGACGCGCTGCTCGCCGCGTGCGACATGACGCGCGCCCAGATGCCGCGCATCGTCGAAGGCAATGCGCCGTCCGGCACGCTGCGCGCCGACGTCGCGCGCGAACTCGGGCTGTCGGAGGCCGTCGTGGTGGCGGGCGGCGGCGGCGACAACGCGACGAGCGCGCTCGGCATCGGCGCGATCCACGCGGGCGACGGCTTCGTGTCGCTCGGCACGTCGGGTGTGCTGAGCGTGGTCGGCGACCGCTTCATGCCGAATCCGGCATCGGCCGTGCATGCGTTCTGCCACGCGATTCCCGATCGCTGGCAACTGATGAGCGTCGTGCTGTCGGCCGCGAGCTGCCTGCGCTGGGTCTGCAAGCTGACGGGCACCGACGAGCCGGCGCTGCTCGCCGAAATCGCGGCGCTCGACGCGGACGCACTCGCGACGGCGCCGCTGTTCCTGCCCTACCTGTCCGGCGAACGCACGCCGCACAACGATCCGTATGCGCAGGGCGTGTTCTTCGGGATGACGCATGCGACCGAGCGCGCGCATCTCGGCTACGCGGTGCTCGAAGGCGTGACGCTCGGCCTCGCGGACGGCCTCGACGCGCTGCACGCGGCCGGCGTCGAAACCGACCGGCTGTCGCTGATCGGCGGCGGCGCGCGCAGCGCGTTCTGGGCGCAGCTGATCGCCGACGCGCTGGACGTGCGCACCTGCCAGCACGGCGGCGGCGAAACGGGTGCGGCACTGGGCGCCGCGCGGCTGGGCTGGCTCGCCGTCGGCGGCGATCCGCAAGTCGTGCTGACCAAGCCGCCGGTGCGCGCCGAATACGTGCCCGACGCCGCGCGTCATGCGCTGCTGCGCGAGCGCCTCGACGCGTTCCGCGCGCTGTATCGCCACGTGCGCCCGCTTTACGAACCGTCGCGCGCGCGGCTCGCGTAGGCGACGACGCAGGGCGGCCGTCGGCCGCCCGCCGCGCATGCGTTACAGTGGATGCCGTTGCGCCGCCCGACGGCCGGTCCGCGGGCGGCCCCCCAGATCCGAACCGAACCGCTATCGTGTCCAAGTCCTCAGAAAAACTCGATCTCGCCACGCGTGCCGCGTGGCTCTACTACGTCGCGGGCGACACGCAGAACGAAATCGCCGAGAAGCTGCAGGTGTCGCGCCCGGTCGCGCAGCGCCTCGTCGCGTTCGCGGTCGAGAAGAACCTGATCCGCGTGCGCGTCGATCACCAGCTCGCCGACTGCCTCGAGCTCGGCGCGCAGCTGTCGAAACGCTACGGGCTTACGATGTGCGAAGTCGTGCCCGTCGATGCCGATGCGGCCGAAGCGATCGACCGCAAGCTCGCGGTCGCCGGCGCGCAGGTGATGGAGCGCTACCTGAACGAGACGCGGCCGATGGTGATCGCCGTCAGCAGCGGCCGGACGCTGAAGGCGGCGGTCGCGCAGATCGCGCAGATCGAGCGGCCGCAGCACCGGCTCGTGTCGATGGTCGGCGCGATCGCCGCCGACGGCTCGTCGAACCGCTACGACGTCGCGCAGTACATCTCCGAGAAGACCGGCGGCAAGCACTTCCTGCTGCCCGCGCCGCTGTTCGCCGACAGCGACGCCGAGCGCGCGCAATGGTGCAATCACCGGCTGTACCGGATCGTCGACGCGCTGTCGGCGCAGGCCGACGTCGCGTTCGTCGGGATCGGCAACATCGGCCCGCACTGCCCGCTCTATGAAGACGGCTTCATCACCGAACAGGAACGCGACGAGATGACCGCGCTCGGCGCGGTGGCCGAACTGCTCGGCGTGCCGATCGATGCGCAGGGCCGGCTCGTCGACGTGTCGACGAGCGCGCGCGTGACGAGCGTCGCGCTCGACGCGCCGCCGAAGCGCCCGACGATCGCGTTCGCGGGCGGCCCGAAGAAGCGCGACGCGGTGATCGCCGCGCTGCGCGGCGGCTGGCTGTCGGGGCTCGTCACCGACGAAACCTGCGCACGCGCGGCGCTCGACGCGAAGGCGGCCTGACGCCGCCGCACGCTCACGCGGCCGCGCGCGGCGCCGGAAACGCATGCCGGCGCGCGCGCCATGCGCCGAGCCACGCCGCCGCCAGCAGCGCGACCAGCACCCACGGAATCGCACCCGCGCCCGTCGCGCCGAGCAGCATCCCGCCCGCGATGCCGCCGCCCGCGATCGCGAGGTTCCACACCGTCACGAGCATCGACTGCGCGACGTCGGCCGCATCGCCCGCCGCGTTCGCGGTGGCCGTCTGGAACAGCGTCGGCGCGCCGCCGAACGCGAGCCCCCACAGCGCGACACCCGCATAAACGATCGTCATCCCGGACCCGGCACCGAGCATCGCCGCCGCAAGCGCGAACAGCGCGATGCTCGCGAGCGTCAGCCGCCGCTGCGCGGCGCCGATCCATGCGCCCGTCAGCGCGATGCCGACCAGCGACGCGATACCGAACACGAACAGCACCGCATCGACCTGCGCGCCCATCCGCACGCCGGCAAGGAACGGCGCAACGTACGTGTACAGCATGTTGTGCGCGAGCACATAGGCGAACATCACGACCAGCACCGGCCGCACGCCGGGCAGTGCGATCACGCCGAGCACCGGCTCGCGGGCGCCGGCGGGCTGCCCCGGATAGTCGGGCACGCGCAGCCGGATCCAGCCGATCAGCGCGAGCGCCGCGACCGTGATGCCCGCGAACGCGATGCGCCAGCCGAACATCGCGCCGAGCGCGGTGCCGGCCGGGATGCCGATCGACATCGCGACCGGCGCGCCGAGCATCGCGACCGCGATCGCCCGGCCGCGCAGCGATGCGTCGACCATCCGGCTCGCATAGCCGGCCAACAGCGCCCACAACAGCCCGGCCGACATGCCCGCGACGAAGCGCGCAGCGAGCGTGAGCGCGTAATACGGCGACGCGGCCGTCAACGCATTCGACACGACGAACCCGGCAAGCGCCGCGAGCAGCAGCCGGCGCCTGCGCATCGCGCGCGTCGCGGCGACGAGCGGGATCGCCGCGACGATCGAGCCGAGCGCGTAGACGGTCACGAGCTGGCCGATCAGCGCCTCGGTCACGCGCAGGTCGATGCTCATCAACGGGAGCAAGCCGGCCGGCAACGCTTCGGTGAGGATCGTGATGAAACCGGCGGTCGCGAGCGCCAGCAGGTTCGCGACCGGCAGGCGTTCGCGCACCGGTGCGGACAGAGCGGACGCAGGGTCGGAGACGCGGTCGGAAGCGCGGTCGGGAACGGATACGCACTCGCTCATGCCGCGCCCCGGTCGTCGACGCCATACACCGCATCGCGCACGTCGGTGACGATCTGCCCGTGCATCCCTTCGTACAACGTATTGGTCAGCGCGACGACCGTCAGCCCGGCCGCGCGGTCGACGAACCACGCATGCCCGTACGCACCGCCCCAGCGCCACGTGCCGATCGACTCCGGCGACTGCGCGGCCGCCGGATCGCGCAGCACCGAAAAACCGAGCCCGAAACCGAATCCCGGCGCGTCCGGCAGGTCGTGCGCGCCCGGCTGCACGCGCGACATCTCGTCGATCCAGCGGCGCGCGAGCCAGCCGTCGCGGCCGGTGCGCAACGCATCGAGCAGCGCCATGCAGTCGCGCGCGGTGCCCACCATACCCGCGCCGCCCGACGGCCACGCGGCCGCGTCGAACGCGCGCGCCGGCGCGAAGCGGATGCCGACCGTGCCGTCGTACACCGGCGCGAGATCGTCGTCGGCCATCCGGCGCGGCGCGCCCGGCGTGCTGACGTACGGCGTCGCGAAGCGCGCGGCGTCATTCGAGTAGAACGCGGTGCCGGTCATCCCGAGCGGCGTCGTGACGAGCGCGGCCACGGCTTCGGCGAGCGGCCGGCCGTCGACCGCCTCGATCAGCGCGCCGACCACGTCGGTCGCGAGCGAGTAGTCCCACGACGTGCCGGGCGCGAACCGCAGCGGCACGCCGGCGATGCGCCGCACGTTCTCCGCGAGCGACAGGTCCGCGCGGTCCATCCCGTCGGACACGCCGGCACGCGCATACGGGCCGTCGGCGTCGGCTTCGAGGAAGCGGTAGCCGAGCCCGGCCGTATGCGACAGCAGATGACGCAACGTGATGTCGGCCGGCGTGCCGTCGGGCAGCGTCGGCCGGAACGCAGGCAGCCAGCGCGCGACCGGCTCGTCGAGCCCGATGCGCCCCGCCGCGACCAGCCGCATCGCGGCGGCCGTCACGATCGGCTTCGACACCGATGCGAGCCGGAACAGCGCGTCCTCGCGCATCGGCGTGCCGGCCTCGCGATCGGCGAGACCGGCCGCGCGCGCATAGCGAAGTTGGCCGTCGCGGGCGACCAGCACGACCGCGCCGACCACGCGCGCATCGGCCAGCGCGCGATCGAGCGCGGCGTCGAGGCGCTCGGGCAGCGCGGCGTCGGCGTCCGGTTCGGCGCGGTGGGCGGTGACAGGCAGGGATGACATGGCGTGACCTCGAACAGTGAAGGAACGCCCATCGTAGGGAGCCGGCGCGAGAAGAAAAACCGGGTTAGAGTTCCGGACACTCAGGACATCGGTGTCCGCAATCGAGAACCAGCATGGAAAATCTTGGCGGCTTCGTCGTGTTCGTCCAGGTCGCGGAAACGCGCAGTTTCGTCGCGGCCGGCCGCGCGCTCGGGCTGTCGGCGTCGGCGATCGGCAAGCGCATCGCGCGGCTCGAGGCGCGGCTGAACGTGCGCCTCTTTCACCGCAGCACGCGCAGCATCACGCTGACCGCGGAAGGCACGCGCCTCCTGGAACGGTGCCGGCGCGTGATCGCCGAGATCGACGCGGCCGAGCAGGAACTGACGCACAGCGCCGAAGCGCCGCGCGGGCGCCTGCGCGTGAGCCTGCCGACGATCGGCACGCTGCTGCTGCCGCTGCTCGCCGATTTCATGGCCGCGTATCCGGAGATCGAACTCGACATCGATTTCAGCGACCGCCTCGTCGACGTCGTCGAAGAAGGTTTCGACGCGGTGCTGCGCACCGGCCAGCCGACGGATTCGCGGCTGTCGTCGCGGCTGCTGCGCCATTTCCGCCAGCACCTCGTCGCGGCGCCCGACTATCTCGCGCGGCACGGCACGCCGCGCACGCCGGCCGATCTCGCGCAGCATCGCTGCCTGCACTACCGCTTTCCGAGCAGCGGCAAGCTCGAGACCTGGCCGCTGCGCGTGCCGCACGCGAGTACGCCGCCCGAGGTGCCGGTCGCGATGGTCAGCAACAGCGCGGAAGCGCGCCTCTGCTTCACGCTGCGCGGGCTCGGCATCGCGTGCCTGCCCGAGTTCTTCGTGCGCGACGCGCTCGACGACGGCACGCTGTGCGCGGTGCTCGACGAACACGTCGCGAGCTGCACGCCGATCTACGTCCTGTGGCCGTCAGGCCGCCATCCGACGCCGAAACTGCGCGCCTTCGTCGATTACATGGCCGAGCATCTGCGGCTCTGACCGGCGCGCGTCCTCACGCCGCCTTCGCGTGCGCGCTCAAGCGCCGGAACGCCTGGCCGTGCTCGTCGAACAGGTGGCAGTGCTCGGCCTGCGCATGCACGTGCAGCGCCTCGCCGGTGCGGTACGTATCGAGCGGCGGAATCCGCGCGATCAGCCCGTCCGGCGCGACGGCCGACTCCGCATACAGGTACGCGGCATCGCCGAGCGATTCGACGGCCATCGTCCGCGCGGCCACGCCGGTCTCCGCCTGCCCCACCATCAGATGCTCGGGCCGCACGCCGACGGTCACCGCCGCGCCGCGCAGCAGCCCGGCCGCCTCGACCGCGACGCGCTGCGTCTCGCCGCTGCCGAAGCGCACCAGCACGCCGGCCGCGTCGACCGACTCGACGGTGCCTTTCAGGAAGTTCATCTTCGGCGAGCCGATGAAACCCGCGACGAACTGGTTGGCCGGCGCGTGGTACAGCGCGTTCGGCGTGCCGACCTGCTGCACCGCGCCGCCCGACAGCACGACGATCTTGTCGGCGAGCGTCATCGCCTCGACCTGGTCGTGCGTCACGTAGATCATCGTGGTCTTCAGCTCGTCGTGCAGCCGCGCGAATTCCAGCCGCATCTTCACGCGCAGCGCCGCGTCGAGGTTCGACAACGGCTCGTCGAACAGGAACACCTTCGGCTTGCGCGTGATCGCGCGGCCGATCGCGACACGCTGCCGCTGGCCGCCCGACAGCTGCTTCGGCTTGCGGTCGAGCAGATGGTCGATGTGCAGGATCTTCGCGGCCTGCTTCACCGCCTGGTCGATCTCGGGCTTCTTCGCGCCGGCGAGCTTCAGGCCGAACGCCATGTTGTCGTACAGCGTCATGTGCGGGTACAGCGCATACGACTGGAACACCATCGCAATGCCGCGCTTGGCGCTCGGCACGTCGTTGACCTTCGCGCCGTCGATCAGCAGCTCGCCGCTCGAGATGTCCTCGAGCCCGGCGATCATCCGCATCAGCGTGGATTTGCCGCAGCCGCTCGGCCCGACGAACACGACGAATTCGCCGTCGGCGATGTCGAGGTTCACGTTGCGCAGCACTTCGGTGTCGTCGTAGCGCTTCGCGATGTTGCGCAGGAGCACGCTTGCCATGGTCTGTCTCCGTTCGTTCGTGATGCGCCGCGTTGAAGGCGGCGCGCATTCGTTCCTGGTTGCTAGTTCGGCAGCACCGCGCCGGTCGCCTGCCAGCGCGCGACGTAGCCGGGCAGCTCGTGCATGTCGTCGAATACGTGACGCGCGCCGATCCCGCGCAACGCGTCGATCTGCGCGGCCGACGCGTGCCCGCCGCCGACGAAGCCGAGCACGGTCATGCCGGCCGCGGCGGCCGCGGTGATGCCGGTCACGCTGTCCTCGACGACGAGGCATTGCGCGGGCACCGCGCCGAGCGCACGCGCGGCCGCGAGATACACGTCGGGCGCCGGCTTCGGCCTCGCCACGGCGTCCGCGCAGAACAGCCGGTCGCCGAAGAAGCGCGCGAGGCCCGTGCGCGCGAGCGCCGCCTCGACGTACGCGCGGTAGCTGTTGCTCGCGCACGCGGTCGTCAGGTTGAGCGCCGCGAGGGCCTTGTCGATGCCGTCGACCATCGGCGCGTTGACGGCCGCCGCCTCGACCGCGCGGCGGATCGCGTCGACGTCGCCGGCCGACAGCGTGCGGCCGACGGCCTCGCCCGCGCCGGCCAGCACGCGCTCGATGCGCAGCCCGAGCAGCGGCATCACCGCCGGCCGCGCGTCGACACCCGGCCAGCGCGCATCGAGCTCGCGCACGATCACGTCGGCGGCGACGGCCTCGCTGTCGATCAGCACGCCGTCGCAGTCGCAGATCAGCACGTTCATCCCGTGACCGAACGCGCGTTCGCCGGTAGCAGCTTCGCCGGTAGCACTCATTTGACCGCCCCGAACGTGAGCCCGCGCACGAGCTGCTTCTGCGACAGCCAGCCGACGATCAGGATCGGCGCGACCGCGAGCAGGGAAGCCGCGGACAGCTTCGCCCAGAACAGCCCCTCGGGGCTCGAGTACGACGCGATGAACACGGTCAGCGGCGCGGCGTTCGAGCTCGACAGGTTGATGCTCCAGAACGCCTCGTTCCACGACAGGATCACGAGCAGCAGCGCGGTGGACGCGAGCCCCGGCAGCGCCATCGGCATCAGCAGGTAGACGATCTCCTGCCACGTCGACGCGCCGTCGATGCGCCCCGCTTCGAGGATGTCCTTCGGGATCTCGTTGAAGTACGTGAAGGTCATCCACACCGCGATCGGGAGGTTGATCAGCGTGTACACGATCACGAGGCCCGACACGGTATCGAGCAGCCCCGCGTTCTTCCACAGCAGGTAGATCGGCACGAGCACGCCGACCGACGGCATCATCTTGGTCGACAGCATCCACAGCAGCACCTTCTGCGTGCGGTGGTTCGGGAAGAACGCCATCGCGTAGGCCGCCGGCACCGCGAGCAGCAGCGAGATCACCGTGACGCCCGCCGAGATCAGCACCGAGTTCCACGCGAACGCGAAGTAGTTGCTGCGCGCGAACACCTCGCGGAAGCTGTCGAGCGTCGGCATGAAGAACAGCGTCGACGCGTACGCCTGCTGCTCGGTCTTGAACGCGGTGATCGCCATCCAGAAGATCGGGAAGAACAGCAGCAGCGCGAGCAGCCATGCGAGCGCGCCGGGCAGCGCGCGCCGCACGAGGTCGAATGCAGCCGGCGCGCGCCGGCCTTCCAAAGTCAGGTCGCTCATTTCTCGTACTCTCCCTTCAGGTTGCGCGCGAGCATCCGCACCAGGAAGAACGACACGACGTTCGCGACCACGACGGCGATGATCCCGCCCGCGGATGCGAGGCCGACGTCGAACTGCTGCAGGCCGAGCGCATAGATCAGGTACGACAGGTTGGTCGTCGCATCGCCGGGGCCGCCGCCCGTCGTCGTGTAGATCTCCGCGAAGATCGACAGCAGGAAGATCGTCTCCATCATCACGACCACCGCGATCGCGCGCTTCAGGTGCGGCAGTGTGATGTAGAAGAACATCGCGATCGGGCCCGCGCCGTCGATGCGCGCGGCTTCCTTCTGCTCCTGGTCGAGCGACTGGATCGCGGTGAACAGGATCAGGAACGCGAACGGCAGCCACTGCCACGCGACGATGATGATCACGGCGGTGAGCGGGTAATCGGCGAACCAGTCGATCGGCGTCATCCCGAGCGCGCGCATCGCGTTCGCGACGAGCCCGTACACCGGATGCAGGATCATGTTCTTCCAGATCAGCGCGGCGACCGTCGGCATCACGAAGAACGGCGCGATCGCGAGCAGGCGGGCCACGCCTTGCCCGTAGAACTTGCGGTCGAACAGCACGGCCATCAGCACGCCGCCGACCACGGTGATCGCGAGCACCGCGCCGATCAGCACGAGCGTGTGCCAGATCGCGGGCAGGAACGACGGATCGGTCGCGAGGAAGCGGTAGTTGTCGATCCCGGCGAAGCCCTTCACGTCCGGGTTCAGCAGGTTGTAGCGCGAGAACGAATACCAGATCGTCATCGCGAGCGGGATCGACATCCACAGCAGCAGCACCGCGACGGACGGCGACACGAGCCAGCTGGCGCCGCCGCGCGCGCGGCGCGGCGCGCCCGGCGGCGACGATGCGTCGCCGACCGGCGACGCATGGCTCAGGGGAAGACGCAAATGACGCATGATCGGAGTCCCTCCGGTTGAGACGCGGGCACGAACGGCCGGCCCGCCTTTCTGCATCGGCGACGCGCACCGTGCGCGGCAGCGCGCACGGTGCCAGCCGCGTTACTTCTTGTAGCCGGCCTGCCGGACCGCACGGTCGGCCGCCGCCTGCCCGGCGGCGAGCGCCTGGTCGACCGTCATCTGGCCGGCCACCGCACCCGCGATCGCCTGCCCGACCACCGTGCCGAACGACTGGAATTCAGGAATCCCGACGTACTGCACGCCCGTGTACGGCACCTTCTTCAGCGACGGATCGTTCGGGTCGGCCGTCTCGATCGCCTTCAGCACGAAGTCCGAGAACGGCGCGGCGGCCTTGTACTCGGCGCGCTGGTAGGTCGACGTGCGGGTGCCCGGCGGCACCGACGCCCAGCCTTCGTCCTTGCCGACCATCTCGATGTACTGCTTCGACGTCGCCCACGCGATGAACTTGCGCGCGGCGTCCTGCTGCTTCGACGTCTTCGGCACGGCCAGCGCCCACGCCCACAGCCAGTGCGAGCCCTTCGGCGTGGCGGCGACCGGCGCGGCGGCGAAGCCGATCCGGTCGGCGACCTGCGACTGCTGTTTGTTATAGAGCATCCCGGCCGCGACCGTCGCGTCGATCCACATCGCGCACTTGCCCGACGCGGTCAGGGTCAGGTTTTCGTTGAAGCCGTTCGAGCTCGCCCCCGGCGGGCCGTCTTTCTTCAGCAGGTTCACGTAGAAGCCGATCGCCTTCTTCCATTCCGGCGACGTGAGCTGCGCGTTCCAGTTCTCGTCGAACCAGCGCCCGCCGAACGTGTTCACGACCGTCGACACGTACGCCATGTTCTCGCCCCACCCGGCCTTGCCGCGCAAGCAGATCCCGTAGGTGCCCTTCGCCTTGTCGGTGAGCTTGTCCGCGAACTCGGCGATCTGGTCGTAGGTCGGCTGGTCGGGCATCTTGAGCCCCTTCGCCGCGAACAGGTCCTTGCGGTAGAACGTCATCGAGCTCTCGACGTAGAACGGCAGCGCATACAGCTGGCCGTTGTACGACAGGCTGTCGCGCGCGGTCTTCACGATGTCGTTCAGGTCGTAGTCGGCGGGCAGCCCCGTGATCGGCGCGAGCCAGCCGCGCTTGCCCCACTGCGGCGTCTCGTAGGTGCCGATCGCCATCACGTCGAACTGGCCGCTGCCGGTCGTGATGTCGGTGGTCGCGCGCTGGCGCAGCACGTTCTCCTCGAGGATCACCCAGTTCAGCTTGATGTCAGGGTTCGCCTTCTCGAACGCCGGCGACAGCTTCTTCAACTCGATCATGTCCGGGTTGTTCAGCGTCGCGATCGTCAGCGTGCCGGCGGACGCCGCGCACGCGGCCGTCGCGAGCGCGGCCCCGGCGAAGCAGCGTACGGCGGCATCGAGCATCTTTCGTTGCATGGCATGTCTCCTGTGATTGTTCGAACTGTCGTCGGTGTTGCGTATTGCGTATTGCGTATTGCGTATGTCGCGTTGCTGCACTTCCTTCGCGGCCCGTCACGCCGGCCGCTGCATCCCGCACGCGCGCGCATAGTGCGCGATCACGTCGCGTATCCGGTGGCGCACCCATGCGCGCGGCTCCTTCGCGAGGCCGCCCGCGCGGCACGCCGCGTACACGTCCGGCAGCCACTGCGCGACGAGCGTTTCGGGCACCGGCTGCCGCGCGAGGTTGTCGAACAACTGCTCGACCGCCGCCGCGACGGCCGGCTGCAGCCAGTAGTAGCGGATCCGGTCGCTGTAGCTGAACTGGCGCGCGAGCCGCTGCTCGGTCTCGTCGCCGCGGTAGTATGGCGCCCAGTGCTCGGGCTGCGCGCGCATCGCGGCGTCGACCACGTCGCGCAGCTGCGAGCGCTGCGCGCCGTCGCCGATCAGCGCGTCCTCGATGAAGGTGAGCGCGAACAGCGCCTCGCGCAGCGCGAAGGTCAGCGCGGGGCCGACCTTCAGCACCGCGAAGTGGTCGCGCACGAGCGCGGCGAGCGCGCCTTCGGTCTGATAGTCGGTCGAATGCGCTTCGAACACGAGGCGCGGCGTGCGCAGGATGCTTGCACCGAGCGATGCGGCCTTCGCGCTGTCGTAGTCGAGCACGTGGCGATCGTCGAAATCGACGCCCGGTTGCGCGACGATCGCGACCACGCGCGTCCATGCGTCGTCGAGCCCGGCCGCCGCGAATGCGCTGCGATGCGCGTCGAGCGTCGCCGCGATGCTGTCGCTGCGCGTGACCGCGATCCGCGCGATCGCATCGCCGGCTGCGTCGCCGGCCACTTCGCCGCCCGGCGTCGGCACCTCGGTGCCGATCACGTAGACGGGCGCGACGCCGGTGCGCGCCGCCGCGTCTTCGGCCGCGCGGCACAGCCCGGCCGCGCGCGCGGCGATCGTCCGGTCGTCGAGCCGCGCCGGATCGTCCGCACACGCCATGCTCGCATCGAGGTGGATCTTCTCGAACCCGGCTTCGACATACGCGGCGACCATCGCCGCCGCTTCGCGCATCGCGTCGGCCGCGCGGCGGTGCCGCCACGGGTTCGGTCCCAGATGGTCGCCGCCGAGCACCAGCGCCGACGGCGCGAGCCCGCAGCGCTGCGCGATCGCATCGACGTCGCGCCGGAAATCGGCGGGCGTCATGCCCGTGTAGCCGCCGAGATGGTTCACCTGGTTGCAGGTCGCCTCGATCAGGAGCGGCGAGCCGTCCGCGCGCGCGGCCTCGCACGCGGCCTCCAGCACGAGCCGGTGCGCGCTGCAGACCGAATAGATGCCGCGCTGCGCCTGCGCGCGGTTCGCGTCGAAGATCATCCGCAGCACGGCGCCGGCGTGCGCGCTGCGCGGGCGTTCGGCAGTGGAAGTCAGGCCGGGCATGCGACACCTCGTTCGGTCAGGAAGCGGTCGATCTCGGCCGCGCTGCTGTTGCCCTCCATCGGGCCGCGCCGCGTGACCGCGATCGCGCCGGCCGCGTTCGCGCGGCGCAACGCGACGTCGATCGGCAGGCCGGCGACGAGACTCGCGACCAGCGTGCCGCCGAAGCAGTCGCCGGCGCCGGTCGGATCGCGTTCGTCGACGGGATAAGCCGGCGCGTCGACACGGCTCGCACGGTCGAACGCGACGCTGCCGGCCGCGCCGCGCTTGAGC
This sequence comes from Burkholderia sp. BCC1998, assembly GCF_905339875.1. Taxonomy (NCBI): domain Bacteria; kingdom Pseudomonadati; phylum Pseudomonadota; class Betaproteobacteria; order Burkholderiales; family Burkholderiaceae; genus Burkholderia; species Burkholderia sp. BCC1998. The sequence continues at coordinate 389,462 of NZ_CAJPHE010000004.1, forward strand.
ACGACGCGTTCGAGCAGCGGATGCGTCGCGAGCAGCCCGGCGATCGCGCGCTCGGCCGGCTGCGGCCCGCAGAAGAACGGCAGGTCGGCCTCGCTCGGCAGGAACAGGTGGCACGCGGCGAGCAGCGTGTCGAGCGCCGCGCGCATCGGGCGGAAGCTCAGCATCTCGGGCCGCACGTTCGGGTCGAACGACACCTTCGCGCCGGCGCGCGCCGCCTCGATCACGCCGCGCTGGACCGCCGCGATCGCCGATTCGCTCGTCAGCGACGAGCCCATCACGTGGAAGTAGCGGCAGCCGTCGAACATCGCGGTGTCGACGTCGGATGCGTCGACGCACGCAGCCGCGCTGGTCGACAGGCTGAACACGAAGCTGCGCGAACCGTCGTCGCGATACGCGACGAACGCGGTGCCGGTCGGACGTGCGACGCGACGGATGCGCGCGACGTCGACGCCGTCCCGCTCGAGCCGCGCGACGATCGCGTCGCCGAACGCGTCGCGGCCGACGCAGCCCGCATACGCGACGCGCACGCCGAGCCGCGCGGCCTGGTCGGCGAAGATCGCCGGCGCGCCGCTCGGGAACGGGCCCGCGAACAGGCCAGGCACGTCGAAGCCCTGGCCGCGCTCGGCGGCGACGAATTCGGCCAGCAGTTCGCCGGCGACCACGATCTCCGCCATCATGCGTGTCCTCGTGCGGCGGCGGCCGCGCGCGGCACGAACGCCAGGGGTAAGCGTGCGAGCGGCGCCACTTCAGCTCATCCAGTTGCCGCCGTCGACGTTCAGCGTCTGGGCGGTGATGTAGTCGGCGTCGGCCGACGCGAGGAACAGCGCAGCGCCCGTCAGGTCGCCCGGCACGCCCATCCGGCCGAGCGGCACGGCAACGCCGACGAGCCGCTTCTTCTCGCCGAGCGGCCGGTTCTCGTAGCGCGCGAACAGCGCATCGACCTGCTCCCACATCGGCGTGTCGACCACGCCCGGCGCGATGCCGTTCACGTTGATCCGGTGCGGTGCGAGCGCGAGCGCGGCCGACTGCGTATAGCTGATCACCGCGGCCTTGGTCGCGCAGTAGTGCGAAACGAGTGCCTCGCCGCGACGCCCCGCCTGCGACGACATGTTGACGATCTTGCCGCCGCGGCCCTGCTCGACCATCCGCTGCGCGACCGCCTGCATCAGGAAGAACAGCCCTTTCACGTTGACCGCGAACAGCCGGTCGAACACGTCCCAGGATTCGTCGAGGAGCGGGCGCATGTCGAACAGCGCCGCGTTGTTGAACAGGATGTCGACGCCGCCGAAGCGCTCGACCGCGGTCGCGACGATGCGCGCGATGTCGTCGCGGCGCGTGACGTCCGCGGTAACGGCCACCGCCCGGCCGGGATTGTCCTCGATCAGCCGCGCGAGCGAGCCGCTCGGCGGCTTCACGTCGACCAGCACGCAGCGCGCGCCCTCGTCCAGATAGCGTTGCGCGACCGCTTCGCCGATGCCGCTTGCCGCGCCCGTCAGGATCGCGACCTTGTCTGCCAGTCTCACTGGTTGTCTCCGGTTCGTTCTGCTGCACGAAGGCCGCGAGGTGAGCGAACGCTCGCCGGCCGATCAATTGCTCTGTTGTTGATCGAATGATCGGATACGCGATTCGTGCTGTCAAGGCGACACGGCGGCTTTCGATGATGCGCTGCGGCACGGCCGCGCCGTGCGCCGGCCGGCGACCCGCGCCCGGCAAGGCGCGGCGGGCTGGGTGCGGCGCGGCTGAAACGGCGCTGAAGGGGACGGAGCGCGTGCATCGGCAGGAATTCGGGCTGCACGGCATGGAGATACGTTATATCATCGCGATACTTCGTTTCACTGCCTGCTTCACGCCATGGCCACCTCATCGCCCATCGACGCCCGGCTGTCCCGGGCCGACGCATTCGCCGCCGAGCACGGGCTCGCGTGGACGCCGCTGCGCCGCCAGGTCTACGAACGCGTGCTGGCCGCGCAGCGCCCGATCGGCGCGTACGACCTGCTCGCCGAGCTCGAGCCGCAACGCGGCCGCGTGCCGCCCACGACCGTCTATCGCGCGCTGGATTTCCTCGTCGAGCACGGCTTCATCCACCGGATCGAATCGAAGAACGCATTCTTCGCGTGCTGCGAGATCGGCGTGCCGCACGAAGGCCAGTTCCTGATCTGCGACTCGTGCGGCGAGACCGTCGAGATCCCGGGCAGCGACCTCGCGAAACAGTTGTCCGCGAGCGAGCCCGCGCACGGGTTCGAAGTCCACCATCAGGTCGTCGAGCTGAACGGCCTGTGCGGGCACTGCAAGGGCAAGCCCGCGCAACGCTGACACCGCACCGCGCGGCGCACCCGCCGCCCCTTCCAACGAGGAGTTTCATGTCCATTGCCCTGAAGCGCGCGCCGCGGCGCGCCCTGCCGCTTGCCCGCCTGCTGGCCGCCGCTGCTGCCGCGCTGTCGATCGCGGCGCCCGCGTTCGCGCAGGCCGCGACCGTCAACGTGGTCGCCGCCGAGAATTTCTATGGCGACGTCGCGTCGCAGATCGGCGGCCGCCATGTCGCGGTAACCAGCATCCTCAGCAGTCCCGACCAGGATCCGCACCTGTTCGAAGCGAGCCCGAAGACCGCGCGCGCGCTGCAGCACGCGCAGGTCGTGATCTACAACGGGGCGAACTACGACCCGTGGATGGCCAAGCTGCTGTCCGCATCGAAGCAGGCGAAGCGCGCGACGATCGTCGTCGCGGATCTCGTCGGCAAGAAGGCCGGCGACAACCCGCACCTGTGGTACGACCCGGCAACCATGCCGGCCGCGGCGCGCGCGATCGCGGCCGAGCTCGGCCGGGCCGACCCGGCGAACAAGGCCGACTACGACGCGAACCTGCAGAAGTTCGTCGCGTCGCTGAAGCCGATCGACGACAAGGTCGCCGCGCTGCGCGCGCAGTACAAGGGCGTGCCGGTGACGGCCACCGAGCCGGTATTCGGCTACATGTCGGATGCGATCGGCCTCGACATGCGCAACCAGCGCTTCCAGCTCGCGACGATGAACGACACCGAAGCCAGCGCGCAGGACGTCGCCGCGTTCGAGAACGACCTGCGCAAGAAGCAGGTGCGCGTGCTGATCTACAACAGCCAGGCCGAAGCGCCGATGACCAAGCGCCTGCTGAAGGTCGCGCGCGACGGCGGCGTGCCGAGCGTCAGCGTCACCGAGACGCAGCCGGCCGGCAAGACCTTCCAGCAATGGATGGCCGGCCAGCTCGACGCGCTCGCGGCCGCGCTTTCCGCCAGCAAGAAATGATTCACGCTACGACATGACCGCCACTCCCCACGCACTCGCACTCGATCGCGTCACGCTCGAACTGGGCGGACGCACGATCCTGCGCGACGTGAGCTTCTCGATCGAACCCGGCGAATTCGTCGGCGTGCTCGGGCCGAACGGCGCGGGCAAGACGACGCTGATGCGCGCGGTGCTCGGCCTCGTGCCCGTCACGGGCGGCACGCTGTCGGTCGGCGGCGTGCCGGTCGTGCGCGGCAACGCGTCGATCGGCTACATGCCGCAGATCAGAAGCGGCCTCGCGAATCGCCGGATGCGCGGCTACGACTTCGTCGCGATGGCCGCCGACGGCCACCGCTGGGGGCTGCCGCATACGAACGCCGCGACGCGGCGCGACGTCGACCGCGTGCTCGACCTCGTCGGCGGCCCGACGCTCGCGCGCCGGCCGCTGTCGGAACTGTCGGGCGGCGAGCGGCAGCGCCTGCTGCTCGCGCAGTGCCTGCTCGGCAGCCCGAAGCTGCTGCTGCTCGACGAGCCGCTGATCAGCCTCGATCCGAACCACCAGCGCGGCGTCGTCGAACTCGTGCGCAACGTCCAGCGCGAGCTCGGCATCACCGTGCTGTTTTCCGCGCACGAACTGAATCCGCTGCTGAACGCGCTCGACCGCGTGCTGTATCTCGGCAACGGCGTCGCGGCGCTCGGCACCGTCGACGAGGTGATCACGAAACCCGTGCTGTCGCGCCTGTACGGCTCGCCGATCGACGTGATGCGCGTGAACGGCAGGATCTTCGTGATGTCGGGCGACGTCGAAATCGAGAAGCACGATCACGAACACGAGGACGACGACGGCCACTCGCACGGCGGCGGCGGTCACGATCACGGTCACCACCACCACGGACACGCTCATCCCGGGCATTCGCACGATGTTTGAATACGACTTCATGATCAACGCGTTCGCCGCGTCGGGGATCGTCGCGGTGCTCGCGGGCATCGTCGGCTACTTCCTGGTGCTGCGCGGACAAACCTTCGCCGGCCACGCGCTGTCGCACGTCGGCTTCACCGGCGCGACCGGCGCGGTGCTGCTCGGCATCTCGCCGATCTGGGGGATGGTCGGCTTCACGCTCGCGGCCGGGATCGGGATGGGCGCGCTCGGCGAACGGCTCGCGGGCCGCGACGTCGCGATCGGCGTGATCCTGTCGGGCGCGCTCGGCTTCGGGCTGCTGTTCCTGCACTTCTACACGTCGTTCGCGACGCAGGTCACCGCGCTGCTGTTCGGCAACGTGCTCGCGGTCAGCCACGATACGCTCGCGGTGCTGGCCGGCATCGGCGCGGTGAGCCTCGTCGCGCTCGCGCTGATCGCGCGGCCGCTGCTGTTCGCGTCGCTGCAGCCCGAGCTGGCCGAAGCCAAGGGCGTGTCGCTGCGCACGGTGTCGATGCTGTTCCTCGCGGTGTGCGCGCTCGCGGTGGCCGCGGCGACGCAGATCGTCGGCGTGCTGCTCGTGTTCACGCTGCTGGTCGGGCCGGCCGCGGCCGCGCAGAACGTGTCGACGCGGCTGTCGACCGGCGTGCTGCTCGCCGCGCTGTTCGCGCTGTTCGAAGCGTGGGCCGGGATCGCGCTTGCGTATCACACCGACTGGCCGACGAGTTTCTGGATCACCGCGCTGTCCGCGCTCGTGTATGGGGCGAGCCTGTTGCGGCGACGCACATGACGTTCAGCGGGCGCTCGACAGGGCGCCGCGCATGTCGCACGCACTCCAAAGGCGTGCATGGAATCAGCGGGGAATGCGTGACCATCGAATCGACGATCGATTACGCGCGACTGAGAAACTTGCTGATCGCGCAGAAGCCGGTTCCGATCCCCGGCTCCTCCGTGCGTGCGTACGGCACGATTACCGTCAAATGAAGCGAGTCGCGTACCGAGCCGCGGTGACCGCGTGGGTACTCGTGGCATCCGTGTCGCTTGCACGGCTGTGCCTCACTCACGAATCGTTCGCACTACCGATACCCGAGCGCGCGTGGGCTTGGCTCGTCACGCATGTTCCCGGGTTCTGGGATGGCGAGTCGGGCGATGATCTCGTCATCGTCGTGCATTTGCTGATAGCGCTTGCGGTCGTGATACCGGTGACCTGGCTCGCCTTGCGCATGCTGCGAAGGTGGAAGCGCCGCGCCACTCGCTGATGGCGGATGGCGCGGCCGGTTTATCGCACTAACGTGCCAGCACCCGTGCATGATGCGCGACGTGATCGGCGATGAACGTCGAGATGAAGTAGTAACCGTGGTCGTAGCCCGCATGTCGGCGCAGCGTCAGCGGCTGGCCGGCCTTCGCGCACGCCGCTTCGAACACGTCGGGGTTCAGCTGGTTCGCGAGGAACTGGTCGGCGAGGCCCTGGTCGACGAGAATGCCGTCCGCGAACTTCGGCGCATCCGCGCGCGCGACGAGCTCGCTTGCGTCGTGCTGTTTCCACGCTTCGCGATCGTCGCCCAGATAACCCGAGAACGCCTTCTCGCCCCACGGGCAGCGCGTCGGCGCGGCGATCGGCGCGAACGCCGACACCGACCGGTACAGGTCGGGGTGACGCAGCGCGAGCGTCAGCGCGCCGTGCCCGCCCATCGAGTGGCCGAAGATCCCGAGCCGCGCGCCGTCGATCGGCAGCTCGGCCGCGACGAGTTCGCGCAGCTCGCCCGTCACGTAGGACTCCATCCGGTAATGCGTCGACCACGGCGCTTGCGTCGCGTCGACATAGAAACCCGCGCCGACGCCGAAATCCCACGCCTCGGACTCGCCCGGCACACCCGCGCCGCGCGGGCTCGTGTCGGGCATCACGAGCGCGAGGCCGTGTTGCGCCGCGTACTGCTGCGCGCCGCCCTTGATCGCGAACGTCTCCTCGGTGCAGGTGAGCCCCGCGAGATAGAACAGCGCCGGCACGCGGCCGTGCGCCGCCTGCGGCGGCAGGTACACCGAGAACTTCATCGGCAGGCCGATCGCCTTCGAATCGTGGCGATAAAAGCGTTGCTCGCCACCGTGGCAAGCATGCGAAGAAACGAGTTCGAGCATGGGGTTCCCTTCCGTTCAATACAGCACGATCGGGCGAATCGATTCGCCCTTCTTCATCGGGTCGACGCCGTCGTCGAGCATCTCGCGCGGCAGCGCATGTGTGATCAGGTCGAGCCGTGCCGCGCGACACGGCAAAGCCGTATCGTGTCCGGCATGATCTCCGATCCCGCTGCCCGTCGCGCGCGGGAAACGGCCGTCGGCTTGCCGCGAGGCGTCACCGCTGTCGCAACAGGACAATCCAGGACAAGTGCCCGAGTTTAAACGCCGCTCGTGAACCACGCATCCGTTCGCGCATACAGATCGATGAAACGCGCATGACGGGCGGCCAGCGCGCGATCGTCGCGCGGCGCGGCGACGGGCGACGCAGCCGGCGCCAGCGTGCGCAGCGCGTCGTCGCGCCAGTGTCCGATCGCGACGCCGGCGAGCAGCGCGGCACCGCGCGTCGCGGCGTTCGGGCAATCGACCGCGTCCAGCGACGCGCCGAGCGCATCCGCGAGCAACTGGCGCCAGCGCGGATCGACCGAGCCGCCGCCGGCGAGGCGCAGCGTCGTCACCGGATCGGCCGGGTTCGCAGCGCGGATCGCATCGAGCCCCGCGCGCAGCGCGAACGCGACGCCTTCGAATGCGGCGCGCATCATCGCGCCGCGCGTGTCGCCGAGCCCGAGCCCGAGCCAGCCGCCGCGCGCGTCGGGATTCATCCACGGCGAGCGCTCGCCCGTCAGGTACGGCAGGAAGCACAGCCGCTCGGACGCCGGCTGCGCGAACGCGTCGTCGTACGCATCCGCCCAGCCCGGATAGCCGAGCCAGCCGCGCACGGCTTCGAGCGCGAGCCCGACGTTCTGCATCGCGGCCATCGTGTAATAACCGTCGCCGGCTGCCGCGCGATAGCGGTGCAGCCCGCGCCGCGCGGGCGGCAGCGCATCCGCGAGCACGACGATCTGGCCGCCGCTGCCGGTGGTCAGCAGCGCGTCGCCGGCCGCGACGAGCCCGCTGCCGAGCGCCGCGCACGCGGTATCGGCCGCCCCCGTCGCCAGCGGCACGCCGGCCGGCAGCCCGAGTACCACCGCGGCCTTCGCATCGAGCACGCCGCAGCGCGCGCCCGACGCCCGCACCGGCGCGAACCGGTCGGCCGGCAAGCCCAGCGACTCGATCAGCGCCGTATCCCATGCGCCGTCCGGCGTCGCGAGCGCGGTCGCGCACGCGTCGCTCGGATCGGCCACGACCTCGCCGCCCAGCGCGACGCGCAGCCAGTCCTTCGGCTGCACGGCCCAGCGTGCGGCCCGCAGCGCCTGCGGTTCGTGTGCGGCCAGCCAGCGCAACAGCGGGCCCGCCATGCCGGGCGCGACGGGATTCGGTGCGACGGGCAAACCGGCGGCGGGCCAATCCGCCGCGTCCGCTTCGCGCACCGCGCGCGTATCGGGCCACAACAGCGCGGGCCGCACCGGCTGTCCGGCCGCGTCGATCAGCACGACGCCGTGCATCTGGCCGGAGAAGCCGATCGCGGCGACCTGCGCGCGCTCGCCGGCCGGCAGCCGCGCGGCGGCCTGCACGAGCGCCTGCCACCAGACATCGGGCGCGATTTCGGCCCAGCCGGGCTGCGGCGACGACAACGCATAGGGTTCGCTCGCGACCGCGCGCTCGACGCCATCGGCATCGAGCGTGACGAGTTTGACGGAGCCGGTGCCGAGGTCGATTCCGAGCAGGCGCATGACGGGATGGCGTAGTCGAGTGAACGGATATCGATGATAGCGGGATCGCGCCATGCGCCCCGATTTTTGCGACGCTTTCGGCCGCGCGGCGACGCGAAAACACGGCCGTGCACGACCGCCAAGGCGGGCTGCACCTTGCCCGCCAAAACAGCCGCTCGCGGGTTAACCCGGCGCGATTTTTCGCCGGTCGTTTTTGCCACTATGCCGCGCTCGCGATACACACCATAAAGCGGCCGATATTTGACACGGGGGTCCGCGCTATTTTGTAGGGCTATAAAACCGGGGAACCTCACTCCAGCGGCAGTTTCCCGATGATCGACACCCTGTTTCATGCCGACCAGGCATATCGAACCAGCAAAGAACGGAATAGAACCCAGCGCTCTTGTTGCGATGTGGCATTCCGCATAACTTCGTACCACCCCGAAAACAAGATCATGGAGTGAGACAGATGCAATCGAACACGGTCCATCCGTGCGATGAGGTGCTGCCGACCGGCAAGCTTGTAACGCTTGGTCTCCAGCACGTCCTCGTCATGTACGCCGGCGCCGTCGCCGTGCCGCTTATCGTCGGCGGCGCGCTGAAGCTGCCGAAAGACCAGATCGCGTTCCTGATCAGCGCCGATCTGTTTTCGTGCGGCATCGCCACGCTGATCCAGACGCTCGGCCTGTGGATCTTCGGGATCCGCCTGCCCGTCATCATGGGCTGCACGTTCGCGGCCGTCGGCCCGATGATCGCGATCGGCACCAACCCCGGCCTCGGCATTCTCGACATCTTCGGCTCGACCATCGCGGCCGGCATCATCGGCATCGTGCTCGCGCCGATGATCGGCAAGCTGTTGCGGTTCTTCCCGCCGGTCGTGGTCGGCACCGTGATCGCGGTGATCGGGCTGTCGCTGATGGAAGTCGGGATCAACTGGGCAGCCGGCGGCGTCGGCAACCCCGAATACGGCAGCCCCGTCTACCTCGGCCTGTCGCTGCTCGTGCTCACGCTGATCCTGCTGATCAACAAGTACGGCCGCGGCTTCCTCGCGAACATCTCGGTGCTGCTCGGCATCGTCGCCGGCTTCGTGATCGCGTTCGCGATCGGCCGCGTGAATACCGACGGCGTCGCGCACGCACCGTGGGTCGGCTTCGTGATGCCGTTCCACTTCGGCCTGCCGCACTTCGACCCGCTGTCGATCGCGACGATGGTCACGGTGATGTTCGTCACGTTCATCGAATCGACCGGCATGTTCCTCGCGGTCGGCGACATGGTCGATCGTCCGGTCAACCAGGACCGCCTCGTGCGCGGCCTGCGCGTCGACGGCCTCGGCACGCTGATCGGCGGCATCTTCAACTCGTTCCCGCATACGTCGTTCTCGCAGAACGTCGGCCTGATCGGCGTGACGGGCGTGAAGAGCCGGTTCGTCTGCGCGACGGGCGGCGTGATCCTGGTGCTGCTCGGCCTGTTCCCGAAGATGGCGCAGGTCGTCGCGTCGGTGCCGCCGTTCGTGCTCGGCGGCGCGGGTATCGTGATGTTCGGGATGGTGGCCGCGAACGGCATCAAGGTGCTGTCGAAGGTCGACTTCGTGAACAACTCGCACAACCTGTTCATCGTCGCCGTGAGCGTCGGCATGGGCCTCGTGCCGGTCGTGTCGCCGCACTTCTTCTCGAAGCTGCCGCCCGCGCTCGCCCCGATCCTGCATAGCGGCATCCTGCTCGCGTCGGCCACCGCCGTGATCCTGAACGTCGTGTTCAACGGCGTGAAGGGCGAGAAAGACGCGCGTTGCGAGATCCGCCGCGCAGGGCACGACTTCGACGGACGCCCGGCCGACGTGCATCACTGATCGGTCCGACCCGGACGCGCCGAAGGACGGCGCGATACGGTAAAGGAAAAACGCCACGGCTTGCCGTGGCTTTTTGCTTTGCGGCGGCCGGCCGGGCGACGGTCGTGGTGACGCCGGCGATCGCCGCGATGGCGATCCGCCGTCGCAACAAACCGGCCGCACAAAAAAACGCCACGGACCTTCGTCCGTGGCGTTGTCTCATCCCGGGGACCGCGACTTCGGCGAACCGGGCGCGGTCGCCCGCCCCTGCCCGCCATCGTGCTTACCCGTTCGTCGCTGCCGCCGACGCAGCGGCCGGAGCAGCCGCCTTGTCGTAGTCGACCGTCTCGTCCGGTGCGCGCGGCGTCTCGCCCGCGTGCTGGATCCAGCCGCCGCCCAGTGCGCGGTACAGCGTGACGAGGTTCGTCCAGCGTGCCAGGCGCGCGCTGATCAGCGACTGCTGTGCCGAGTACAGGTCGGTTTGCGCGGTCAGCACCGACAGGTAGCTGTCGACACCGTTCTTGTAGCGCAGGTCCGACAGGTCGAAGCGACGCTGCTGCGCGTGCTCGTTGCGCTCGAGCGCGGCGATCTGCTGGTCGTACGTGCCGCGTGCGGCCAGCCCGTCCGACACTTCGCGGAACGCCGACTGGATCGCCTTCTCGTAGTTGGCGATCTCGATGCGCTTCTGCACGTTCGCGAGGTTCAGGTTCGCGATGTTCTGCCCGCCTTCGAAGATCGGCATCGTGATCTGCGGCGCGAACGACCACGCCGCGGTGCCGGCCTTGAACAGGCCGCCGAGCGTCGGGCTGCCGGTGCCGAACGCGCCCGTCAGCGAGATGCGCGGGAAGAACGCCGCACGCGCCGCGCCGATGTTCGCGTTCGCGGCCAGCAGCGTCTGCTCGGCCTGCATCACGTCCGGACGACGCGTCAGCAGGTCGGACGGCAGACCGGCCGGCACGTCCGTCAGCAGGTTCTGCGCGTCGAGCGGCATGCCCGCCGGCAGATCGTCCGGCAGCGGCTCGCCGATCAGCAGCACCAGCGCGTTCAGCGCCTGCGCACGCGCACGCGCCTGCGCCTGCTGGTTCGCGAGCGCCGTCTCGACGACCGTCTGCGCCTGACGCAGCTCGAGCTCGGAGCCCGTGCCGTTGTCGAACTGCAGCTTGGTCAGGTCGTAGGACGCCTGGGCCGACTTCAGCGTGTTTTCCGTGACCTGCAGCAGGTCGTCGGTCGACAGCAGCGTCAGGTACTGATCCGCCACCTGCGACACCAGCGAGATCTCGGCAGCCTGCCGTGCGTACGACGTCGACAGGTACTGCGCGAGCGCCTGGTCCTTCAGGCTCTGCACGCGACCGAACAGGTCGAGTTCCCACGACGCGGAAACGCCGACGTTGTAGGCCCGCGAGATATACGGCGCACCCGTCTGCGACAGGCCCTGCGGCACGCGCTGGATGCTGCCCGTGCCCGTGCCGTCGAGCGTCGGGAACAGGCCCGCGCGCGTGATCTGGTACTGCGCGCGCGCCGCCTCGATGTTCAGCACCGACACGCGCAGGTCGCGGTTGTTCTTCAGCGCGATCTCGATCAGCCGCTGCAGGCGCGGATCGACGAAGAATTCGCGCCAGCCGATGGCGGTCGCCGCCTGGCCGTTCGCGCTGCGCGCGCCGGCAGCACCCGGCTGCGTCGCATAGACGCCGCCGGCCGGGTACGCCTGCGCGACGGGCGCGTCGGGCCGCGTGTAGTGCGGCGCCATCGTGCAGCCCGTGGCAAGGAGCGCGACCGCGATTGCAGTCAAAGCGTGTTTTTGCATCATCACTGTCCCTTGTTGCCTTCGTCGCCGTTGCCCGGCTTCTCTTCGTGGTGCGAGTGCTCCTGAGCCAGACGCAGCGCCTGGTCGACGTCTTCCTTCTCGCCGCTGAAGATCGCGCGGATCTTCACGAAGAACATCGGGATCATGAAGATCGCGAGGAACGTCGCCGTGATCATCCCGCCGATCACGCCGGTACCGATCGCGTGCTGGCTCGCCGAACCCGCGCCGTTGCTGATCGCGAGCGGCATCACGCCGAGAATGAACGCGAGCGACGTCATCAGGATCGGACGCAGCCGCAGGCGCGCCGCTTCCAGCGCAGCCTCGATCGGCCCCATCTTCTCCGTCATCTGCAGTTCGCGCGCGAACTCGACGATCAGGATCGCGTTCTTCGCGGACAAGCCCACCGTGGTCAGCAGGCCGACCTGGAAGAACACGTCGTTCTCGAGGCCGCGCATCGTCGCCGCGAGCAGTGCGCCGACCACGCCGAGCGGCACCACCATGATCACCGAGAACGGGATCGACCAGCTTTCATACAGTGCCGCGAGACACAGGAACACGACGAGGATCGAGATCGCGTACAGGATCGGCGCCTGCGAGCCGGACTGGATTTCCTGGAACGACAGGCCGGTCCACGAATAGCCGATACCGACCGGCAGCTTCTTCGCGAGCCCTTCCATCGCGGTCATCGCCTGACCGGTCGACTTGCCCGGTGCGGCCTGACCCTGGATTTCCATCGCCGACACGCCGTTGTAACGCTCGAGCTTCGGCGAACCGTACGTCCAGTGACCGGTCGCGAACGCGCTGAACGGCACCATCCCGCCCGACCCGTTGCGCACGTACCAGATGTTCATGTCCTCCGGCGTCATCCGGAACGGCGCATCCGACTGCACGTACACCTTCTTGATCCGGCCGTCGGTGTCGAGGAAGTTGTTCACGTACTTCGACGCCCACGCGATCGAGAACGTCTGGTCGATCGCATCCGCCGTCACGCCGAGCGCATTCGCCTTCTCGCGATCGATGTCGACCTTGTACTGCGGCGTATCGTTCAGCCCGTTCGGACGCACGCCCTGCAGCGTCGGATCCTTCGAGGCCATCCCGAGCAGCTGGTTACGTGCGGCCATCAGCGCGTCGTGGCCGAGACCGGCGTTGTCCGTCAGCTCGAAGTCGAAGCCGGCGGCAGTGCCGAGTTCCGGAATCGACGGCGGGTTGAACGGGATCACGATCGCGTCCTTGTAGCCCGAATAGCGCCCGAACATCCGGCCGATCAACGCCTGGACCTTCTGGTTCGCGTGCTGGCGCTGCGAGTAGTCCTTCAGGCGCACGAACACGAGACCCGAGTTCTGGCCGCGGCCGGCGAAGCTGAAGCCGTTGACCGTGAACGCCGATTCGACGATTTCCTTCTCGTCCTTCAGCAGGTAGTCGGAAATGTTCGCGAGCGTCTTCGCGGTCGTTTCCTGCGTCGAGCCCGACGGCGTCTGCACGATCACGAACATCAGGCCCTGGTCTTCATCGGGCAGGAACGACTTCGGCAGGCGCACGAACAGCAGGCCGACCGCGACGATCACGACCAGGTAGATGATGAGCCAGCGACCCGAGCGCTTGATCACGTGGTGCACGCCGACGTGGTACTTGTCGCGGCTGTTGTTGAACGTGCGGTTGAACCAGCCGAAGAAGCCCTTCTTCTCTTCGTGATGGCCCTGCGGGATCGGCTTGAGGATCGTCGCGCACAGGGCGGGCGTCAGAATCAACGCGACCAGCACCGACAGCACCATCGCCGACACGATCGTCAGCGAGAACTGACGATAGATCGCGCCGACCGACCCGCCGGAGAACGCGACCGGCACGAACACCGCCGACAGCACGAGCGCCACGCCGACGAGTGCGCCGGTGATCTGGCCCATCGCCTTGCGGGTCGCCTCCTTCGGTGACAGCCCCTCTTCCGCCATCACGCGCTCGACGTTCTCGACCACCACGATCGCATCGTCCACCAGCAGGCCGATCGCGAGCACGAGGCCGAACATCGACAGCGTGTTGATCGAGAAGCCCACCAGCGACATGATCGCGAACGTGCCGAGCAGCACGACCGGCACCGCGATCGTCGGGATGATCGTCGCCCGCAGGTTCTGCAGGAACAGATACATCACGAGGAACACGAGCACGATACCTTCGAGCAGCGTCTTGACCACTTCCTCGATCGACAGCTTCACGAACGGCGTCGTGTCGTACGGATACTTCACGACGAGACCGTGCGGGAAGAACGGTGCGAGCTCGTCGATCTTCGCGCGCACGGCCTTCGCGGTCGCGAGCGCGTTCGCGTTGGTCGCGAGCTGGATACCGAGTGCCGCGGTCGGCTGACCGTTGTACTTCGTGTCGAAGTTGTAGTTTTCGCCGCCGAGGCCGATTTGCGCGACGTCCTTCAGGCGCACCTGCGAGCCGTCCTGGTTGACCTTCAGCAGGATGTTGCCGAACTGCTCGGGCGTCTGCAGCAGCGTCGATTCGGTGATCGTCGCCTGCAGCACGGTGCCCGGCTTGGCCGGCGTGCCGCCGATCTGGCCGCCCGCGATCTGCACGTTCTGCGCGGTGATCGCGCTCGTCACGTCGACCGGCGTGAGGCCGTAGTTCGTCAGGCGGGTCGGGTCGAGCCAGATCCGCATCGCGTACTGCGAGCCGAACAGCGTGACGGTACCGACGCCGTTCAACCGGCTGATCGGATCCTTCACATGCGACGCCACGAAGTTCGCGAGGTCGTACTTGTTCATGCTGCCGTCTTCGGAGTTGAAGGCGAGCACCAGCAGGAAGCTGCTGCTCGACTTCGTGACCGACAGACCGAGCTGCTGCACGACCTGCGGCAGAACCGGCGTCGCGAGCGACAGCTTGTTCTGCACCTGGACCTGTGCGATGTCGGCGTTGGTGCCCGGCGCGAACGTCAGCGTGATCGTGGCGTTGCCCGAGTCGTCACTCGTCGACGACATGTACAGGAAGTTGTCGAGACCGCTCATCTGCTGCTCGATCACCTGCGTCACCGTGTCTTCCACCGTCTTCGCGGAAGCGCCCGGGTAGTTCGCGGTGATCTGGATCGATGGCGGCGCGATCGTCGGATACTGCGCGATCGGCAGCGTGAAGATCGCCGCAACCCCGGCCAGCATCAGGATGATGGCGATCACCCACGCGAAGATCGGGCGATCGATAAAAAACTTTGCCATGAAACAGGCTCCCTGTTATTGCGCGCTCGAAGCAGCGGCGGCGCTCGCCGGCGCTGCGCCCGATGCGGCGGCGCCGGAACCGGCGGCAGCCGGAGCGGCGGTGGCAGCGGCGACACCCGATGCGGCACCGGCCGCCGGTGCGAGTTGTGCCTCCACCGACTTCACGGTCGCGCCCGGACGCACCTTCTCGCCCCCCTGCACGATCACGTGGTCGCCCGCCTGCAGACCGCCTTCGACGATCCAGTCCTGGCCGCGCATGCCCGCCGTCTTCAGCGGACGCGGCTCGACCTTGTTGCTCGCGTTCACCACCATCGCGATCGCCTGGCCCTTCTGGTCATGCGTGACGCCGATCTGCGGCACCAGGAACGCGTTCTCGTTCACGCCTTCCTCGATCCGTGCGCGCACGAACATCCCCGGCAGCAGCACGCGGCCCGGGTTCGGGAAGACCGCGCGGATCGTCACCGAGCCGGTGGCCTGGTCGACCGTCACGTCGGAGAACTGCAGCTTGCCGGCTTCGGAGTACGTCTTGCCGTCTTCCAGGATCAGCGACACCTTCGCCGCGCCCGGGCCGCTCGTCTTCAGGCGGCCGCTCTGCACGTCCTGGCGCAGCTTCAGCCCGTCGAGGCTTGACTGCGTCAGGTCGACATAGACCGGATCGAGCTGCTGCACCGTCGACATCAGCGTCGCCTGGCTCGCCTGCACGTACGCGCCCGGCGTCACCTGCGAAATGCCGACGCGGCCGGTGATCGGCGAGACCACATCCGTGTAGCCGAGATTGATCTGCGCGGTGTCGACCGCCGCCTTGCCGGCCGCGACGTCCGCCGCGGCCTGCCCTTGGGTGGCCACCGCGTTGTCGTAGTCCTGCTTGCTGACCGCGTTCGCGGCCACCAGCACCTTGTAGCGCGCGACCAGCGCGTTCTGCGTGACGAGGTTCGCCTGCGCCTTCGCGAGCGTCGCCTTCGCGCTGTTCAATGCAGCGAGGTACGGCGCCGGATCGATCTTGTACAGACGCTGGCCGGCCTTGACGTCGGTGCCTTCGGTGAATTCACGGCGCAGCACGATGCCGTCGACCCGCGCGCGGACCTGCGCGACGAGGAATGCGCTGGTACGGCCCGGCAGTTCGCTGTAGACCGGCACGGCTTGCGGCTGGACGGTGACGACGCCGACTTCCGGCGTTTGCGGCGGCGGTGCCGATTCTTTTTTTCCGCATGCAGCCAGGAAAACCGCGGCTGCCGCGACAGTGATCAAGCGGTATGGAACCCGTTCGACGCGCATGGAGCGACCTCTGTGTGTAACCAATGGAATGAGTGCGGCGCACGGACGGAGCGCCACACGGATGCGCCTCGCGGCGCAGATCGAACACCTGAATTACTGGACTACTGGATACAGCAAGTCGGCACGAGACCTCCATGCCGACGAGATGCCGCGAACTGCGGACTGGTACTTTGGCGGGAATCAGCAGAGTGGGATATTAACTGATTGCCACTTTGGTCATTCGATCGTAGGGTGGTATTGTATATACATTCACGAATGTATGTAAAAAGCCCGCTCGTCCGTCGCCAACCGCCAAGTCTTACGAATTATTACCAGTCGCAAGCATAGCCCGTCCGCACAGCCGCGACGAGGGTTACGGACCCTATATTCACCTACGATCGATCCATTCAGGCCTGCACATGGTCAGACGCACCAAGGAGGAGGCGCTCGAGACGCGCAACCGCATTCTCGACGCCGCCGAACACGTGTTCTTCGAGAAGGGCGTGTCGCACACGTCGCTCGCGGACATCGCCCATCACGCCGGCGTGACGCGCGGCGCGATCTACTGGCATTTCGCGAACAAGAGCGAGCTGTTCGACGCGATGTTCGACCGCGTGTTCCTGCCGATCGACGAACTCAAGCGGATGCCGCTCGATGCGCCCGGCGGCAATCCGCTGGAGAAGATCCGCAAGATCCTGATCTGGTGCCTGCTCGGCGTGCAGCGCGACTCGCAGTTGCGGCGCGTGTTCAGCATCCTGTTCATGAAGTGCGAGTACGTCGCGGACATGGAACCGCTGCTGCAGCGCAACCGCGCGGGGATGAGCGAGGCGCTGCACGCGATCGATGCCGATCTCGCGGGCGCCGTGCGGCTCAAGCTGCTGCCCGAGCGGCTCGACACGTGGCGCGCGACGCTGATGCTGCACACGCTCGTCAGCGGTTTCGTGCGCGACATGCTGATGCTGCCCGACGAGATCGACGCCGAGCAGCATGCGGAACAGCTCGTCGACGGCTGCTTCGACATGATGCGTTACAGCCCGGCGATGCTGAAGACGGGCGACTGACCGGCTCAGGCCGCCTTCGCGCGTTGCGCGCGGGCCCGCCGGTTCGACGCGGCCACCGAATCGCGCGTCGGCATCGCCGCGCCGCCGAGTCCCGCGATCCATGCGTCGGTCGACATCACGGCCGCGAAATTCGACTGGAACACCACCGTGTACGCGCGGTGAATCTCTTCGGCGCTCGCCGCGCCCGCTTCGTTCTCGTACGGCAACGCGCCGGTCGCGTCCGCCAGGTATTCGACGGCGAGCCCCGCGTGGGCCGCGTGATAGACCGTCGACGCATTGCAGTTGTGCGTCATGTAGCCGGCGACCGCGAGCGTATCGATGCCGTGCGCGTCGAGCCACGCGGCGAGATCGGTGCCGGCGAACGAACTGGCCTGCGCCTTCACGATGAGGTGCGCATACGGCCGGTCGGCGACGACCGGATGCAGCGCGACACCGTCGGTGCCCGGTGCGAAGATCGGCGCGCCCGCCGGCGCGACGTGCTGGACGACGATCACCGGCACGCCGGCCGCGTGCGCGGCGTCGATCGCGCGGCCGATGTTCGCCAGCGACGCGTCGACGGGCGGATATTCGATCGGCAGGTTGCCCGTCACGTATTCGTTCTGGACATCGATCACGATCAGGGCACGGCGGGAAGCGGAAGACGATACGGCGTTCGACATGGCAGGCTCCGGGTTCGGCCGCGCCGCCCCGCTCCGGAACGGGGCGGACAGCAGCGCGATGCGATGCATTGTCGGATTGCATCGCGCCGGCGGACAGTGGCCCGATAGCCATTCTTCGATAGAATCGGGCCATCGCCACCCCGGAGCCCGTCATGCGCGCCGCTGCGTCGTCCGTTGCCCCCGCCCCGACCGTCGTCGCCGTGATCGCGTACGACGGCATCAGCCCGTTCCACCTGTCGGTGCCGTCCGTCGTGTTCGGCAAGGAGCGCGATGCGGCCGCGATGCCCGCGTTCGAGTGCCGCGTGTGCTCGGCCGAGCGCGGCCCGCTGTCGACGACGGGCGGCTTCACGATCACCGCGCCGTACGGGCTCGACGCGCTCGACGACGCGGACATCGTCATCGTGCCGGCATGGCGCGATCCCGACGAAGCGCCGCCGGACGCGCTGGTCGATGCGGTACGCGCGGCCGCCGCGCGCGGCGCGCAGGTGGTCGGCCTGTGCCTCGGCGCGTACGTGCTCGCCGCGGCCGGGCTGCTCGACGGGCGCCCGGCCACGACACACTGGGCGTGGGCCGACGACTTCGCGCAGCGCTTTCCGCGCGTGAAGCTCGACCCCGACGTGCTGTACGTCGACGACGGCAACCTGATGACGTCGGCCGGCACGGCCGCGGGGCTCGACTGCTGCCTGCACGTCGTGCGGCGGCGCTTCGGCTCGGACGCCGCGAACCAGATCGCGCGGCGTCTCGTGATCCCGCCGCACCGCCAGGGCGGCCAGGCGCAATACGTGCCGCAGCCGGTCGCCGCGCATCCGCGCGACGCGCGCCTCGCGGGCCTGCTCGACTGGGTGCGCGCGCATCTCGACGTCGCGCACAGTGTGGATTCGCTCGCCGAACGCGTGCTGATGAGCCGGCGCACCTTCACGCGCCACTTCCGCCAGGCGACGGGCACGACCGTCACCGCGTGGCTGCAGGCCGAGCGGCTCACGCGTGCGCAGCATCTGCTGGAAACCACCGGACAATCGATCGACGCGATCGCGCAGGCGGCCGGCTACGGCTCGAGCGTGTCGCTGCGCCAGCATTTCGCGGGCGCGCTCGGCACGTCGCCGTCGGCATATCGGAAGGAATTTCGGGGCGCCGGGCCCGACGCCCGACGCTAGCGGCGGCCGCGCCGCCGACGAACGGCCGGCGATCGGCCGGACAATGAGGCAGCGCGGCGGCGCGCGCAGGCGCTCAGGTGCCGTTGATCCAGCGCGCCGCGTACAGCAGCAACGCCACGAACACGACGATCGCGGCCCACGCCCAGACGGGCAGCGGGCCCGATTCGCGATGATGCACGGCGCTCGCGGCGCGGCCGCCGAGCGCGCCGCCGAGGTGCGGCAGCGGACGCTTCGCCGCGGCCATCAGCGACGCCGGCCGCAGGAACACGTGCTGGCGACGCTGCGGGCTCGAGCGCGCGCGGTTCGGCACGAGACCGTGCTTCGCCTGCACGACCGCGCAGAATTCGCGGAAGAAATCGTCCGTCCACTCGTGCAGCGCGTTCTCGATCTGCCGCGCCGGCAGTTCGGCGAGCGGCCCGCTCGCCGTCGCCCACACCACGTATTCGATGCACGTCGCAGCCGTGTCGTCATCGTCCGGCCGCAGCACGAGCTCGACCTGCCCGCGCAGCGCGCCGAGGCCGTCGGCCCGCGCCTTGAAGTTGAGCACGCGGCGCGGCTGCCCTTCCGCGTCGCCCTGCTCGCTCGCCGAATGCGCACGCACGTCGTAGCGCGCGCGCAGCGGGCCGAGCGGCACCGTGATGGTCAGCGCGAACTCGCCGCGCGCGAGCTTCACGAACGATTCGCAATGATCGAAGCTCGCCCGCAGCAGCGCGAGATCCTCGAGCGCCGCCCGCACGACGGCCGGCGCGAGCGGTACGCGTAACGTGTCGTTCAGTTCCATGATGCCTCCCCGATGAACACGCGCCGCATCAGGACGTCTCGACGAGACTGTCGACCCGTGCGACGTCGAAGGCGACGTAGTGCGCAAGCGCGGACGCGGTCGCCCCCGGTTCCTCGTAACTCCATGCGGCGCTCTCGATCACGCCGTCTTCGGTCTGCAGGTCGAAATACACGGCCCGGCCCCTCAGCGGACAGTCCGTCGTGACGCTCGACTTCACGAGCCGGTGCATGTTCACGTCGCCGCGCGGCAGGTAATGGATATCCGGCAGGCCAGTTTCGCGCACGGTCAGCGCGCCGTGCGAATCGGCATACGTGATGCCGCGATGGATCACGCGCACGCGATGGCGGTTCGGCACGATTTCGAGGCGAGGGTCGGCGGCATCGGACATCGTTTCTCCTCCGGGCGGCGGTCCCGGCGCGCAAGCCGCGGGCCGGAAACGAAAAAGCCACGGCACAAGTGCCGTGGCCTTCATTATGGGCGAAACTGGGCCCGATTGTGCGGTCCGGCCGGGCCTGCGCGCGACGCGCTACTGCGCACTCCACTGGAACGCGACCTTCGCGCCGCCCTTCGCGCCGACCGTGACCGCGCGCGATTCGTCGCTGCCCTGGTACGACGCGTGCACGGTGTAGCGCCCCGGCGGCAGCTTCACGAGCATGTACGGCCCGCGCGCGTCCGTCGCCAGCAGCTCGGTGCCCTTGCCGTCGACGATCCGCACATGGACGTCGGCCAGGTATTCGCCGCCCTTGCCGGTGAACCGCAGCGCCAGCGGCCACGCCGCCTCGTTGCTCTCGAATGCCGTCGATTGATCCTTGCCGATGCCGCCCGACACGTAGCTGACATCGCCCTGCTGGCTCGCCGCGGGCAAGCCGTCCGATTGCGCGTACGCGCCGGGCGCGGCGGCGGCGAAGCCGGCGGCCAGCGCCGCCGCGACGGCAAATCGGGACACGTTGCGTAGATATTGCATGGCTCCCTCCTTTCGGGTCGGAACACAGCACCACGGGCCGAACGCCGGCGGCGCCCGTCGGGGCCGGCCAGGCCGGCCCGCAACGGCCGCCGGTCAGCTCAGGTCGACCGGCACGAAGATCTGTGCATTATCCCGCTGGATCAGGAGAGCAAGACTGTTGCCTGCTCCCTTGACCGCGTCGCGCAACTGCTCGGGGCTCGTGACCGGGCGGCCGTTGACCGCGAGGATCACGTCGCCGGGCTGGATGCCCGCGCTGGCTGCCGGGCCGCCGGCCTGCTGCACGATGAGCCCGTGCGACAGGTTGGCGGCACTGCGCTCCTGCGGCGTGAGCGGGCGCACCGCGACGCCGAGGCGCCCCTGCTCGACCGGGCCACCGTCGTTCGATGCCAGCTTCGCGTCGGTCATCGCGCCGAGCGTCACGCTGATCGACTTCGTCGACTTGTCGCGCCACACCTGCAGGTCGGCCTTCGAGCCCGGCTTCAGGTTCGCGATCTGCGCGGGCAGCGACGTGGAGTCGGCCACCGGCGAGCCGTTGACCGCGAGGATCACGTCGCCCGGCTGCAGGCCGGCCTTCGCGGCCGGGCCATTCGGGTCGACCGAGCTGACGAGCGCGCCGTCCGGCTTCTGCAGCCCGAACGAGCTCGCGAGCGTCTGGTTCAGCCCCTGCACGGCGACGCCGAGGCGGCCGCGGCTCACGTGGCCGGTCTTCACGAGCTCGTCCTTGACCTTGATCGCCTCGTTGATCGGGATCGCGAACGACAGGCCCTGGAAGCCGCCCGTCTGCGAGTAGATCATCGAGTTGATGCCGATCACCTCGCCCTGCAGGTTGAACAGCGGGCCGCCCGAGTTGCCGGGGTTCACCGGCACGTCGGTCTGGATGAACGGCGTGTAGTTCTCGTCGGGCAGCGCACGCGATTTCGCGCTGATGATGCCGGACGTGACCGTGTTGTCGAAGCCGTACGGCGAACCGATCGCGACGACCCACTGGCCGACCTTGCTCTGTGCCGGGTCGCCGATCTTCACGGTCGGCAGGCCGCTCGCGTCGATCTTCAGCACCGCCACGTCGGACTGCTTGTCGGCGCCGACGACCTTCGCCTTGTACTCGCGCTTGTCGGTCAGCTTGACCGTGACGACGTTCGCGCCGTCGATCACGTGCGCATTGGTGAGGATGTACCCGTCCGAGCTGACGATGAATCCCGACCCGAGGCTCGCGCTCGGCTGGTCGTCCGGCTGCGTGTCGCCGCCCATGCCCGGCACCTGGCCGTAGAAGTGCTTGAAGAACTGGTAGAACGGATCGCTCGGATCCATCGGCAGCTGCGGCTGCGGCACGCGCCGCGACACCTGCTTCACGACGTGCTTCGCGCTGATGTTCACGACCGCCGGGCCGTAGGTTTCGACCAGCCCGGAGAAATCGGGAATGCCGGTCTTCGCCGCGGCCTCGGCCGGCATCAGCGCGGCGGCCTGCGCGGGCGTGATGATCTGCGGATCGGCGCGGCGGGTGCCCGCGACATAGCCGGCGGACAGGGCGGCCGCCACGGCGACCGCGACGGCGCCGCGCGCAAGGAATCGGGTGTTCATCGTAGGACCTCCTCGTTGTTAGGACGCAGCGTAACGACGCTGACTTAAAGGAGGCTTAATCGACCTTAAGCGGGGCTTAGGCCGCCGCTACCGCCCGGCGCGCGCGCGGTGTGCCGTTCGTCATACGGATTCGGACGCCTGCGGCGCCGGCTGCGGCAGCCCGGCATCGCGGAACACGACGCTCACGAGCAGGCCGCCCGCGGCCGCGTCGCCGAGCGTCACGGTCGCGCCCTGCTGCGCCGCCACGCGCTTGACGATCGCGAGCCCCAGCCCGCTGCCCGACACGTCGGCCCGCGCCCGCGCGGAGCTGTCGCGGTAGAAGCGGTCGAACACGCGCTCGCGCTCTTCGGCCGGGATGCCGGGGCCGCTGTCGCCGATCTGCACGCACGCGCGGCCGGCCGCGTCGCGCGTCAGCGACACGTCGATGCGGCCGCCGTCCGGCGTGTACTTCACCGCGTTGTCGAGCAGGTTGCCGAACATCACGCGCAGCGCGCCGACGTCCGCGACGACGGTCGCCGCGCGCGTCTCCTCGAAGCCGAGATCGATGCTGTGCCGTTGCGCGAGCGGTGCATGCGCGGCCACGCATTCGACCAGCAGCGCCTGCAGGTCGACCGGCTCGCGCATCGTCGCGCCGTCCGGTTCGGCACGCGCGAGCGCGAGCAATTGCTCGGCGAGGCGCGTCGCGCGCGTGACGCCGTCCTGCAGATCGGCGAGCGCCTCGCGGCGCGACGTGTCGTCCTTCGCGCGCGCGACGAGCTGCGCCTGGATCTGCACGGCCGCGAGCGGCGTGCGCAGCTCGTGCGCGGCATCGGCGACGAAAGCCTTCTGCGTGTCGAGCGCGGCCGCGAGCCGCGCGAGCAGCCCGTTCAGCGCGCGCACGAGCGGCTGCACCTCGAGCGGCAGGCGCGCATCGGGCAACGGATCGAGCGCTTCCGGCCGGCGCGCCTCGACCGCGCGCGTGAGGCGCTCGAGCGGCGCGAGCCCTTGCCCGACGATCATCCAGACCGCCGCGCCGAGAAACGGCAGCAGCACGATCAGCGGCCACAGCGTGCGCAGCGCGACGTTCGCCGCGAGCCGGTTGCGCACCGACAGCGGCTGCGCGAGCTGCACGACGTTGTCGCCGACGATCGCGCCGTACACGCGCCATTCGCCGCGATCGGTGCGCTCGGTCGAGAAGCCGAGTTCCGCGCGCGGTGCGATCGGCGCGCGCGGATGCGAGAAGTACATCAGCACGCCGTTGCGGTTCCAGATCTGGATCACGATGCCTTCGTCGCCGTTGGTGCGCGAACCGAACACCTGCGAAAACGGCTCGGACGGCAGCGCCGCGGCGATTTCCTGCAGCTGGTAGTCGAACAGCTCGTTCGCTTCGGCGAGCGCCTGCCGGTAGATCAGCCAGCCCGCGGCGCCCACGCCCGCGACGACGATCGCGAGCAGCCAGATCAGTAGTTGATGACGAATCGACCGCACGCGTCAGCTTTCCTTGACGACCATGTAGCCGAGCCCGCGCACGTTGCGGATCAGGTCCGAGCCGAGCTTCTTGCGCAGCGCGTGGATGTAGACCTCGACCGTGTTGCTGCCGATCTCCTCGCCCCAGCCGTACATCTTTTCCTCGAGCTGGCTTTTCGACAGCACCGCGCCGGGCCGCGCGAGCAGCGCCTCGAGCAGCGCGAACTCGCGCGCGGACAGCGCGACGGGCGCGCCGTCGAGCGTCACCTGGTGCGACGCGGGATCGAGCGTCAGCGCGCCGTGGCGGATCAGCGACTCGCTGCGCCCCGCCTGGCGGCGGATCAGCGCGCGCATCCGCGCGCCCAGTTCGTCGAGGTCGAACGGCTTGACGAGGTAGTCGTCGGCGCCCGCGTCGAGCCCCTTCACGCGATCGGCCACCGCATCGCGCGCGGTGACGATCAGCACCGGCAGCGACTGTCCGCGCGCACGCAGCGTGCGCAGCACGTCGATGCCGTCGCGCTTCGGCAGGCCGAGGTCGAGCAGCAGCAGGTCGTACGTCTCGCCGCCGAGCGCCGTGAGCGCGGCGTCGCCGTCCTGCACCCAGTCGACCGCGAAGCCGTCGGCGCGCAACGCCTTGCGTACGCCCTCGGCGATCATTCGATCGTCTTCAACAAGCAGAATCCGCATCGGAACCGGAACCCATCTGACGAGTAAGACATGGCGACCATTGTAGCGCCGCGAATCGCGTGCGCCGCCTGCAATGCAACAGAAAGGCGGATTGCAAGGGGTGCGTGCGCACTTGTCTCTACAATGTGCGCTCCGGCGCCGCGCGCGCCCTGCCCGAGCCCGATGCTTTTCCCGTATTCGCCCATGCCGATTTCCGATTTTTCCGCCCGGTTCGCCCCCCGCGCCCGCCCCTTCCTGCGGGCGGCCGCCGTCGTCGCCACCTGCACGGCCCTTGCGTTCGCACCGTCCGCGCAGGCCCGCAAGAAGTCCCACAAGGAAGCGCGCAAGACCGTCGTGGTGTCGCCCGCCGCGCGGGCGGCCGGCCTGCCGGCGTCCGTGCTCGTCGCACTGCAGCGCGCGAAGGTGCCGGCCTCGGCGATGAGCGTCGTCGTCGAGCGCGTCGGCGATCCCGAGCCGCTGATCGCGTGGAACGCGAGCCGGCCGATGATGCCGGCGTCGACGATGAAGCTCGTCACGACCTTCTCGGGGCTGTCGATCCTCGGCCCCGACTTCCGCTGGCGCACCACCGCGTATGCGGACGGCCCGGTCGATCCGGACGGCACGTTGCAGGGCAACCTCTACATCAAGGGCACCGGCGATCCGAAGCTCGTACCCGAGGAACTGATCGACCTCGTCGACAAGTTGCGCAAGGCCGGCATCAAGCGCGTGGCCGGCGGCCTCGTGCTCGACAAGAGCTATTTCGCCGCGTCGACGCGCGACCTGCCGTCGTTCGACGACGACGTGAGCGCGCCGTACAACGTCGGCCCCGATCCGCTGCTGTATGCGTTCAAGGCCGTGTCGTTCACGGTGACGCCGGGCGACGACGGCAAGATCGCCGTCGACGTGCTGCCGCCGCTCGCGAACCTGTCGATCGACAACCAGCTGGTCGAAGGCACCGGGTCGTGCGGCGCGGCGGCCGCGGCCGCGCGTCCGACGTTGTCGGCCGGCGGCGGCGGCATCATGACCGCCTCGTTCGCCGGCGACTATCCGCTGCGCTGCGGCGCGCACACCACGAACCTCGCGATCCTCGATCACACGACGTTCTTCGCACGCGGCTTCCTCGCGCTGTGGCAGCAGGACGGCGGCACGATCGCGGGCCCCGTCAGCGAAGGCAAGGTGCCGACCACCGCACGGCCGCTCGCGGTCCATCACAGCCCCGTGCTCGGCAGCATCGTCTACGACATCAACAAGTTCAGCAACAACGTGATGGCGCGCAACCTGTTCCTGACGATCGGCGCGGTCGCCGGCAAGCCGCCCGCGACGCCCGAGCAGTCGAGCCGCGCGATTCGCGCGTTCCTGCAGAAGAGCGGGATCGCGATGCCCGACCTCGACCTCGAGAACGGCTCGGGCCTGTCGCGCGAAGAACACGTGAGCGCGCAGTCGCTCGCCGCGCTGCTGCAGGCCGCGAACGCAAGCCCCGTCGCGCAGGCGTTCATCGATTCGCTGCCGATCGCCGGCATCGACGGCACGATGAAGAACCGTCTCACCAACGCGGGCGTGCTCGGCAACGCGCACATCAAGACCGGCACGCTGCGCGACGTGCGCGCGATCGCGGGCTACGTCGCGGGCGCCGACGGGCAGAGCTACATCGTCGTCAGCTTCATCAACGACGATCGCGCCGAAGGCGCGCGTGCCGCGCACGACACGCTGCTCGAATGGATCTACGCGGGCGCGCACTGACGACGCACGCGCCGCGACGCGGCGCACGCATGCCGCACTGCCGGCTTGAGTCGATCGCGGGCGGCGCCACATGTCGGGGCGCCCCGCACCCCGGGCGTTCTCGCCGCGCGGTTTGAAACGGTCCCGGCCGCCGGCGCGCCGCGCAGCGCCCGCCAGCCGTGCCCATGAAACGGGGCCGCACCGCGCGGCCCCGTTCCGCATGGCTTCCGTAGAAACCCAGTCCTCAAGAAAACGCCGGGCCGCCCCCAGGTTTTCCGCCCCGCAGGACGCCCCCTCGGCGGCCTGGCGCGAAGCGACCGGTTTGGGCCGCTCAGAGGGAACCCTCTACGCTGCCCCCTCGCCTAGCGCGTGCCGATTGCGTAGGCTGTTGGCCTGACCGATATCTACAACGGGCCATACGCCCGGCCTCACGGCTTGCAGGGGAAAGGAGGAGACACGTCCATGCGATTCGACGTCGAATTGCTTCTGCTCGCGCTGGCGCCCGTCTTCCTGCTCTGCATCGCGTGGGAGGCCTGGCACCTCGCCCGCACGCGCGCGCAGGATCATCTCTATGCGTGGCGCGACACGCTGTGCAATGCGGCGCTCGCGCTGATGCACCAGGCCGCCGACAAGCTCGCGTGGCTGTTCGTGATCCCCGTTTATGCGTACTGCTACGCACATTTCCGGCTGTTCACGTGGCACGACGGCTGGCTGTCGTTCGCCGTGCTGTTCGTCGGCCAGGATCTCCTCTACTACGGGTTCCATCGCGCGAGCCATCGCGTGCGCTGGCTGTGGGCCGCGCACGTCGTGCACCACTCGTCCGAGCGGATGAATTTCTCGACCGCGTTCCGGCAGAGCCTGATGTATCCCGTCGCGGGCATGTGGGCGTTCTGGCTGCCGCTCGCGTTCCTCGGCTTTCCGCCGCAGCAGATCGTCGGCGTCGTGCTGATCAACCTCGCGTTCCAGTTCTTCGTGCACACGCAGGCGATCGGCAAGCTCGGCTGGCTCGAATACGTGCTCAACACGCCGTCGATCCATCGCGCGCACCATGCACGCAACCCGCGCTACATCGACCGCAATTACGCAGGTGTGCTCGTGATCTGGGATCGCCTGTTCGGCAGCTACGTCGAGGAGTCGCCCGACGATCCGCCGCAATTCGGAATCGTCGAGCCGCTCGGCTCGAACAACCCGCTCGTCGCGACGTTTCACGAGTGGGTGTCGATGGCGGACGACGCGTTGCGCGTCCGTGGATGGCGCAACAAGCTGCGCGCGATTTTCGGCCCGCCCGAATGGGCGAGCGCTTATCATGCGCAGATCGCCGAGGCCGCAAACCACGATCCGCGCACCATGCCGCTCGCGGCCGTGCGCGACCAATAAACCGCTTCAGCCAACGGCCGCCGCGCAGCCAGTACCTGAGGAGACGCGCGGCAGATGAGAAATACATCGGGCCATATCTACGAGGAGATCGAACGATGCAGTCACAACGACAATTCCCGTCGCGCAACCGTCAACGCCTGCTGCGCACCGCGCAGGTCGCGATCGCGGGCGCCGCGCTCGCCCTGCTCGCCGCGTGCGGCGGCGGTGACGACAACAACAGCAGCAGCGCGTCGAACACACCGCCGTCCGGCGTGAAGATGCAGGTCGTGTCGTTCGGCGACAGCCTGTCGGACGCCGGCACCTACTCGCAGATCAAGCTCGGCTTCGGCGGCGGCCGCTTCACGACCAACCCCGGCCAGGTGTGGACCCAGGACGTCGCGCAGTACTACGGCGACACGCTGCAGCCCGCGAACCAGGGCGGCTTCGGCATTCCGCTGCAGGCGACGGGCGGCCTCGGCTATGCACAGGGCGGCTCGCGCGTGACGCTGCAGCCGGGCATCGGCCACGCGGACGCGAGCGTGCCGAACGCCGACTACGCGCAGGCGACCACGACGCCGATCGCCGATCAGGTCAAGCAGTACCTGACGCAGCACGGCAGCTTCAACGCCGGCCAGATCGTGCTGGTCAACGGCGGCGCGAACGACATCTTCTACCAGGCGCAGGTCGCGCAGGCGCAAGGCAACACGCCGGCCGCGCAACTCGCGGCGGCGCAGGCGATCGGCCTGGCCGCGCAGCAGCTCGGCGGGATCGTCCAGCAGATCGTCGCGGCGGGCGCGGCGCACGTGTACGTGTCGAACGTGCCGGACATCGGCGGCACACCGCTCGCGCTGCAGGGCGGCGCGCAGACGCAGGCCGCGTTCACGCAACTGTCGGGGCTGTTCAACCAGACGCTCGCCGGCACGCTGGCTGCGCTGAAGGTCGACACGACGAAGGTCGCGTTGCTCGACACGTTCACGTGGCAGGACGGCATCGCGGCCAACTACCAGGCGAACGGCTTCAGCGTGTCGAACACCGACACCGCGTGCAACCTGAAGGCGATGGTCGCCGCAGCGACGCAGTACGGCGTCGCGAACCCATCGGCATTCGGCCAGTCGCTGTTCTGCTCGCCGCAGACCTACACGACCGCCAACGCGGACCAGACCTACATGTTCGCCGACATGGTCCACCCGACGACGCGCCTGCACGCGCTGTTCGCACAGTTCGTGGAGAAGCAGATCGCGGCTTCGGGCGTCGGCAAATAAGCCGCCCGCCACGCGCGCAAACAAGAACGCCCGACCGGTTCGCCGGTCGGGCGTTATTTCATTCCGGAGCGGACGGCGTCGGAAAGCCGCGTCAGTCGCGCGCTTCGAACGCCGCGGCCGCACGACCGAGACGATCGTTGACCGCGATCCACTCGACGGTCTCGGGCAGCTTCTCGACGAGAATGCGGGCGACCTGCGCACGATCGAGCGCGCGCAGCATCCCGTACAGATCGCGCGCATACGCCTGCGGATCTTCCGGCGCCGCGACGAAATGCACGCCGTCGGCCTGCGCCCAGCGTCCCGCGCGCGACGCGCGCGCGACGAGCGCGACGCGTTCGCCGTCGGTCTGCGCGGCCGCGAGCAGCGGCTCGAGCGCGTCGAACGGCAGCAGCGCGAGCGGCGTGCGCGGCGCGTAATGCGCCTTCAGCGTGCCGGACGCACGCGGCGCGGTCGCATCGCTGCCGTCGGGCAGGCGCGGCGCGCGGCCGAGCACGTCGGCGATCTGCTGCGGCGTCACGTGGCCCGGGCGCAGCAGCGCCGGAAAGCCGCGCGACAGGTCGAGGATCGTCGATTCGATGCCGACTTCCGACGGACCGCCGTCGAGCACGTGCACGGTGTCGCCGAATTCTTCGCGCACATGTTGAGCGGTAGTCGGGCTCACGTGGCCGAAGCGGTTCGCGGACGGTGCGGCGACGCCGCCGTGGCCGCCGCGCCGCGCGCTGAACGCGGCCAGCAGCGCCTGCGCGACCGGATGCGACGGACAGCGCAGGCCGACCGAATCCTGGCCGCCGCTCACGGCATCCGGAATGCGCGCATGACGCTTCAGGATCAGCGTCAGCGGGCCCGGCCAGAATGCATCGATCAGCGCCTGCGCATCGGCCGGCAGGTCGTCGGCCCAGTAGCCCGGGTCGCCGCCGGGCGGCAGATGCACGATCACCGGATGGTTCGCCGGCCGCCCTTTCGCCGCATAGATGCGCGCGACGGCCTCGGGATTCGCCGCGTCGCCGCCGAGCCCGTACACGGTTTCGGTCGGGAATGCGACGAGTTGCCCCGCGTCGAGCAGCGCGGCAGCCGCGTCGATCTGCGCGGGCGTCACGGTGTTCGGGAGATCGATGGACATCGGCCGGTGCCTCAGTCGAGCGGCACGCGCAGCAGCTGCGCGCACGCGGTGGCCGCGGCAACCGCGTCGTCGCGCGTCTCGGCCGTGAAGTTCACGTGACCCATCTTGCGGCCGACGCGCGCTTCTTCCTTGCCGTACAGGTGCAGGTGCGCGGCCGGCATCGCGGCGACCGTGTCCCACGGCGGCGTGACGGCCTCGGCCGCACCGTTCGGGAACCACACGTCGCCGAGGATGTTCAGCATCGCCGCCGGCGAGTGCTGGCGCGGGTTGCCGAGCGGCATGCGCGTCATCGCGCGCACCTGCTGCTCGAACTGGCTCGTTGCGCACGCATCGACCGTGTAGTGGCCGGAGTTGTGCGGGCGCGGCGCCATTTCGTTCGCGACGAACGAGCCGTCTTCCAGCACGAAGAATTCGACGCACAGCACGCCGACGTAGCCGAGCGTATCGGCGATCCGCACGGCTGCCTGCTGCGCCTCCTCGACGCGCGCGGCATCGGCGGCCGGCGCCGGCACGACCGTCAGCGCGAGGATGCCGTTGTGATGCACGTTCTGCGCGAGCGGGAACGCGGCCGAGCGGCCGTCCGCGCCGCGCGCGATCAGCGCGGACACTTCGTATTTCAGCGGCAGGCGCTTCTCGAGCACGCACGGCACGCCGCCGAGCGACGCATGCGCGTCGCGCGCTTCCCGCGCGGTGCTCACGCGCACCTGGCCCTTGCCGTCGTAGCCGAGGCGCGCCGTCTTCAGGATGCCCGGCAGCACCGCGTCGAGCGCGGCATCGTCGAGCGCGGCGAGCGCCGCCGCCGATTCGATCACGACGTGCGGCGCGACCGGCACGCCCGACGCCTCGATGAAACGCTTCTCCGCGATCCGGTCCTGTGCGACCGCGACGCAGCGGCCGGCCGGCGCGACGAACGTCGTGCGCGCGAGGAAATCGAGGCTCGCGGCCGGCACGTTCTCGAATTCCGTCGACACGGCATCGCACAGTTCGGCCAGTTCGGCGAGCGCGGCTTCGTCATCGTAGGCCGCGCGCAGGTGACGGTCGGCGACCGCGCCGGCGGGGCTCGTCGGATCGGGATCCAGCACGGCGACGCGATAGCCCATCGACTGGGCGGCAAAGCAGAACATGCGGCCGAGCTGGCCGCCGCCGACCATGCCCAGCCACGCGCCGGGCAGGATCGGGGAAACGGAATCAGGAGTTGCGGTCATGTCAGTGGTCGGTCGCGGCGAGCAACGCCCGCCGCAGTGGGGAGGATCAGGCGGCCGCTGGCATCGCAGTGCGGCCGCCGGTGCGCCGTCACGCGAGCGGCGGCAGCACCATCGCGTGCGCGGCTTCGTTCTGGCGCACGCGGAACGCGGCGAGCCGGTTCGCGTAGTCGACCGAGTTGCCGGACAGGATCGACACCGCGAACAGCGCGGCATTCGCGGCGCCGGCCTCGCCGATCGCGAACGTCGCGACCGGCACGCCCTTCGGCATCTGCACGATCGAGTGCAGCGAATCGACGCCCTTCAGGTACTTGCTCGCGACCGGTACGCCGAGCACCGGCACCGTGGTTTTCGCGGCCAGCATGCCGGGCAGGTGCGCGGCACCGCCGGCGCCCGCGATGATCGCGCGCAGCCCGCGCTCGCGCGCCTTCTCCGCGTAGTCGAACATCTCGTCGGGCATCCGGTGCGCGGACACGACCTTCGCTTCGTACGGCACGCCGAATTCCTGCAGGATCGCGACCGCGTTCTTCATCACGTCCCAGTCGGAACTCGAACCCATCAGCACGCCGACGAGCGGCGCGCTGTGCGTGTGGGCAGTCTGGACTTCACTCATTTCGTGCGTTCCTTCGTTCAGGCGAGCGGCTGGCCGGTGATGCGCTCGAGCGCTTCCTGGTACTTCGCGGCCGTCTTCTCGACGACGTCGGCCGGCAGTGCCGGTGCCGGCGCGGTCTTGCCCCACGGCTGCGCCTCGAGCCAGTCGCGCACGAACTGCTTGTCGAACGACGGCGGGTTGGTGCCGACCTGGTACTGGTCGGCCGGCCAGAAGCGCGACGAATCGGCGGTCAGCACTTCGTCCATCAGGTACAGCTTGCCGTGGTTGTCGAGGCCGAATTCGAACTTCGTGTCGGCGATGATGATGCCGCGCGTCGCCGCGTAGTCGGCTGCTTCCTTGTACAGGCGGATCGAGATGTCGCGGATCGTCGCGGCCAGCTCGGTGCCGATGCGGCGCTCGGTTTCCTCGAACGTGATGTTCTCGTCGTGCTCGCCGAGCTCGGCCTTCGCGGCCGGCGTGAAGATCGGCTCGGGCAGCTTCTGCGCGTTCTGCAGGCCTTCCGGCAGCTTGACGCCGCACACGGCGCCCGACGCCTGGTATTCCTTCCAGCCGCTGCCGGCCAGGTAGCCGCGCACGACAGCCTCGATCATGATCGGCTCGAGGCGCTTGACGACCGCGGCGCGGCCCTTGACCTGCTCGACCTCGTCGGCCGCAACGACCGCTTCCGGCGCGTCGCCCGTCAGGTGGTTCGGCACGATGTGCGCGAGCTTGTCGAACCAGAAGTTCGCCATCTGGTTCAGCACGCGGCCCTTGTTCGGAATCGGCTCGCCCATGATCACGTCGAATGCCGACAGGCGGTCGGTCGTGACGATCAGGAGCTTGTCGTTGCCGACCGCGTAGTTGTCGCGGACCTTGCCGCGACCGAGGAGCGGCAGCGAGCGGAGCGTGGATTCGTAAAGGGTAGACATCGTCTTTTCGCAGATAAGGAGCCAAACAAAAAGGGAAACGCCGTTCCCCGCGGCAGGCGGGAACGGCGGTCTTGCAATGCGTCGGCGAACCGCCGGGAGATCACGCCCGTCGGTTGCCGGCCGGCCCTTGTTCGGCCGGACGGAACGGCTGCCGGAGCCGGATCCGATCCGGCCCCAAGGCAGTCAGCCCCGGCCCGGCGCGAAACCGGGCGGGGCAATCGTACTACAGTCTCAGCGCACGACCTGCGCGAGCGCGCCGGACTTGTACTGTTCGGCGATCTTGTCGAGCGACACCGGCTTGATCTTCGCGGCCTGGCCTTCGCAGCCGAACGCGAGGTAGCGGTCGACGCAGACCTGCTTCGCCGCTTCGCGCGCGGGCTTCAGGTAGTCGCGCGGATCGAACTTGCCCGGGTTCTCGAACAGGTAGCGGCGGATCGCGCCGGTGATCGCGAGACGCAGGTCGGTGTCGATGTTGATCTTGCGCACGCCGTGCTTGATGCCTTCCTGGATTTCCTCGACCGGCACGCCGTAGGTTTCCTTCATGTCGCCGCCGAATTCGCGGATCTCGGCCAGCAGTTCCTGCGGCACCGACGACGAACCGTGCATCACCAGGTGCGTGTTCGGGATGCGTGCGTGGATTTCCTTGATGCGCTGGATCGACAGGATGTCGCCCGTCGGCTTCTTCGAGAACTTGTACGCGCCGTGCGAGGTACCGATCGCGATCGCGAGTGCGTCGCACTGCGTGAGCTTCACGAAGTCGGCGGCCTGCTCCGGATCGGTCAGCAGCTGCTCGCGGGTCATCGTGCCTTCCGCGCCGTGGCCGTCTTCCTTGTCGCCCTTCATCGTCTCGAGCGAGCCGAGCACGCCGAGTTCGGCTTCGACCGTCACGCCGATCGAGTGCGCCATCTCGACGACCTTGCGCGACACGTCGACGTTGTATTCGTACGAGGCGACCGTCTTGCCGTCGGCTTCGAGCGAACCGTCCATCATCACGCTGGTGAAACCGCTGCGGATCGCGGCCGTACAGACGGCCGGCGACTGGCCGTGATCCTGGTGCATCACGACCGGGATGTGCGGATACGACTCGACCGCCGCTTCGATCAGGTGGCGCAGGAACGGCTCGCCCGCGTACTTACGCGCACCGGCCGATGCCTGCATGATCACGGGCGCGCCGACCTGGTCCGCTGCCGCCATGATCGCCTGGACCTGCTCCAGGTTGTTCACGTTGAAGGCCGGCAGGCCGTAACCGTGCTCTGCCGCGTGGTCCAGCAATTGACGCATTGATACGAGAGGCATTGTGGAACTCCTTGGAATGAAAACCGGTGCGCCCTGACGCCGGCGCGGCGCTCGCTCCCCGTCGAATCCGGGGCGGCACGGCGCGGCTGAGCGTCGAATAGCCGCATTTTATCGCGAAGCGCCTCCGATTCCGACCGCCCGGTGGCGCGTACTCGCATTTTGTTACCTTCGCACGGCACAATGCGGGCAAAAAACAGAAAAAAAGCCGCGCGGGGCATCGGACCCCGCGCGGCTTTCGTCGAATAAACGGTGCCCGATCAGTTCGGGCGGCCGTCGGACCGGTCGGCGGACCGGCCCGGTGCATGCCGGCGCTCAATAATGTTCGCCGACCCGCACGATCTTCAGCGTGTTGGTGCCGCCCGCCTGCCCCATCGGCTCGCCGACGGTCAGCACGACCATGTCGCCGTGCTGCACGTAGCCCTGCTTGACGACGATCTCGAGCGCCGCCTGCAGCGCCGAGTCGCGATCGCTGTTGAAGTCGACGTGCAGCGGCGTCACGTTGCGGTACAGCGCCATCGTGCGCTCGCTGCCGACGCGCGGCGTCAGCGCGAAGATCGGCACGTGCGTGTAGTGACGCGACATCCACAGCGCGGTCGCGCCCGATTCGGTCAGCGCGACGATCGCCTTCGCACCCAGGTGATAGGCGGTAAACAACGCGCCCATCGCGATCGACTGGTCGATCCGCGTGAACGTGCGGTCGAGGAAATCCTTGTCGAGTTCGACGTGTTCCGACTTTTCCGCCTCGACGCACACGGCCGCCATCGTCTCGATCGTGACGACCGGGTACTTGCCGGCGGCCGTCTCGGCCGACAGCATCACCGCGTCGGTGCCGTCGAGCACCGCGTTCGCGACGTCCGACACTTCCGCGCGGGTCGGCACGGGCGCGTGGATCATCGATTCCATCATCTGCGTCGCGGTGATCACGAGCTTGTTCGACTCGCGCGCCATCCGGATCATGCGCTTCTGCAGCGCCGGCACGGCTGCGTTGCCGACTTCCACCGCGAGGTCGCCGCGCGCGACCATGATGCCGTCGGACGCGTCGAGGATGCTCTGCAGCGCCGGAATCGCCTCCGCGCGCTCGATCTTCGCGATCATCTTCGGCTTGATGCCGTACGGCGCGCCCGCGATGTTCGCGAGCTGGCGCGCCATTTCCATGTCAGTCGCGTTCTTCGGGAACGACACCGCGACGAGATCCGCGCCGAGCGACATCGCCGTGCGGATGTCTTCCATGTCCTTCGCGGTCAGCGCGGGCGCCGACAGGCCGCCGCCCTGGCGGTTGATCCCCTTGTTGTTCGACAGCTCGCCGCCCACCTTGACGATCGTGTGAATCTCGTCGCCGAGCACGCGCTCGACGGTCAGCACGATCAGGCCGTCGTTCAGCAGCAGCAGGTCGCCCGGCTTCAGGTCGCGCGGCAGTTCCTTGTAGTCGAGGCCGACCCGCTCGTCGTTACCGAGCTCGCAGCCCGCGTCGAGGATGAAGGCCTGGCCCGGCACGAGCGTCGTCTTGCCGTTCTCGAACTTGCCGACGCGGATCTTCGGGCCCTGGAGGTCGGCCATGATCGCGATCTCGCGGCCGACCCTGCGGGCGGCCTCGCGCACCATCTCGGCGCGCTGGCGGTGATCGTCGGCCGTGCCGTGCGAAAAATTGAGCCGCACGACGTCGAGGCCCGCCTGCATCATCTGCAGCAGAATCTCCGGCGAACTGGAAGCCGGGCCGATCGTGGCGACTATCTTGGTGGCGCGCTGCATGAAACTCCTCATCTGGATCAAGGTGGATGCGCTGGGTGAAACGCTGCGAGAGCCGGAATCGGCGAGCCCAGCGGCGGCCGTTCCGGGGGGCGTGCCGGTGCTTGCGCCCGGCATCGCTTTGTTCTGAATCTCGTGGTGCTGCATGGCCGCGTCGCCGGCGGCCGCCGGTGCGCGCGGGGTTGAGTTCGCCCGCGCGGGCGCGCGTTTGCGCTTGCCCGCGCCGGCCGGCTGCTCCGCTTTCGCGGAGCGCGCGGCCTTCGTCACCCCTGCGCGCGCCGCCACGCTCAGGCCGCCCGCGTTTCGAGCACTTCCACCGCCGGCAGCTTCTTCCCCTCGAGGAACTCGAGGAAGGCGCCGCCGCCCGTCGAGATGTAGCTGACCTGGTCGTGGATGCCGTACTTCGCGATGGCCGCGAGCGTGTCGCCGCCGCCCGCGATCGAGAACGCGGACGATTTGGCGATCGCTTCGGCGAGCGTCTTGGTGCCGTTGCCGAACTGGTCGAACTCGAACACGCCGACCGGGCCGTTCCACACGATCGTGCCGGCCTTCTCGAGCTGGCTGGCGAGCGCGCGGGCCGTATCCGGGCCGATGTCGAGGATCATGTCGTCCGCTTCGATGTCGGCGACCTGCTTCACCGTGGCTGCTGCCGTCGGCGAGAATTCCTTGGCGGTGACGACGTCGCTCGGGATCGGCACCGACGCGCCGCGCTCGCGCGCCTCGTCGATGATCGCCTTCGCCTCGGCGACGAGATCGGCTTCCGCGAGCGACTTGCCGATCGACAGGCCGGCCGCGAGCATGAACGTGTTCGCGATGCCGCCGCCGACGATCAGCTGGTCGACCTTGCCGGCCAGCGACTTGAGAATGGTCAGCTTGGTCGACACCTTGGAACCGGCGACGATCGCGACCAGCGGACGCGCCGGATTGCCGAGCGCCTTGCCGAGCGCGTCGAGTTCGGCGGCCAGCAGCGGGCCCGCGCACGCGACGGGCGCGTACTTCGCGATCCCGTGGGTGGTCGCTTCCGCGCGGTGCGCGGTGCCGAACGCGTCGTTCACGTACACGTCGCAGAGCTTCGCCATCTTCTGGGCGAGCTCGTCCGAATTCTTCTTCTCGCCCTTGTTCACGCGGCAGTTCTCGAGCAGCACGACCTGGCCCGGCGCGACGTTCACGCCGTTCTCGACCCAGTTCGAGACGAGCGGCACGTCGCGGCCGAGCAGTTCGGCGAGACGCTTCGCGACCGGCGCGAGCGAGTCTTCCGGCTTGAATTCGCCTTCGGTCGGACGACCGAGGTGCGACGTGACCATCACGGCCGCGCCGGCGTCGAGCGCGGCCTGGATGGCCGGCACGGACGCGCGCACGCGCGTGTCTTCGGTGATGTTGCCTTGATCGTCCTGCGGGACGTTCAGGTCGGCGCGGATGAACACCCGCTTGCCGGCGAGCTGGCCGGCGGCGATCAGGTCGGTAAGACGCTTGACTTGGCTCATGTTGAACAGATTGAAGTAGTGGATGGGGAAAGGGGGTTCACGCTGGACGTGCGCGGGCTGCCGCGAAAGGGCGCCGGATGCGGCCGTGGCTGGCGGTTCGCATGACGCGCACGGGTAAAAAATCTCGAACGGGCATTCTAGCCGATCCATCCGGCAGACTGACCCGTGCGGCGGCGAATTCCGCCTATTTGGGATCGCGCGTGGCCGTCGACACATTGCCGCAACGCAGCAATGTGCGCGCGCCAGCGGCCGGCCCCGGCCGGCCGGCGCGGCGATTCGTCAGAAGATCAGGCGCAGTACGGTGAAGACGAGCATCCCGATGACGATCGTACCGAGCATGCTGCGCCGCCACAAGAACCAGCCGAGGCCGGCGAGCGCCGCGTAGAACGGATGGTTGGACAGCGCGAACGACAGCCCGGCCGGCGTTTCGAGCACGTCGGGCAGCACGACCGCGACGAGCGCGGCGGCCGGCGCATAGCGCAGCGCGCGCTGGGCGCGCTCGGGCAGCACGGTGCGTTCGCCGCCGAGCAGGAACAGCGCGCGCGTGACGGCCGTGACGATCGTCATCCCGACGATCACGATCCAGATCTCGGTCGCGCTCATTCGATCTCCTTCTCGTGCACGGTTTCGGTACGGATGCGCCGCCAGTCGGCCCGTTCGACGAAGAAATCGGCCATGCTGCCCGCCGCGAGCGCGGCCAGCACCGCGATCGGCAGCGCGAGCCGGTACGGCAGGTCGAACGCGACGAGCGACACGATGCCGGCGACCGCGACGGCCGCGAGCGTCGAGCGGTTCGCGACCGCCGACACCATGATCGGGATCAGCGCGAGCGTGCCGGCCAGCTCCAGCCCCCAGCTCGCGGGAACGAAGCTCGCGAGCAGGATGCCGGCGAGCGACGACGCCTGCCACGACGCCCAGCTCGCGAGCGCCATCCCCCAGAAATACGCCTCCTTGCCCGGCACGTGGCCGTTCGCGAAGCCCTGTTTCTGGAACAGCAGGTAGATCACGTCGCCGTTGAAATAGCCGATCGCGAGGCGCCGCCACAGCGGCAGGTAGGAAAAATGGGGAGCAAGCCCGGCGCTGAAGATCACGAAGCGCAGGTTGACCATCGTGGCCGTGAGCAGGATCGTCCAGATCGGCAGCTTCGCGACGAGGAGCGGCAGCACCGCGAGCTGCGACGAGCCCGCGTAGACGAAGATCGACATCGCGCTCGCCTGCCCGAGCGTCATCACCGACTTGCTCATCGCGACGCCGGTGACGAGCCCCCAGGACAGGATCGCCATCAGGGTCGGGGAATAGTCGCGCGCGCCCTGGATCAGCGCGAAGCGGTCGGTGGCGGACAATCGAGCGAGCATGGGAAAGCGGGCCGCAGCGGGCGGTTCGTCCGGGCTCCGGCGTCTCCCGCCGGCACGGCCCGTCGTCATTGGAATCGGTGCCGGACGATTATAGCCCCGGCCCTCGGCCGACCGACCGGCTCGACGCCAAATGACGCTAAAATATGCGTCTTTCCGGCTCAACGCTGCACACAACCCGCAGCACCTCACCGCTTCCAGGAGAATCCTATGTCAATGGCCGACCGCGACGGCAAGATCTGGATGGACGGCAAGCTGATCGACTGGCGCGACGCCAAGATCCACGTCCTGACCCATACGCTGCACTACGGCATGGGCGTCTTCGAGGGCGTGCGTGCGTACAAGACGGCCGACGGCAGCACCGCGATCTTCCGTCTGCGCGAGCACACCAAACGTCTGCTGAATTCGGCGAAGATCTTCCAGATGGACGTGCCGTTCGACCGGGAAACGCTCGAAGCCGCGCAGCTCGAAGTCGTGCGCGAGAACAAGCTCGAGTCGTGCTACCTGCGCCCGATCATCTGGGTCGGCTCGGAAAAGCTCGGCGTGTCGGCGAAGGGCAACACGATCCACGTCGCGATCGCCGCATGGCCGTGGGGCGCGTACCTCGGCGAGGAAGGCCTCGCGAAGGGCATCCGCGTGAAGACGTCGTCGTTCACGCGCCACCACGTGAACGTGTCGATGGTGCGCGCGAAGGCGTCGGGCTGGTACGTGAACTCGATCCTCGCGAACCAGGAAGCGACCGCCGACGGCTACGACGAAGCGCTGCTGCTCGACGTCGACGGCTACGTGTCGGAAGGCTCCGGCGAGAACTTCTTCCTGGTGAACAACGGCAAGCTGTACACGCCCGACCTGTCGTCGTGCCTCGACGGCATCACGCGCGACACGGTCATCACGCTCGCGAAGGACGCCGGCATCGAGGTGATCGAGAAGCGCATCACGCGCGACGAGGTCTACACGGCCGACGAGGCGTTCTTCACGGGCACGGCCGCCGAAGTCACGCCGATCCGCGAACTCGACAACCGCACGATCGGCAGCGGCGCGCGCGGCCCGGTCACGGAAAAGCTCCAGTCGGCGTTTTTCGATATCGTGTCGGGCAAGAACGCGAAGTACGCGCACTGGCTGACGAAGGTCTGAGTGCGCTGCGCCACCGACCGCCCCACAATAGAGTGATAAGAGAAAGTCTCATGAGCGAAATCAAGGAAATGCCGCTGGTCGAGCTGACGGCCAAGGATCTCCCCGCCTACTGCCCGAACCCGGCCATGGCGCGCTGGAGCGCGCACCCGCGCGTGTTCATCGACGTGTCGCACGGCGAGGCGCGCTGCCCGTACTGCGGCACGCGCTACAAGCTGCGCGACGGCGAGGTGGTCAAGGGCCACTGAGCCCCGGCCGGCCGGGCCCGCGGGCCCGCCGCACGCAAGGCGGCGCAGCCGGAATCCCGGCGCGCCGCCCTTTTCCTGTTCTGACAACCCGAACGCGGTGCCTGTGCGCCGCGCTTCATTACGACATCGGAAGTCGACCTGATGCGTCGAGCGCTGGTTATCGCACCGAACTGGATCGGTGACGCATTGATGGCGCAGCCGCTTTTTGCGCTGCTGAAGAAGCTCCATCCCCGCATCGCGATCGATGCCGTCGCGCCCACCTGGGTCGCGCCCGTGCTCGAGCGGATGCCCGAGATCCACGATGTCTACGCGACCGACCTCGCGCACGGCAAGCTGCAGCTGCTGCGCCGCTGGCAGCTCGCGAGCGACCTGCGCGACGTCGGCTACGACGCGGCGTACGTGCTGCCGAATTCGCTGAAGTCCGCGGTGATCCCGTGGCTCGCGAACATCCCGCTGCGGATCGGCTACACGGGCGAGCACCGCTACGGCCTGCTGAACGTGCGGCACGCGAACCCGGACAAGTCGGCCGAGCGAGCGCCGATGACGACCCACTACGCGGCGCTCGCGTATGCGCCGGGCGCGAAGCTGCCCGAGTCGATGAAGACGCTGCCCGCGCCGCGCCTCGACACCGACCTGAACGAGACGGCGCGCGTGTCCGCGCGTTTCAATCTCGATACGCGCAAGCCGCTCGTCGTGTTCTGCCCCGGCGCGGAATACGGCCCGGCCAAGCGCTGGCCGCCCGAGCATTTCGCGACGCTCGCGACGATCGTCCACCAGTCGTTCCCGTACACGCAGATCGTCGCGCTCGGCTCGCAGAAGGATGCCGCCGCCGCGCAG
This sequence comes from Burkholderia sp. BCC1998, assembly GCF_905339875.1. NCBI lineage: Bacteria > Pseudomonadati > Pseudomonadota > Betaproteobacteria > Burkholderiales > Burkholderiaceae > Burkholderia > Burkholderia sp. BCC1998. The sequence goes on from NZ_CAJPHE010000004.1 coordinate 430,125, forward strand.
GCGATCGCCGACCACGCGCCGAACGTGCGCAACCTGTGCGGGCAGACGTCGCTGTCCGAGGCATGTGCGCTGATCGCGCGCGCGAACGCGGTCGTGACCAACGATTCGGGGCTGATGCACGTCGCGGCCGCCTTGCGCCGGCCGCTCGTCGCGCTGTACGGATCGACCGATCCGCGCCACACTCCTCCGCTGTCTGACCTGGCGAAGGTACAATGGCTGCATCTCGAATGCAGTCCCTGCTTCGAACGCGAGTGCCCGCTCGGCCATCTGAAGTGCCTGCGCGAACTCGGTCCCGAGCAGGTATTCGGCGATTTGCGCGGCATGCTCGTCGGGCAGCGCTGACCCTGGCCGGCAGCGTCGCACGACGCGCCGGGCAATCCGATTCACCGGTGTACGGCGGCTCCATCCGGGCCGCCGTGCTGAATACGGCGCGCGACGCGCGCGAGAGATAACCCCGATGCCACGTTTTGCCCGCCTTTTCGAAGCCGCTGCCGATACGCTGAACGCCTACTACCAGGCCGTCGCCGATGCCAATCTCGACGCGCTGCTGGGGTTGTGGATCGACGAGGACTTCGCCAGCTGCGTCTGGGCCGACGGCGAGCATCTGCACGGCCTCGACCAGATCCGCAGCGGGCTGGCCAACCGGCTCGCGACGCGCCCGGTGACGATCGAACCGCTCGACATCCGCGTATACGACAGCCTCGGCACCGTCGTCTACACGATCGCCGAAGCGCATCAGCAGGCCGACCTGACGGCCGATCCCGACATGGTTTTTGCCACGTACGTGATGATTCACGAACGCGGCGAGTGGCGCATCGCGCATATCCACGCGAGCCCGATTCCTGAACAGGCGGCCGGACAATTCGCCGCGAAGATCCGTCACGGGCAGGGTCCGCTGCACTGACGAAGAACGAAGCAACGCATTAGCGGGGCGATCATGAGTACGGCTTCTCCGCCCACCTCGCCGCTGACCGGGGCCCCGGCCCCCGACGACGATTCACTGCGCTATCGCGCACCGCGCTGGCTGCCGAACAGCCATGCCCAAACCATCGTGCCCGCGCTGTTCGCACGGCGTCCGGCGGTCGCGTACCGACGCGAGCGATGGGAAACCCCCGACCACGACTTCATCGATCTCGATTGGGTCGCGCATCTCGACAGTGCCGCGCCGCCGCCCGACGCGCCGCTGTTCGTGCTGTTCCACGGCCTCGAAGGCAGTTCCGGCTCGCACTACGCGCTGGCAATGATGGCCGCCGCGCGCGCGAAGGGCTGGCACGCGGTCGTCCCGCACTTTCGCAGCTGCAGCGGCGAACTCAACCGGCAGCCGCGCTTCTACCATCTCGCGGACAGCGCCGAGGTCGACTGGATCCTGCGCCGGCTCGCCGCGCGGCATCGCGGGCCGATCGTCGCGGCCGGCGTGTCGCTCGGCGGCAACGTGCTGCTGCGCTGGCTCGGCGAGCACCGCAGCGACACGTCGATCGTGCACGCGGCCGCCGCGATCTCGACGCCGATCGACGTGCACGCGGGCGGCCGCGCGCTGTCGCAGGGCTTCGCGATGGTCTATACGCGCAGCTTCCTGAAGACGCTGAAACGCAAGGCGCTCGCGAAGCTCGACCAGTATCCGGGGCTGTTCGACCGCGACGCGATGCTGCGGGCCGTGACGATGCGCGACTTCGACGAAGTCGTGACCGCACCGCTGCACGGCTTCGCCGACGCCGACGACTACTGGACCCAGGCCACGACGCGCCCGCTGCTGCCCGCGATCGACGTGCCCACCTTGATCCTCAACGCCCGCAACGATCCGTTCCTGCCCGAATCCGCGCTGCCGAGCGCCGCCGACGTGTCGCCGGCCGTCGAGCTCGACCAGCCGGCGGACGGCGGCCATGCGGGATTCATGACCGGGCCGTTCCCCGGCCGTCTCGACTGGCTGTCGGCGCGGGTGTTCGGCTATTGCTCGAAATTCGTCGACCATGGATGACATCGTCAGGCAGGCCCTCGCCAAGTGGCCGAACGTGCCGCACTGCACCGGCTGGCTGCTGCTCGACCGGCGCGGCGAATGGCGGCTGCGCGACGACGCCGCGCAGGCCGCCGGCGAGCTCGGCTCGCCGGTCCGGCATGCGGCGCTGAACGCGTTCATCGGACGCAACTACGAATGCGATGCGCACGGCCAGTGGTTCTTCCAGAACGGGCCGCAACGCGTGTACGTCGAGCTCGCCTATACGCCGTGGGTCGTGCGCCTGGCCGAGCGCGACGGGCAGCTCACGCTGGCCGACCAGACCGGCGCGCCGTTCGAGCCGGACGCCGCATGGCTCGACGATGCGGGCGGCGTGCTGTTGCGCGCGCCCGGCACGCCGCCGCGCATCGCGGCGCTGCACGACCACGACCTCGGCCTGTTCGCCGATCACGCGGACCTCGACGCGACGCCGCCCGTGCTGCGCTGGCGCGACGGGCGCACGCTGCCGCTCGGCAGTCTCGCCCGTGCCGACGTGCCGGCGACGTTCGGCTTCGTCGCGAGTCCCGCGCAGCGGGCGCACGATACGTCGGGCGCGCCGAACGGCGGCAGCACCGGAAGCTGAAGCGCAAGCGCCCTGCCCGCCTGACGGCCGTCATCCGCGGCCGTTCTTCTCGTCCTCGCGCTCTTCCTTGTAGCGCGCCTCGAATTCCAGCAGCCGCGCGCCGATGATCGACTGGTCGTAGAACGACACGTCCTTCGCGTCGCGCGCCTCCTTCAGCTGGCGAATCGCCGACGGCCACGCGCCGTCGAGCGCCAGCTTCTCCGCGAGCGCGCGGCGCCGCGCGAGCACGTCGCCACGGCCGTCGCTCGCCTTCGCGAGGTAATCCCACCAGTCCGGCTGCTCGGGGTCCGCCCGCGTCTGGGTGCGCGCGAGCGCCTGCGCGTCGGCGAAGCGGCGCGCGGCGATCAGCGCCTGCAGGTGCGCGACGATCGCCGCATGCGACGCCGGCCAGCGCCGCTGCGCGAGCGCCGCGAGCCGCACCGCGTCGTCGGTCCGTCCCGCGCGGCGGGCGATGTCGGCCGCAAGCACGTCGAGGCTCGGCGAACTCGTCGCCGGATCGTCCGCGCGCCGCTCGCGCGCGTCGAACGCGGCGCGCGCCGACGCGAGCGCCTTGTCGGCCGCATCGTACTGGCCGAGCAGCGTGTTCGCGAGCGCGATCCCGTACGCGTTCGCCGCTACGTTCGGTGCCGTCCGATCGTCGAGCTCGAGCTGCATCCGGCGCGCCTCGGCCGCGATGTCGTTCGGCGCGCGGTTCTGCAGAATGCGCAACCGCGCGCGCACGAAGCCATATTCGGCCGACTGGTGCGGCTGCCGATACGGCGCGCGGCGTGCGCGATCCTCCATGTCGGCGATCCGCTCGCCCGTCAGCGGGTGCGTGCGCGCATAGGCCGGCACGCCTGCGTCGCCCATCGACGTGCGCTCGAGCCGTTCGAAGAAGCCCGGCATCCCGTACGGGTCGTAGCCGGCACCGGCGAGCAGCTGGAATCCGACGCGGTCGGCTTCGCGCTCGGCCGACCGCGAGAAGCGCAGCTGGTTGTCGACCGCATAGGCCTGCCCGCCCATCGCGATCGCGCTGCCGAGATCGCCGCTGCGCGCGAGCACGCCTGCCAGCACGCCGAGCAGCATCGTCGCGAGCGCGGTGTAGCCGGTCTTCTCGTTCGCGCCGATCATCCGCGCGATGTGCCGCTGCAGCACGTGGCCCATCTCGTGGCCGACCACCGATGCGAGTTCGGATTCCGTCTGCGTCGTGACGACCAGCCCGCTGTTGATGCCGATGAAGCCGCCCGGCATCGAGAACGCGTTGATCTGCGGATCGCGCACCGGGAACAGTTCGAAGTCCGGCATGTAGCCGCCGATGTAGCGCGCCGCCGCAGCCGCCGCGAGCCGCTTCGCGATCGCGTTCAGGTAATCGCGTGCGAGCCAGTCGTCGAGATAGTCCGGATCGCGCCGCACCTCGCGCATCACGCGCTCGCCGAGACGGCGTTCGGCCTGCGGCGTGAGCGAACCGCCGGAGCCGTCGCCGAGGTCGGGCAGCTCCAGCGTGCGCAGCGGCGCGCGCAGGCTCGCGCCGGGCGCGGACGCGCCGTCGGCGCCGGCAAACCGGCTTTCCGCGCCGCCGTAGGTGCCGAACACGCCGGTCGCGATGCCCGACGGCACCGTGGAGATCGACGGCGAGGCGCCGGTCGCCGGCTCGAGCGGCTGCGCGGAGGTGCGCTGTGCATGGCCGCTCGGCGGCAGCACGAGCGCCGCCGACAGCAACACGGCAAGCAACTGTTTGACACGCATGGCAGGATGAAAGCGACGCCGCACCGCGCGCCGGGCGCGCATTGCGGCGTGTGGTCTGAATATTCGGGTCATTGTACCGGCGACCTCGCAACTGTCCCGTGTGGCAAGTGCGCCATCTGCGCGCCCGGTGCCGCGAAGGCCACTGCTATGATAGGCGCCCGTTGAAACGTTGGATCGGATCGGGGTGCGGATACGGGATTCGGCGCCCCGGCCGGTCACGAAGCAGGATCGAGTGACGTGCTCGCGCGCGCACGCCGTTCCACTGGAGCAAGACATGTCAGGACTGACCCATTTCGACGCTGCCGGCCACGCACACATGGTCGACGTCGGCGGCAAGCAGGAAACGCAACGCATCGCGATCGCGCGCGGCACGATCCGGATGCTGCCGGCGACCTTCGCGCTGATCCGCGACGGCAAGGCGAAGAAAGGCGACGTGCTCGGCGTTGCGCGCATCGCCGCGATCCAGGGCGCGAAGCGCACCGCCGACCTCATTCCGCTGTGTCACCCGCTCGCGCTGACGCGCGTGGCCGTCGACTTCGAACTCGACGATGCGCTGCCGGGCGTGCACTGCGTCGCGCAGGTCGAGACGTTCGGGCGGACCGGCGTCGAGATGGAAGCGCTGACAGCCGTGCAGGTCGGGTTGCTCACCGTGTACGACATGTGCAAGGCGGTGGATCGCGGGATGGTGATCACCGAGGTGAGCGTGCGGGAAAAGCGCGGCGGGAAGTCGGGGGACTGGAAGGCGGAGGATGTCGCGGGCTGAGCGGCCCGGGCCTGGTCGATCCGGCCTGAACCACCCACGCCCGACCATTGCCCGACCGGATGGCGTGCGCACCCTGCCCCGTCAGGCCGACGCGCCGACCGCATTTGAAATGTCGTTGAAAGGCAAATTCGAGATAGCTGGCGTTTATCTCATACAATTGGCGGATTCCGCACGGGAGAGCGTGCGACCCAGCACAAAAAAAGCGAGCACGGGTGATGAATTCGCAAGCATTGAGAAACGCACGTCTGGCCGGGCCGATCCAGGACGAACGACTTGTCCAGCTAGAGACGCCGCTCGGCCCTGACGTCCTGCTGCCCCATCGCGTCAAGGGACGCTCCCGGCTCGGGCGTCATTTCGAGTTCACCGTCGACGCCGTGTCGGTGTCCGACGACATCGAGCTCAAGAAGCTGATCGCGCAGCCCGTCACGCTGCGAATCCAGCAGCCCGACAAGTCGTACGCGCCGCACCACGGGTACGTGCACGCTGCGCGCCGGCTCGGGTCGGACAGCGGCCTCACGCACTACCAGATCGTCTTCGCGTCGTTCCTGCACTTCCTGAAGTTCCGCCGCGACCAGCGCATCTGGCAGGACAAACCCGCCGACGAGATCATCGCCGACGTCCTGAACCAGCACCCGCAAGCCAGGGGCTGCTTCGACTTCAGGCTCTACCAGCCGCTGCCGTCCCGCTCGTTCTGCATGCAATACGAGGACGACTGGAACTTCGTGCACCGCCTGCTGGAATCGGAAGGCCTGTACGGTTTCTGGGAGCAGGCGCAAGACGGCAAGTCGCACACGCTCGTCGTCGTCGACCGGATCGACGCGCTGCCCGCGCTGTCGCCGCAGACCGTGCGCTTTCATCACGCCGGCGCACGCGACGAGGCCGACACGCTCGTCCAGTTCTCCGGCACGCGCACGCTGCGCAGCGTCGAGCGTACGACGCGCACGTTCGACTACAAGCAGCCGCCCACCGCATCGAATCCGAAGGCGACTCATCTGCCGACGATCGCGAACCAGGGCGACTTGCCGCAGCAGCTCGAAGTCTACGAATACACCGGCGCCTACACGTACCCCGAACAGTCTCGCGGCGACCATCTGTCGAAGCTCTGGATGGAACAGCAGGAGTCGCTTGCGAAGCGTTTTCACGGCATCGGCGGCGTCCGGCGCATGGATGCGGGACGCACGTTCGAGCTCGCCGATCACCCCGAACACGACAAGGACGACGCGGGCCAGCGCCGGTTCGCGGTGATCGAGACGGCCTGGCTGATCGCCAACAACCTGCCCGTCGCCGACCGACAGGCCGCGTTCCCGCACAGCCTGCAGGCCGACATCGGCGCGCTCGTGCGGGCCGACGTCGCGGACCTGTCGTACGTCCGGCATCCGGACGGCAGCGAGGGTATTTTCCAGGTCAGCATCGAGGCGCAGCGCACGACGGTGCCGTTCCGCAGCCCGTTCGAGCACGCGAAACCGCCGATGCATCTGCAATCCGCGATCGTCGTCGCACCGCAGGGCGAAGAAGTCCACACCGACGCGCTCAACCGGGTCAAGGTCCGATTCCATTGGGACCGCCTGAACGACGGCGACGAGAAGGCGTCGTGCTGGCTGCGTGCCACGGCATCGGATTCCGGAAACGGCTATGGTGCCGTTCATCCGCATCGCAGCGGCGAGGAAGTGCTGGTCGACTTCCTCGGCGGCGACTGCGATCGTCCGATCATCGTCGGCAAGGTCTACAACGGTGCGACGAGCCCGCAATGGCACAGCAACGGCATCCTGTCCGGTTACCGGTCGAAGGAATATGCGGGTGCCGGCTACAACCAGCTGGTGCTCGACGACGCGACGTCGCAGAACCGCGTACACCTGTACAGCAGCCAGGCCAACACGCACCTGCACCTGGGCTACCTGATCGACCACACGGGCAACGATCGCGGCGGCTATCTCGGCAGCGGCTTCGACCTGCGCTCGGATGCATACGGCGCGGTGCGCGCGAGCCGCGGGCTGTACGTCACGACGCACCCGAAGCAGCCGGCAAGCCAGCCGCTCGACGTGAAGGAAACGCAACAGCAGCTCGTCCGCGCGGAAGGCCTGATGGAAACGATGTCGGAGGTCAGCGCGCAGCATCAGGGGGAGTCGCTCGACTCCGGCCACACGGCGCTGAAGCAGTTCAGCGATGCGACGCAGAACAGCGTGAGCGGCAGCACCGCGGGCGGCAGGACCGCCGGCGGCGGCACCGGCACGGCCAACGCGTTCAAGGAGCCCGTGATGCTGTTCGGCAGCCCGGCCGGCATCGCGCTGTCGACGCAGCAGTCCGTGCAGTTCGCCGCGGACCGGCACGTCAACCTGGTCAGCGGACAAAGCACGCACGTCGCGGCCGGCAAGTCGCTGATCGCGAGCGTCCTCGACCGGATCAGCCTGTTCGCGCAGAACGCAGGCATGAAGCTGTTCGCCGGCAAGGGCAAGGTGGAAATCCAGGCGCAGGCGGACAACATCGAACTGACCGCGCAGAAGGCGCTGAAACTGGTGGCGGCCACGCAGTCGATCGAAGGCGCGGCAGCGAAGGAAATCCTGCTGACTTCCGGCGGCGCCTACATCCGCATCGCGGACGGCAACATCGAGGTGCACGCGCCCGGCAAGATCGACATCAAGGGTGCGCAGCACCTGTTCAACGGCCCCACGCACCTGTCGCAAACCATGCCGACGCTGCCGAACTCGAGCGGCAACTACGACCAGGCGTTCATCGCGCACTGGGCCGGCACCGACATTCCGGTCGCGAATACGCGATACCAGATGTTCTCGAACGGCACGCTGATCTCGGAAGGCGTCACCAACGCGGCAGGCGAGACCGGGCTCACGCAGAGCCACGTGCCGCACGACGTCGTCGTCAAGTTCTTGGGGAAATCGAATGGCTGACGTGCAACAGAAGGACAACGTGCTGGGTACCGGCGCGGGGATGCTGACGCCGACGGGGTACAAGGATCGGCCGAAGGTGGCGATCAATATCTGCGACAAGCATGTGACGCCGGCACCGAAATGGATCGTCGGCACATGTCCGTTCTACTATCGGCCACTTCACGGGGCCTATATGGAGACGGTCGAGAAGGTCAGCATGTCGAGCATCTGGTCGACCATCAAGGGTTTCGCGCTGTCGTGGGATCCGTGGACCGACTCGAACGTGGCGCACCGACTCCTGCACCGGCGCGAGGAACTGATCAAGATAGACAGCACGAATTCCGACTGGTCTCGTCACGGCAACTTCATGATGCGTCACGTCGGATGCGGACATAAGCCGCCGGATTACTACATCAGCTACGGCTACTACTATTGCTCCGACTATGGCAAGAATCTTTACCCTCGACTCAGCCCCCAGGGAAAAGCGTGGTTGAACAAAGCGCGAAAACTGCTTCAGGTCAACATGGAAGACGGCCTGAATCAAAACATGGTGGGCAACACGATCCAGATGGCCAGCCCGACGCCAGGAAACGGTAGCGTCGATATGACGTGGCCACAGTTCGAGTTGGAAATGGACACCGAAAAGTTCAAGGAATTCGCATTCAAGACGCACCCGATGGCCTACCTCGACGGCGGCTTGGCGGATCTGCCGATCATGGATCTCGTCAGGATCGGAATGCGCCCGAACATTCAGGAATGGGGCGACGGAAGAACGTGGGGACAGGCGCGCGACTCGGCCATCCCCGTTCTGAGGAACAAGGCCGAGGAATGGGACGTCGATGATCCGGTCGGCAAGGCACTCGGAAGACTGCTGGTGAAGTGACATGCGAAAAAGCAAACGATGGCTTTTGATCGCGGGATGCGTTCTTGTTCTGCCGATCGCTATTTACGGATATACGGAAATGACTTCAGGGTGGGAAACGGTATCGACCGAATTCATGCGCAACGACAAGCCGTACGGCGCAGGCGCATTTCGCGTACAGCGCAACGACTTCATGTCGTTGAAGGTTGCAAGACCGGAACTCACGTTCAAGCCGGAAAGCGAGCAGAAGAACCCGGACGTCGCGGAGTTCGCCGAACCGTGGATGGACGATTCAAACGAGCGGCTGAACCGGTCCACCGTCAGTTTCCTGCGCGGCACGCTGGGCGGCAGCGTCGTGCGCCACTTCCAGCAACCGGGCCAGACCGCGTCATGGTGGTACTCGCCCGACTGGCGGGTCCTGTACGTCAGTACCGGCTGGATGGACTACAACGCACCTCGCCCCGACGACGGCGCGGTCCTTCAGACTACGAGGCTTTGGAAATCGAGCGACGGCGGCCAGCACTGGTCCCAACTCCAATGGCCTGCGGATCACAACATCGGCCGATTGCTGTTCATCGATGCCCAGCGTGGTTACGCGATCGGCTGGGGACCGCGCGTCTGGCGAACGACAGACGGCGGCCAATCGTGGCAGGAAATCAAGGCGCCTCCGGGCGCAATCATCCCAGGCAAGCCGCGCAGATCATTCGATGGAGTCGCCCTCGGCCCGGACGGTACATTGCGCGTCGCCTATCTGGCCAACGAGCCCGGTTATCCGCAACCGACCAGCATCGTCAGCAGGCTCGACTGGGATCAGCCGGACTTCGCCCATGAAGCCGAGCTACCCGGCCACGTCGTCGGCCTCGAAGCACCGCCAGCACCGTATCGAGACTACCCGCTGTATGTGCTGTCACGCGCGGCCAATGCATCCGGCGACAACCGCGATACAGGAGGCATTTCGACCTGGACCAGCGAGCATCCTGATCGCATCCGGCAGTTGCACACGTTCGAGGACCGCTTGACGCTCAACGGGCTGAGTGTCGGGCGCAACGGCGTTCTGCTTGTTCACGCAACCGATCCAAACACCGCAAACGGCGGCGGCTCGCCCATCGACCTGACCATCAGCAGCACCGATGGCGGCAAGACCTGGCAGCAAACCACCGACAAGGCCTCGCAGGGCGGTTACTTCGACCCGGAAACGAATACGCTCTATTCGGTGTTCGCCTACACGCTGCGGAAACGACAATTCTGATCGCCGCCTGGCACGCGTGCCGCGGGCCGCGTCCGCAGAATCGGACAACGCCCGCGGCACAACCGGCCTCATGCCCTCTCCGTCGACTTCAATGCGCAATCGATCCCGGCTGAAGCGGCTGGCCGCCATCACGATCGGCAGCATCGTACTGATTCTGCTGTACGAAAACACCGGCCCCCGATGGCAAACCGTTTCGTCGCAGATCACATGGCCCGACCCGCCGACAGGCATCGGTGATTTCTACATCACCGGCAACGAAATCATGTCGCTCACGGTCGCCGATCCCGTGGTGGCGCTGAAGCCTGCCGACGAGTGGAAGAATCCGACGGTTGCCGAGCCCACCGAAGCATGGATGAACAACGCGGGAGAAACCCTCAATCGGCGGACCGCGAATTTCTTCCGCGGCACGCTCGATCGCGGACTGCAGCGCAGCTTGCAAGCGCCCGGCCAACACATCGCGTGGTGGCATTCGCGAGACGGTCATGTCCACTTGATCAGTGCCGGCTGGATGAGCTACACATCGCCGCGTCGCGCGGACGACCTCAACCCGCAGCAAACCCGTGTCTGGAAATCGCTCGATGGCGGCCGCCGCTGGTCGCAGCTCGAATGGCCCGAGCACGAAGATATCGATCAGCTCCTCTTCATCGACGCGCAGCGCGGCTACGCGATCGGCCGGGGCCCGGCCGTCCGGCGAACATCCGACGGCGGCGACTCCTGGCAGCGGATTGCACTACCGCCGAATGCAGTCGTCCCCGGTCTGCCCCCGCGCAACTTCGAAGCGGTGAACCTCGGCCCCGACGGCACCCTGCGAGTGGCTTACCATGTCGATCGGTCGGCGACGGCCCCCGCTCGCAGCGTCGTATATCGGCTCGCGCCGGATCAGCAGACGTTCGTTCCCGACGCCGTCCTGCCGAACCAGACCGTCACCCGACTCGCGTCAACACCGGCCACGACCGGCGGTTACACGCTTTACGCGCTGTCCCTCCTCGACAACGGGAGCGGTGACGATACTGCGCCGGACGGCGCACACCGGACCGGCGTGCTTTCGACGTGGGCGGCCACGCACCCCGAGCGCGTCCGGCAAGTGACCACGTTTGACAGGAAGCTCATCGTGAGCGACCTCGACGTGGGCCGCGACGGCCTGTTGCTCGTCTATGCGACCGATCCCGGGCAGGCAACCGACGATCCACCGATCCCCCTGATGGTCAGCAGCATTGACGCAGGTAGGACCTGGAAACAGAAGGTCGACGAGATCGTCCATAACAGCCGGTACTTCGATCAGGATACGAACACGCTCTATTCGCTGCTCGATGAAAGACTGGAGAAGCTGTCGTTCCCTGTCCGAAATGCCACGGCCTCACAGGACTGAATCCCCTCGCTACGCCCGGAGACTCCATTCGATGAACAACTCGATACATCGCGCCGCACTCGCGCTGTGCGTTGTCGTATCGCCCGTCGCCTTCGCCGCCAGCCCCTGCCCCGCCGCCGACACAGCCGCGCGCGCCGCCGTCGACGCGCAACACCGCGTGCAGCAAGTGCGTAATCCGCAAGGCGACGGCGGTGGCACCGTCGACGTGTCGCCGCCCTTGCGCGATGCGCTTCGCGCGTACAAGCAGGCGCTCGTCGGCGCGATCGACGCGCGGCTCGCGTGCAGCGGTGAACTCGTTGAACCGGCGGCGCTGAAACGCGCGCTCGCGGCAACGCTCGGCGTACCCGCCCAACCCGCCCAGCCGAAAACCGGCGAATCGGCGTTCGGCCGCAACGCGGACGTCGACGTCGCGCGCGACGGCACGTCCCGTCCGCTGCTCTTCGTGCGCGCCGGCTTCGACATCGCGTGCGGCGACGATAACCTGCTCACCGCGTACGCGTGGGAAAACGGCGGCTGGCGGCGCGTGCTGCGCTGGCAAGCCGACGACTACAAGGACATCGGCGGCGCCTACGGCGGCGGTTTCTGGTTCGGTGCGTTGCCCGGCGGCCAGGTGGCGATCGTCCATGGCACGCCGTGGTGCTCGTCGCGCTGGAGCCGGTTCGGCGCGGACGTGGTCGCGCCAGCCAACGGCACGGCCGCGCAACGCACGCTGTTCCATACGGATCACGGCTACGTGCTCGACGACGACGCGCTCCGCTTCAAGGTGCGCCCCGACGGCTTCGAGATGCGCACGACGGTCGGCTCGCGCGACAGCGACGTGATGACGCGGCCGGGCATCTTCCGCTACCGCGTCGACGGCGACACCGTGCAGCGCGTGCAGCCCGTCGCGCTCAACGGACGCGATTTCGTCGACGAATGGCTGAACGTGGACGATGCGCTCGCGCGCGAGTGGAGCGAACCGGCGGCCGCTGCGGTGGCGCTGAAGGCCCGGCAAGCGTTCAATGCCGAAAGCAAGGCGCCCGATGTCGGGTTCGCGTACGGTCCGGTACGCGGCTGCTCGGACGGCAAGGATCGCTTCCAGGTCGAACTGGACCTGACCGGCAAGGATGGAAACACGGTGGCGCGGCGCTACGCGCTGATCCGCCAGGAGCGCAACGGGTTCACGATGCTCGGGCTACGCAACGCGGCCGCCCCGGCTTGCCATGGCGCAAACCTGATGCCGCGGCACTGAACCGCAGCGGCATGGCGGCACCGGAGAGGAAACGACGGCACGCGGCTGGCGCGACACGGCATGACCAGCCGCGTGGCCCGCCCATCACTCGCCGCGACGCGGCTCGAACACGAACGGTTGCGTGAGCAGGAACGGATTCGCGGTGGCGCCGGTCTGCGCGCACGTCGCATGCGTCATCGCGTCGACGGCCGCGCGGTCTGCCGCGGCATTGCGGCTGCTCGTGGTCACGGTGACGTTCTGGGCTTCGCCCGAGGTCGTCATCAGCGCGCGCACGAGCACGGTGACGGGACGCGTGAGCGGCTTCGCGCCATCCGGGTAGACGGCGCGCGGAATGCGGCAGGTCAGCTTGCTTTCCTGCGACGACGACAGCATCGCGCAGCCGGAAAACAGCACGGCGACGGCAGGCAGGATCAGGATGGTCGAGCGAAGAGCCATGGTCGAATATCGTTCTTGAGTACTGTTGTTGCGGAAGATTGCCGCGCCGGCCGACATCGTCCGGCCGCATCGCGTGCATCGCCCCGCGCCGCGGCCATCGGACCGGCGCCCCGTTGCGGCCGCACGACCGATGGTTGCCCGGTCGCGATCCTGCTTGGCGGGTTCCCGGAGATCCGGGGGCAGCGTTCGTGCCGGCAGCCCGCTCCGGGCGACCATGCACGCGAACGCTTTCGCGCATTGTGCACGCGCCGCCTCGCGCGTGGCGGCGATTTGACAATGGTTGACGCGAATCGCGCCGTATCCGGCGGGCATCCATTCTTCGCGGGAAGCAATCGCCGCACCGTCCCGGGCCGCCATCGCTCCCCTGCTTCACCGCAATCCGACCGACGCCGGGATTCCCCGCCCGGCGCCGCGCGGCGTCACTCCGAATCGTCGTCCGAGTCGTCGTCGTCCGCGTCGGCCGGGACTTCCCCGTACTTCGCGACCACCGCCGCCTTGAACGCCTTCAGCGCCGGCTGCTGGTCGCACAGCTTGTACAGCAACGCAAGCTGCTGCGGCCAATCCTTCAACTCCTTCGCGAACACATGCAGGCGCGCAACCGTATCGAGCGCGTCGGCGTCGCGGCCGGCCAGCGCCTGCAGCGCCGCATAGCGGCGCAGCACCGTCTCGCCGGGCAGCAGCGCGATCGCGCGCTCGTGCGCGACGAGCTTGAGCGGCAGGTTGTCCGGCGAAATCGTCAGCAGCGTGGCCGCGCCGTAATCGCCCCACGCGCCGAACAGCCGCGACGGCGCGTCGCGGTACTGCGCGGCCGGTTCGCTGCCGTAGTACAGCACTTCCGCGCGCTGGTAGTCGCGCAGCACGGGCACTGCCGCCAGCACGCCGCCGACCGACAGCACCGCGAACAGCCCGAACGCCACGCGGCCCGGCAGGATACGCAGCGGCTTCACGTCGAGCAGGCCGATCACGAACATCGCCGGCAGCAGGAAGAACATGTATTGCTGCGGATATTCGACGAGCGCATGCATCAGCAGGATGCCGATCAGCGCGAGGCCGAACACGCGCGTGCTCGACTGCGGCGCGCGCACCGCGCGCACGAACCATGTGACGAGCGCGACGACGAGCACGCCGAGGCCGACGAGGCCGGACTTCGCGAGCAGGTCGATGAAGATGTCGTGCGAGTTGTTCGCGATCTCGACACCGCCGAGCGTACGCACGAGCGCGAACTGATGCGACGGGAATTCGCCCCAGCCGACGCCGAGCAACGGATGCTCGCGGAACATCGCAAGCCCGTACTTCCACAGCGCGAGGCGCGGCGCGATCTGCCCCGCGTCGCGCATCCGGTCGGCCGCCGACTCGGCGAGCCCCAGGTGGAAGTGCACGTTGGCCCAGCGCACCGCGACGTTCACCGCGACGAAGATCACCGCGAGCGCGACCGGCATCAGCCATGCGCGGCGGTTGCCCGGCGCGCGGCGCGACTCGATCCATGCCATCCAGAAACCCGCGACGACCAGCACCGCGACCTGCAGCCACGGGCCGCGCGACACCGTCAGCGCGAGCCCGACCGACAGCGCGATCGACAGCGCGAGCCACGCCCATGCCGCGAGCCGGCGCGTCTGCGCCAGATACAGCGCGCCCGCGAGCGCGAACGCGATGTAGGTCGCCAGGTGGTTCGCCTGCGCCATGTTGCCGTACGGGCGGCGATCGACCGCGATGTTGTACACGACGACGAACGGCGACACCGCGGACTCGAGATGGAACAGCTGAACGATCTGGCTCGCGACCGCGAACACCCCGCCGACGAGCAGCGCGCCGGACATCATTCGCGCGACGGCTTCGGCGAGCCCCTCGCGCCCGAGCGTGTAGCCGGCCTGCATCGCGACCAGCGCGGCGGCCAGATAGCCGACCGCCAGCCAGTTCATCGACGGCACCTTCAGCGGCATCAGCGCGACCTGCGCGATCAGCACCGCCGCGAACCCGAGCGGCGCGACGAACGCGGCCGGCGCGGCGAACGGCTCGGCCGGGCGGCCCGTGCGCGCGAGCAGGACGACGGAGAGCCCCACCAGCAGATACAGCACCAGCGCGGCAAATTCTGAATAGAAGGTTGGAATCGGATACGTGTGATTCGTGATCGAGTACGGCACGATCAGGGCGACAGCCAGCGCAACGAGCGGCAACGAACGGGAAAAAGTAGAAGGCATGAGCGAACCGGATGTCAGCAACCGGCGCACTATACAAAACTTTCCCCGCTCTGTGCGGGCCCGTCGCACCGTCACCCGACGCGGCGCGACCGGTGCGACCGGCGCAACCCGCCGGCACGGCGGGCGCCGTGCCGTGCGGGCGGCCCCGCACTGGCCGGCATGCCCCCGCCCCTACGCGCGGCATTCCGCCGGCGCATATTTCGCGGGCAACGTCGCGGCCTCCGCCGGTAGCGGGCCCGCGCCCGGCGCCGGGAGCGACGACGCAGCCTTGCCGGCGGCAAAGCACTCCCATGCGATCGCGCCGGCCTGCATCGAGCCCTTTTTCAGCGGTACGCGCGCGGTCGGCGTATCGGCCTTGTCCGGCGCGGACGGCACCAGGACGAGCGTATTCGCGCCGGCCGCGGCGACGCGGGCGGTAAACGCCACCGTGATCTGGCCCGTGTCGCCGTCGATGACGACGGATTCGACGTTGCGGGTGCCGGCCGGCGGGCTGTAGCCGCCATCGAGGCCCGCGCCGCTCGCGGCATTGTCCGCGACCGCGAGCCGCGCGGACGACGCGAGCGCGAGCCCCTCGCCGACGCGCGAGCGCGCGAGGTAATCCTGGTACGCGGGAATCGCGTAGGCCGCGATCACGCCGACGATCGCGAGCACGATCATCAGCTCGATCAGCGTGAAGCCGGCCGGCCGCCAGCGCGGCGCCGGCCGGCGCGCGCGCCGCAGATTGGCGGCGATGCGACGGAACAGGGAAACGGAAAAGGCTTCGAACATGACTGGCTCCGGAAACGAAAAACGCCTGCCGGATCAGGCAGGCGTTTCGATCGTAGCCAGCGGGCCGCGGCCCCGGCAGTCGGCCGGGCGGCCAACGTCAATGCGCGCGCGGGACGCCGCGGTGGCGCCGGAGCGCGTAACCCGCGGTGACGACGAACAGCGCGCCGGCGATGCTCGCGCCGTAGATCGCGGCCTGCGTATCGAGTACCGGCCAGCGGTCGCCGACCGGGTCGTGCACCATCAGCCCGCCGGCGATCCAGCCCAGTAGCCCGGCGCCCAGCGCGACGACGACCGGAAAGCGGTCGAGCAGCTTCAGCACGAGCGTGCTGCCCCACACGATGATCGGCACGCTGACGACGAGCCCGAAGATCACCAGCGCCAGCCGGTGCGACGGATCGGCCTGCTCGGCCGCGCCGGCGATCGCGATCACGTTGTCGAGGCTCATCACTGCGTCGGCGATCACGATCGTCTTCACCGCGTCCCACAGCCGGTCGGCCGGCTTCACGTTGTCGTGCGCATCGGCGTCCGGCGCCATCAGCTTGACGCCGATCCACAGCAGCAGCAGGCCGCCGCCGAACTTCAGGAACGGCACGTCGAGCAGCACGACCGCGAATGCGATCAGCGCGACCCGCAGCAGGATCGCGCCGGCCGTGCCCCACACGACGCCGCGCAGCCGCTGGTTGGCGGGCAGGTTGCGGCATGCGAGCGCGATCACGACCGCGTTGTCGCCGCCGAGGAGAATGTCGATGATGACGATCTGAAACACCGCGCCCCAGTGGAGCGACGTCAGGAATTCAAGCATGAGCAGTATCGGGTGATCGGGTGCGGGGCAACGGCTGTCGAACAGGCGGCCCGGGTCAATGCCGGGACATGCATCGCGCAGCCCCGGGGCTTACAAATTCATTGCGCGAGCATAACAAAAAACGCCGGCGAAGCCGGCGTTTTCTGCAGGACGAACCCAGGGGAAATATTACAGCGCCTTCTTCAGCAGACGGCCCATC